>NZ_CP113930.1:685000-1027500 GCF_029392095.1 Lactobacillus sp. ESL0700
TATTGCAGCTGATTTTTATTATTTTATTTGTGACCTCCACCTTCTTACAAAATGAGCGCCATAAAATGGCCGTTACCAAAGTGTTTGGTAAATCTAACGCTAAACTGACCGGACTATTTTTGCTTGCTAATCTGGGGATGGATGTTCTCGTGATTATGCTGGTTTTACTCAAATTAAATGCTATTAATTTAATGTTGTTTACCGGCGGGTATCTATTACTAGAAGGATTGATAATTTGGCTAACTTGCTGGCACGCAGAACGTAATTTATTAGTGACACTTAATCACGGAAACTAGGAGCTAAAAGATGATTAAAGTAGAAAAGCTTTCGAAGAAATTTAAACAAAAGACCATTTTTGATGATATTAATTGTAGTTTAGCAACCGGTAAAAGTTATGCCATTGTTGGCAAGAGTGGCGCGGGCAAGACAACGTTTTTGAATATTTTAAGTGGCCTAGAAAAACCGACTTCTGGGAAGATCACGATTGACAATATTACGGTAAATGCGAAAAATCAACGGAAACTATATCGGGACTATTTTGGCTTTATTTTTCAAAATTTTGGCCTGATTGATACTGAAACAGTTAAGCAAAATCTAGACTTAGGCTTTGCTAATCAGAAGTTATCACGAGCTGAAAAAGAAGCCAAAATGAAAGCCGTCTTGAGCCATTTGGGGTTAGATTATTTGGATTCAAAACAAAAAATTTATACTTTAAGTGGGGGAGAGCAGCAGCGGATCGCATTAGCCCGAATAATTCTAAAAAAGCCGCAAGTGATTTTTGCGGATGAGCCGACTGGGTCCCTTGATGCCGAAAACGGCAAGGTGGTCCTGCATTCTTTACTAAATGACTTTGGCAGGGATGCAACTGTCATTATTGCAACTCATGCCCAAGAAGTCTGGCAGCAATGTGACTATGTAATTACAATTGAAAATAAGCAAATTCGGTTAAGAGAAAACAATAACGTAGCTTCCTGTTAAAAATTCTATAAGATATTGACAATATAATATGAACATGTTATTTTAAATATGCTTAATACTGTATTATTGATATAGAACACTTGAATTGATGACGGAGATCAAAATGAAGCATATTGAAAATTTTTTCTTAAATAGTGTAGTTGTAATGGTAGCGCTAGTTGCACTTTTGTCGATGATTCATATCCCGCTTGTCGATGAGGTTAAGGATTACTTTAATCCATTTATTACGGTGCAAACCGACTATGCCAAGGTACCTAAAGGTACGCAGGATTATCGTAATATTCAGGCCTTGGATAGAGATGGTAACAAGCTGTCTTACAAGCTTGAGGAATTTGGTGGCTATGATCCTAATCAGCAATATGTTGTTGTTAAGCATAAGGGACAATTTGTAAAACATATTGATTATATCTCAAAAAGTAAAATGCCAATTGCAAAAGATTAAATACAAAAATACCAGATAGGTTTTAAAGCTTATCTGGTATTTTTATTTCATCTTACTAAACTGCTAGTTAAAATTTTACTGATGGCAGGGTCTTTATAAATTGCGACAACATCATATTGCAGACTAGGAATATTTGGTAAGTAGCAAACATCTTGCCCATAGTTAGTGGGGATTGGCAATTCTTTAGGATAGATTGCCATGCCGTGATTGAGCACAATATTGGCTAGTGCCGCGTCGAAACTATCGAGATAGATAACAGGATCATAGGCAATATTCATCTCTTTTAGGATCAGCCTAATCTTAGTTTGGACGTCATTGTTATCAGTCGCCGACCATTTTTGTAAAAATAATGGTTGGCTAGTGCTACTTTCTTGGGAATTTTTGTTGACTAAAACGCCAAAGTTGGCAGTGCCAATGCTCTTAAGATGAATATCCTTGATCTTGCTGACAGCTGTCGCAAAGCCGATTAAAATATCGTAATCACTTGCATCAAGCTTAGGAATACTGCCGGCAAAGTTTTCCGTATCTAATTGCAGCTGAATCTTTGGTATTGTTTCTTTCAAGTTTTGCGCTAACCGGATTGCCCAATGACCAAAGCCGCGCAAATAATGAATTCGCAAAGTACTGTATGAGTTATTGAGCTGGCTGACTTTCTCGCCAAAATTATAGTAATGCTTGAGCAAGGCAACAGAATAATGATAAAAGTTGACACCTGCAGGAGTAACTTTAAAGTGCGACGTGGAACGGTCAATCAGCTTAATGTTAATCTCTTTTTCCAAGTTTTTGACAGCATTGCTGATGGCAGTTTGCGAAACAAAATTTCTTTTGGCAGCTGGTGTAAAGCCTTGCGTTTCAACCACATCAACGAAATATTTAATCGCCATCAAATTATATTTCATTAGTTTTCCTCGATTCATAACTTCAACTAATAAGTTATTACTATTATATGTTAGCGCTTCCTAGATTGTCAGAGTAGAATTTTAACTGTAGCGAATGATAATTTTACTTAAAATTAACTTTAGTAGTAGAAGGAGACGCAAAGATGGCCGAAAAATATATTTTAGCGATTGATGAAGGAACAACAAGCACGCGTGCGATTATCATGGATCATGCAGGTAAAAAGGTAATTGATTCACGCAAGGAGTTTCGGCAATACTTTCCTAAGCCAGGTTGGGTAGAACACGATGCTAATGAAATTTGGAATTCGGTCTTATCAACGATTGCCAATTCCTTTATTAATTCGGGTATCAAGCCAGAACAAATCGCTGGAATTGGGATTACTAATCAGCGGGAAACGACGGTTATCTGGGATAAGAAGACTGGCTTGCCAATCTACCATGCGATTGTGTGGCAATCACGGCAGACTTCGGAATTAGCAGATCAATTGATTAAAGATGGCTATCAAGACTTAATTCATGAAAAGACGGGCCTGATTCCTGATGCTTACTTTTCAGCTACCAAGATTCGCTGGATTTTGGATCATGTTGCTGGTGCTCAAGAACGCGCTGAAAAGGGCGAGTTGTTATTTGGCACGATTGACTCTTGGCTGGTCTGGAAATTAACTGGTGGCAAGGTTCATGTCACTGACTATTCTAATGCCAGCAGAACTATGCTATTTAATATTTCTAAGCTTGACTGGGACGACGACATTCTGAAGCTGCTTAATATTCCGCGGAAAATGCTTCCAGAAGTTAAATCCAATTCAGAAATTTATGGCCAGACCGCTGATTATCACTTCTATGGTAGTCGCGTGCCAATCGCTGGCATGGCTGGTGACCAGCAAGCAGCCTTGTTTGGTCAATTGGCATTTGAGCCAGGGATGATTAAGAATACCTATGGTACAGGTGCCTTCACCGTGATGAACACGGGTGAAAAGCCAAAGTTCTCCGCTAACAATTTGCTAACAACGATTGCCTATGGCATTAATGGCAAAGTCAATTACGCCTTAGAAGGTAGTATTTATGTTGCTGGGTCCGCAATTCAGTGGCTGCGTGACCAGATGCAAATCATTGACGATGCACCACAATCCGAAGAAGCAGCGCGTAATTCAACTGACCATAATGAAGTCTTTGTTGTTCCTGCCTTTACGGGATTAGGTGCACCATATTGGGACTCTAACGTTCGCGGCTCTGTCTTTGGCTTAACTCGTGGTACTTCACGGGATGACTTTACCAAGGCTACCTTGCAGTCACTGGCATATCAAAGTCGGGATGTCATTGACACAATGCGCGTAGATACTGGTATTCCAATTCCTAAGCTCAAGGTTGACGGTGGTGCTGCCAATAATGATTACTTAATGCAGTTCCAGGCCGATATTTTAGGAATCGAGATTGAACGTGCTGCTAATTTGGAGACAACTGCATTAGGTGCCGCATTTTTAGCAGGTCTTGCAATTGGTTTTTGGAAAAATGTTGATGAGATTAAAAAGATTCAAAAGGCAGGAAAGATTTTTAAACCACAAATGAGCGCTGCAGAACGCAATAACTTGTATTCAGGCTGGCAATCGGCGGTTAAAGCAGCACAAAGCTTTTCATATCATCCTTATCAAGCAGAAGATTAGAAGCTAGGAGACTGAAGAAAATGACATTTTCATTAACAACAAGAAAAGAAGAAATTGACCGTTTAAAAAATGAACAACTAGACTTGCTAGTTATCGGCGGCGGGATTACTGGCGCTGGTGTAGCTTTACAAGCAGCTGCGGCTAATATGAAAACCGGTCTGATTGATATGCAGGACTTTGGCGGTGGCACTTCATCGCGCTCAACCAGACTGGTACATGGCGGCATTCGCTATTTGAAAACATTTGACGTCCAAGTGGTTTCAGATACGGTAAAGGAGCGGGCCGTAATTCAGCATATTGCGCCCCATATGACCCAACCTGATCCCATGATTTTGCCAATTTATGATGAACCAGGGACCACCTTTACCATGTTTTCTGTTAAGGTCGCAATGGACTTATATGACCACTTGGCAGGCATTGAGGGCGACTCACCATTAATGAAATACGCCAACTATACAATCGATAAGGAAGAAACTTTAAAGCGTGAACCGCAGTTGAATCCGGTTAACTTGCAAGGAGCAGGGGTCTACCTTGACTACCAAAACAACGATTCGCGTCTGGTAGTAGAAAATGTCAAAAAAGCTCATACGTTAGGCTGTCTTGCTGTTAGTCGGTTGAAGTGCATCGAAATTTTGCATGATGACCAAGGCCATGTAAATGGTGTGAAAGTTAAGGATCAGTTAACAGACGAAGAATTTACGATTCATGCTAATGTTGTGATTAATACATCTGGACCGTGGTCTGACACTGTAAGACAAGAGGACAAGCAGGTCTATAAGAAGCCGCGTTTACGCCCAACCAAAGGTGTGCATTTAGTAGTTGATCAATCACGGCTCAAGGTACCACAACCAACTTACTTTGGTTCAGGAACCGCCGATGGCCGCATGATTTTCACAATTCCGCGGGAAGGCAAAACATACTTTGGCACGACTGATACGGACTTTACCGGTGATTACGCGCACCCAACGGTTGAACAAAGTGACGTTGATTATCTGCTGGATATTATTAACAGAAAATATCCGTCTGCTCACTTAACAGTTGATGATATTGAGGCTAGCTGGGCCGGTGTTCGGCCGTTAATTGAGGCTGAAGTCAGCCCAACTGAAGCTGCCGATGCTGTTAGTGGTGCTAGTGTATCAGATAGTACGTCAGCTCCGTCTGCTGTTTCGCGTGGTAGCTCGCTGACAGAAGCAGAAGATGGTTTGATCACTTTAGCTGGTGGTAAGCTGACAGATTACCGGATTATGGCCAATGGTGCTTTAGCTAAAATCAAGCAAAAGCAGCATGATGAGTTTGGTAAAGATTTTGTTTTGCAAGATTCGGCTGAAATCAAGGTTGCAGGTGGCGACTTTGATTCCGATAATGCTGAAGCAGAGCTGGCAGCAATTGCTCAACGTGGTACGCAAAGTGGGATTAGCCAAGAAGATGCGACGGAAATTGCCAATCTCTTTGGTTCAGAAGCAGACCAAATTTTTGAACATGCACAAGAAATTGAGCCAGCAGAGGGCTTAACACTAGGGCAGACTGCAGCACTTGATTATTCGCTTAATGAAGAAATGGCGCTGACCCCAGTTGATTACTTGTTGCGCCGGACGTATCACGTTCTGTTTAAGAACGATACCATAGATGAAGTTAAAGTAGGTGTGATCAAGCACATGGCGGCTTACTATGATTGGGATCAGGACCAGATTAGCTGCTATGAACAAGAATTAAACACAGAAATAGCAGAGTCGAGATTGGAAAAATTTAAGAAGTAAGTATTTTAAGCAGAGTCCTGAAGGTTTTTCTTAAAATTTCCATATTTTAGTAGAAAAAATAAAGCTGTTAGAGTGAGTTGCTCTAACAGCTTTATTTATTACCATTTATGTTTCTTGGGCTTACTGATACTGTCTAAAAGTTCGCGAGCTTCTCTTAAATCTCGTTCATCTGGATCTTCATTACTTGATCTTCTTTTTATCCAAGTAACTAATGCACACACTACTAAAATAATGCCAAGAATTACAGCAAAAATCCCCATAATTCTTAGATAACCAATTACAAAGCTCGCCAATAAAATAAAAATCATTACCATACAAATAAAAAAATACATTTTACCTACACTTCATACCTAGCTTAGCGTTATGAATAAGCACGCAAAGCCACGTTGCTTACCATCTTTTCATTTAAAAACTGATAGAGTTTTGTTATACTTAGGACAAAAGACGGGCTTAACTCGTCTCTTGTCGGTTATTTAAGTGTTCAATGAATAAATAACTGAATCAAGTTAACAAGATTAGAGACCAAGCTTACAATTACGCCTAACCTTTAAAGTTAAACTAATTGTGAGCCTTTTTCTTTTTCTTGCACTACTTTTCTAATTCAAATTAACGTTAACCTTGCGCCCGATTGGTGGGAAGGTCGGTAATTTTAACGGGGTTGTGTGCCACTGCGTAAAAAGTGTGGCGCTTAACAAAATAAAGGGGACATCTTCTGGGCGCGCAATGTCACAGGTTAAGATCACGCCAGTTTTACCAACTTTTGTCTTAACTGTAGCCACCTTTTTAATCCCAAATGAAAACTTGTAACTGCCTTTTTTAATGCTGCCAGTGACAATATAATTGAGCCGCGTCAGGTAAAATAAGTTGGTTACACGGCTGTTGAGGCGCTTAACTTTGACTAGAGAATGGTTCACCACGTCAATGGTAAAAGAGGAGATCAGGCCGTTGCCGTCAGCATAAAGGCGGCCAATTTCTTCGTGATTGCGCGTTTTTAAGTACAGGGTATGGTTGGGATTATCCAAGTTACCTTGAATAATGTACTGAATTTGCCCGTTTTCGTCAGCGACAGGAATTTGCCCGTATTCATATTCTTGACTTAACTCTAGTAAGTAGCGCATGCGTAATACCTCTATTTCTTAGCGTTATCCTTGATAAACTTTCTTAAGATATAGCCGACACCATCTTCATTATTGGTTTTAGTTTCAATCTGGGCAGCCTCTTTAATTTCTGGAACGGCATTGCCCATAGCCACGCCGACTCCAGCATCGCGAATCATACTGATATCATTTAAATTATCGCCGATTGCGGCAACTTCGTCACGTTTAATGCCCTTTTTCTTGGCATAATCGAGCAGGGCAGCTCCTTTTTGAGCATGGATGTCGTTGATTTCGATATTAGTTGCGGCACTGGAAGTGACTGCAAGGTCGCCAAGCTGTCCAATCTCTTCTTTGACTTTGTTTAATGTGGCGTATCCCCGACTGTCAAAAGCAATTATTTTCATAATTTCAATATTTGGGTCGGTAAAAAGCTGATCAAAACTATCAACTAAAGTCATACTTAACATGGCATTACTACCGCCAGAAATAGCCACAGCTTCTTTAAAAGATACTCCGGGGTTAAGTGTAATTAGCGAGCTAGCCAAGTTGAAGACACGCTTGCTAATGTCTTCGGAATAAATGTGATCAGCAGTTACAATTTCAAAATAAATATCATATTTACGTAAAATTTGGGCCACAGCAATCGCTTTTTGCTTTTGTAAGACGTGCTTGACTTGCAAAGTATCATGTTCATCATAAACCAAGGCACCATTAATGTTGATAAAGCCAGTTTGCAGGCCATAATCACGAATAACTGCCCGGGATTGCTTGGGCGCGCGACCAGTTGCAACTAAGAACTCGATGCCACTGTCTTGGGCAGCACGAATGGCAGCAGCGTTTCCCTCAGAAATGGCTACTTGGCTGTTAAATAAGGTGCCATCAAGGTCGCAGGCTACTAATTTAATCAAGGTAAATTCAATCCTCCTTTAATCTGTTTGATTGATTACTTTTTAAATTAATATTAACATACCCGAAAAATATTAACCTTACTTTTTTGAGTAGAAGATGATTAAGATTATTGCTAATTTAGCGAATTTTATTGCCATCATCGCGCGGTTTCATGATACTATTGAAGTTAATGGAAGCGAGGGTTTATGAGAATGAAAAAGTTTATTGGTAATGACTGGGATGAAATTTTAGCACCGGTATTTGCTAGTGATGAATATCATCAGTTGCACGAATTTTTGAAGCAGGAATACGCGACTAAGCAAATTTTTCCAGATATGTATCATATTTTCACAGCTTTTAAGCTAACCTCATATCAGCAGACGAAGGTCGTCATTCTAGGGCAAGACCCGTATCATAACCCCGGTCAAGCAACGGGAATGAGCTTTGCCGTGATGCCGGGGGTTAATTTACCACCGTCATTGCAAAATATTTATCGCGAATTATACGATGATGTGGGCTGTCAACCAGTCAATCATGGCTATTTGAAGAAGTGGGCTGACCAAGGTGTATTGTTACTAAATGCTGTCTTAACAGTTCCTTATGGTCATGCGAACGGTCATCAGGGTAAAGGCTGGGAGCAAGTGACTGATGCCGCAATTAAGGCCCTAAGTGATCGCGGAAAAGTTGTTTTTATTTTGTGGGGAAGATTTGCCCAAAATAAAATCCCACTAATTGACCAAGACAAGAATTTTGTGATTAAATCAGCTCATCCAAGTCCATTTTCGGCTGATCGTGGATTTTTTGGTTCACGACCGTTTTCACGGTGTAATGCCGCTTTGAAAGAGTTTGGCGAGACGCCGATAGATTGGCAATTACCGCAAACAGTTGGGCAAGCAGATTTAGCGTAGGTGAGATTAATGAGTGTTTTTGAAATATTAAAAGATAAAGTCCAGGCTAGTTACAAGAATTATCGGATTGTTTTTCCAGAAGGAACCGATAAACGGGTGATTGCAGCTGCTAGCCGGCTAGCACAAGAAAAGATAATTGAGCCGATTTTGTTGGGTAATCCGCAAAAGATTATGGCAATAGCCCAGGCTGCTGACAGTGATTTGCATGGAGTAACCGTTATTGATAACGCAACTTACACGCATTCAGATGAGATGGCTGCGGCATTTATCGCTGCTCGCGGTAGTCGCGGCAAGGATTTGACGCCGCAAGAAGTTGCCACTCAGCTGCAAGATCCTAATTATTTTGGCACAATGCTTGTAAAAATGGGCCAGGCTGACGGCATGGTGTCGGGTGCCGCACATTCAACGGCCGATACTGTGCGGCCAGCATTGCAGTTAATTCATGCGGCCGAGGGGATGCATCGTGTTTCTGGGAGCTTCATCATGGAACGCGGCAAGGAAAAATATGTTTTTGCCGATTCGGCAATTAATATTGATCCCGATAGCAGCACTTTGGTAGAGATTGCTTACCAATCTGTGCAAACAGCGCGGCTAATTGATATTGATCCCAAGGTGGCATTTTTGAGTTTTTCGACTAAAGGATCTGCCAAAGGAGAAATGGTTGCTAAGATGCAGGAAGCTACGGCTCTGTTCCACCAGCAACATCCAGAGATTGCTGCCGATGGCGAATTGCAGTTTGATGCGGCCTATGTTCCAGAAGTTGCGGCAACGAAGGCGCCGAACTCACCACTTAAGGGTCAGGCTAACATTTTTATTTTTCCAGAATTGCAGTCGGGTAATTTAGCTTATAAAATTACGCAGCGACTTGGCAACTTCACGGCAATTGGGCCAATTCTGCAAGGATTAGCCGCACCGGTCAATGACTTATCGCGCGGTGCTAACAGTCAGGACATTTATCATATGGCGATTTTGACAGCTGCACAGGCACTTTTGGGGGATGAGCAAAAATAATGAAATTGGAAGTTAGTTCTGCTGCTGAAATGCAGCAAATTGGGGCAGCCATTGCACAAACAGCGCGGCCACACGACTTATTACTGCTAAATGGTGACTTGGGCGCTGGTAAAACAACGTTAACACAAGGCATCGGTCGGGCATTGGGCGTTAAGCGTCCTGTGAAGAGTCCAACGTTTACCATTGTGCGCGAATATCGTGAGGCTAAATTACCGTTATTTCATATGGATTTTTACCGTTTAGAAAATGACGACCTGTCCTCAATTGATTTAAACAGTTATTTAGCAGAGCCGGGACTAGTTGTGATTGAGTGGCCGCAGATAATTAAAGCGGATTTGCCTAGTGAATATTTGCAATTAGTAATTAGCCGCGTTGATGATAGCTGGAACTCAACTAAACGAATAATTGAATTTAAGCCGCAAGGAGAACGCAATCAAACTTGGGTTAATGAAGTATTAGCTAAAATTAAATAATAGATAAAAAAGCAGAACTATTTAATTATGGTTCTGCTTTTATATTGCTTTAATATATATTTATAATTTTTTGTTATTTTCATATTGAAAATAAGTCTTGCAATGACTTATAATATATAAAACTATATTTTTATAAGAAATGTATATATAACGAACATAGATACTGTATTAAGTCGTTATCTTTAGAAAGGCTAATGATGGGAAAAAATGTTGTAATAGCGCAGTTTTTAACCAATATGTATGATCCGCTTGAAAATCAAACACTGACAACAATTGATATTGTCAAAGAGACACATAAGTTATATCAATCTGTAGCAAGATATGGTATTGAGCTTCACACCTTAGTTAACTTTGATAACCAAGCTGACCCGCCAGAGTTACAAAAAGTCATTAAGATTGAACCGTTTACACATTATCCAAGTGATAAATTCTATTTTTTACGTTGGGAATTAACTCTTGAATACTTATTAAATCACCCCGAAATTGAGAATGCTGCGTTGGTTGATGCCGGCGATGTGGAAATGATGAATTATCCGTTTGACGACATTGAAGAAAACAAAATATATGTTGGCGATGAGGAACAGAATTTAACCGCTCAAATCGTTGTTGATGATGATAAGCCTGAGTATTTAGATGACTTTATTAAACAAGCTCGCTATTTACAATTACTAAATACAGGGGTTGTGGTTGGCAGTCGCAAAATTCTGCTTGAGTTTTTATCAGTTATGGTGCGACTGTTTACTGAAGACGCAAATAATGAAAAATTTTATCCTGAAGTTGCTCATTTGGGAGATTTTGAGATGGCACTGGTAAATTATGTTCTTTATACCAAGTTCCCCAAGAGATTATGTCATGGCCGCAAGGTGACAACATATTTTGTTTATTATGAGCGGAATAGTTCAGCGTGGTTTAAACACAAGTAGAAGTCGATTAATATTATGAATAAAGAAGAATTTTTTAAATTATATGGTAATAAAATTTTTGCCTTCCAGGTAAAAATGGGCATTTGGAAGCCCGTAGCTATGGCAGGAGAAGATAATAACCCACAGCTAGTAATTATTTTTAAAGATGACAATAGCTTGGCTTTTCCAGGCAGCATTAGCTTTTATCCAGATGAGCGGAATTGGCAGTTCGATGAAGAACTTCAGCAAATCGTTTTTATGGATGAAAGTAACACTAATGAGGTGTCTAGATATGCCTTGCCAACTGAAGAAAATCGCCATTATTTTATTCTTACCAAAGTAGGCAATGAAAATAATCGTTATTTGTGTTATAAGGACATTGATTTTACAAGAAGTGTCCAAGTCGATAATCTGCTGCCAAGTCGAAGAGTGATTTTTATGCCAGAATCTGCAGATGTAGCAGTAAGGTCTCAGATGAAAGACTATGCTAGAGAATATTGCTGCCAGGTTAAGTGGCTAAAAAGCGACCTAGAAAATTCATGGTCATTTTTAGACAAAGCATGGCATAAAATTATTGATACACCAAGTTTAGAGCAGGTTTGCGTAATTATTGCTGGTTTACCGAGCTTAGACAAGCAGGTTTGGTATGACAAATTAGCGATGTATCTGGATGAAAATGACATCAATTTTATTTCTGGAAGTAGAACAGAAGTCATCATTGTTTTGAGTCAATTATTAATTATTCATGACCACCAATTGCTTGCAGAGGATAAGATTCAATCGCCATTTGAATTAGGTAAGTTCGGCTTTAGCTATTCTATTTAAATAGGCAAATGTAGTTACGTGCAGGAAAGCCCTATCATTAAGCAAGAAAGTTTTGTTGTATTTTTCAAAAAAACATTAATATATATTGATGTTTTTTTATTTTTTGTATTGCAAGCCTTTATTTTTATGCTTTATAATATATGAAGTTATACTTTTTTAATAAGAATAGGACATATCATAATGGGAAAAAATGTTGTTATTGCACAGTTCTTTACTAATATGTATGATCGGCAAAGAGGCCAAACCATTGAAAACATTGATATTGTGAAAGAAACGCATGATTTATATGAATCAGTAGCTAAGTTTGGTGTGGAATTACACACACTAATTAACTTTAAAAATGAGACAACACCGCCGCCATTAGAAAAGCTGATTCAAATTAAGACACTTGAAGATTATCCATGCTATAAGATGTACTTCTTGCGCTGGGAAGTGACATTTGAATATCTGTTGCAACATCCTGAAATTGAAAAGGCCGCATTGGTTGACGCTGGGGACGTTGAGATGCTCAACTATCCGTTTGATCAAATTGAGGACGACATGTTGTATGTTGGTGATGAAGATAACGATCTTACTGGAACAATTATTACCAACGATGCCAAGCCGCTGTATTTGTCAAAGTTTATCGATAAAAACCGCCACTTGCAGCTGCTGAATACGGGAGTCATGGTTGGTACCCGAAAGACACTGCTCGAATTTTTGGCAATTATGGTAAAACTGATTGTTGAAGATTTCAAAAATGAAAAATTTCATCCAGAGTTGCCACATTTAGGCGATTATGAGATGGGAATTACGTGCTATATTCTCTATGAGTTTTTCCAAAATCGTACTTGTCATGGCCGCTTGGTTAATACGCGGTATAAGTATTATGAGCGAAATAGTTCAGCGTGGTTTAAGCATAAATAAGGTTGTGATTAAAAATGAACGAACAGGAATTTTTGCAACGCTTTGAACACAAAATTTTTAATTATCAAGTACGATTAAGTAACTGCAATTGGGTAATCGTTGGGATGTTACCAGGCGGCTATTTAGCAACCACTTTTGAGCGCGATCACACGTTGAAGTTCCCAGACTCAATTGGGTTTTTCCCTGATGAGCGTTACTGGGAATTTGACGAACAAAAGCAAATGATCATTTTGAAAAATCAGGACAAGTCTAAGATTGTTGCCAAGTATTTGCTGCCAAAAAACAGCGATGGTTACAGCTTTATTTTAACGAATGCAGATGATGTTAATCAGCGCTACATCACTCATTTAAATTTTGATTTTAATGTTAAAGTTAGTCCATACAGCACTTTGGACAAGCAGCAAGTTATTTTCTTAAAAAATAACATTACAGATGACGCAACTAAAGCTAATTTAGAAATGTATGCAGTTAAAGAATGCTGTGATATTCGCTATCTTGATGTTTCAAACGACGAGTGGGACTTTATAGATGCGGCTTGGAATGCAATAACAGAAGGTAATGAGCTTAAGCAAGTCTGTGTTTTCTTTACCGGGATACCAGATATGACCAAACCGGTTTTAACTGACAAGTTAACTCTGCAATCTCAAGATGACAATACTAAATTTGTCTCGGGCACCAAGGGTGATGTTGATGTTGTCCTGTCACAACTGTTAATCATGCATTATCATGAGCAAATCATGGAAACTGATGAATTGCATTCGCCAGTTGAGTTGCTAGATCAGGTAATTACCAATTAAGGAATTTGCAACGGAGAAAAGATTGATTAAATGAATGAACAGGAATTTTTACAGCGCTTTGAACATAAAATATTCAATTACTCAGTAAGAATGCGTTACGGCAGTTGGATCATGGTCCAAATGGCTTCAGGCGGCTATTTGGCAATTATTTTTGCTCGCGATCATACATTGAAGTTCCCATCCAATATTGGCTTTTATCCTGACGAGCGGCGCTGGGAATTTGATGAACAAAATCAGATGATCCTTTTCAAAGATCTGAATAATACCAAGGTTGTATCCCGGTACTTGTTACCAAAGGAAAAAGATGATTACTGCTTCATTTTAAAAAATGCAGATGACCCTACTAAAATATATATCGCTCATTTAAATTATGATTTCAACGTTGAAGCCAGTCCAGTTAGTGTGCTAGATAAACAGCGGGTTATTTTCTTGAAAAATAATCACGAAGATAAACAGGCTTGGGCTAAGCTCGCACAGTATGAAATTGATGAATGTTGTAAGATTAAGCATCTTGACGCTGCAGATGATGAGTGGGACTATGTAAATGCAGCTTGGAAAGCGGCAGTTGAGGACACTGAAATAAAACAAGCTTGTGTCTTTTTCACAAGCGGACTCAGTACCAAGCAGCGAGTATTATCTGATAAGTTAATCATGCACAATCCAGATGAGGGTGCTAAATTTGTTTCAGGTACTCGAGGAGATGTCATTGTCGTATTGGCGCAGCTGTTAATCATGCACTATCATGAGCAAATCATGGAGGTTGGCCAGTTGCATTCGCCAGTTGAATTGCTAAATAAGGTAGCTCTTAATTAAGGAAAATGATATGGAAAATGTTGTCATTACGCAATTTTTTACTAACTTGTATAATGCTGAAACAAAGCAGGCAGTAAAAGATGTTAACATTATAAAAGAAACACAAGCATTACAAGAATCAGTGGCTAAATACGGGATCGAATTACATACGCTAATTAATTTCAAAAATTCATTTCCCGTACCAGAATTACAAAAAATTGTTGAGTTAGATTCCGTTACCAACAATGCGACAGATAACATCTATCTTTTGCGCTGGGTAGTAACTTTTGACTATCTGTTAAAGCATCCAGAAATTAAAAAAGCCGCAATTGTTGATGCTGGGGATGTCGAAATGATGAATTATCCTTTCGATGAAGTTGATGATCAGACATTATATATTGGTGACGAAAATAATGATCTGAGCGACGCAATCATTACCACTGATTCCCAGCCTGATTATTTAAGAAATTTCACGATTAGAAATCGAAATTTGGAACTGTTAAATCCTGGAGTTGTGATTGCCTCAAGAGACGTACTAATGGAATTTCTTGCGATTTTGGTAAAATTAATTGTTGAAGATACGCAAAATAAGAAATTTGCTCCTGATCAAGCGCATTTGGGTGAATATGATATGGCGTTGCTCAATTATGTTTGTTATCAGATGTTTCCTGAGCGATTATGTCATGGGCGCAAAGTATGTACAGTTTTTCAGCATTCGCAAACTTTCACTAATTCATGGTTTAAGCATAAGTAGGGGTCCATCAGATGAATGAAAAAGAATTTATTAATTTTACTAAAGATCGAATTTTTATCTTTCAATCTAGGGCAGCAGAAGTCTATTGGGTAAAGGTCTTCTTGAATGGCAGTGCACCTGAGAATTATTTGACGATTATCTTTAATTCTGATCATACTTTAAGCTTTCCTGCACGTTTGGGCTTTTATCCGGCTGAACGGGGGTGGCAATTTGATGAAGCTGAGCAGCAGATTGACCTTTTAGATGAGTCTGGAACGATCGTGGTGGATCGGTATGCTTTGCCGCAAAATCCTGATGACGACCACTTTATTTTAAACAATATCAATGATGACGCTAAACGTTATCTTAGTTTTAAAGAATTTGCGATAAATAAGGAGGTTCAACCTCGGGCAGTATTAGCTACTCAGCGACTTATCTTAATTAGCAGTGATTATCAAGCTGTTGAAAACCAGGTTGATCAGTGTGCAATTGCAAATTCGGGTAATACTAAATGGCTAAAAAGTTCTTTAAACTCGCCATGGGAATTAATCAACGAAGCTTGGGAGACAATTACCCAAGATACTGATCTTAAAGAGGTTTGTGTCTTTTTCGGCGGCACCCTAACCAAAGATGAGCATGTTTTTTCTGAAAAGTTAGTGCGCAAGCAAACTGAAGATGAGCTGTATATCTCTGGTAGTCGGGCCAACATTATTGTTACGCTATCACGGATGCTAATCTTGCATTATCAGGAGCGAATAATGGAAAACGGCCAGTTACATTCGCCAATTGAATTGCTAAGTCAGGTAATTACCAATTAAAAGTTTAATAATCAAAAAATAACCTTGGTAGCCAATGCTATCAAGGTTATTTTATATCTGATAAACCAAATTTTTAATCGCGTCATCGCCAAACTCTTTGTTTTGGGCAATTAAAATCCCAGCACATGCCTCGCTGTCGCTGAGGGCATTATGGTGGTGCCACAACTCGACATTTAAAGCTTTTGAGACCGTGTCTAGCTTGTGATCATGCAAGTCTGGCTCGAATAACTTACTGGTTTGCAAGGTATCGATCACAAAATAGTGCGGCTCCTGAATATCATAGCGAGCCAGGCTTTGGCGCATCACATTGGTATCAAAGCGCGCATTGTGAGCAGTAACTAACATTCCCGGTTGGAATAAGTCCTTAATCTGCGGCCATACTTCTGCCATTGTTGGTGCGTCTTGCACGTCAGCTGCTGTAATGTCATGTATCTGAATGTTGCGACCATCAAATGGCATCTGCGGATTAATCACGGTGTAGAAGCGGTCGACAATTTGATTGTCGCGAACCATTACCAGAGCTAGTGAACAGGCACTTTCTGGATGATGATTAGCGGTTTCGAAATCCATTGCAATAAAGTTCATTTTTTCTCCTTAAAAACTTAATTTTAGTATAACATAGGATGAAGCAAGCAGATTAATGCGGTAGAATATAACAAGACAGATTGAAGGGATGTTTGGCTTTGGAATTATTAGATTTAAAAAAGCACGGAATTGACATTAAAGAGCAAGTTCCACTCAGTAAATATACATTTACCAAGACGGGTGGTCCCGCGCAATACCTTGCTTTTCCCAAAAATGAAACAGAATTAACGCAGCTAGTATCGGCTGCACGGCAAGCTCAACTTCCCCTGACCGTGATTGGCAATGCATCAAACCTGATTATTCGTGATGGTGGCATTAGCGGATTAGTGCTTATTTTAACAGAAATGAACGAGATTAAGGTGGCAGCTGAGCAGGTGACGGCACAAGCCGGCGCTCGGATTGTTGATACCGCGTTTACTGCTGCTCATGCTGGCTTAAGCGGGTTAGAGTTTGCGGCTGGCATCCCCGGTAGTGTTGGTGGTGCTGTCTTCATGAATGCCGGTGCTTATGGTGGCGAAACTTGTGAAGCCGTGCAGTCAGTTCGGGTTTTAACGCAAACTGGTGAAGTAAAAACTTACACTAATGAAGAAATGGCCTTCTCTTACCGGAATTCACTGGTTCAGGAGACTGGCGACATTGTTATTGCGGCCACTTTTGCATTGACGAAAGCGCCAAAAGCGCCGATCTTAGCTAACATGCATTATCTAAATGCACTAAGACGCTATAAGCAACCGCTGGAATATCCCTCTTGTGGTAGTGTCTTTAAGCGGCCGACGGGCCATTATGTTGGGCCGATGATTATTCAGGCTGGCTTGCAGGGGCGGCAAATTGGCGGTGCGCAAGATTCGACCAAGCATGCTGGCTTTATCGTTAATAAAGGTGGTGCAACAGCAACGGATTATTTGGACTTGATCCATTTAATCCAGAAGGTTATTAAAGAAAAATTCGCCATTGATTTACAAACTGAGGTTAGAATTATTGGTCAGGCAACTGATTAAGAACATCCTATCAGAAAGGAGTATTTATGCATTTTAATCTGGCAAATATCTTTACGTGGAGTAACTTTTCGCTAGTGCTCGATGTTTTGATTATTTGGTTTTTGGTTTATCACCTGATTATTTTAATTAGAGGGACCAAGGCTGTGCAACTAGCCAAAGGAATTGTGCTGATTTTTATTGTGCGTATCATTGCCGGCATTTTGCAGCTGCACACGACAACGTGGCTAATTGATCAGATTGTGTCGTGGTCGGTGGTTGGGATCATCGTGATTTTCCAACCAGAAATCCGGCGTGGACTTGAGCACTTAGGGCGGCTGCCAATCTTTGGCGGTCGTGAAGAAAGTGCGCGCGATGAGTCAATTAAGTTCATCAAGGAACTGGACAAAGCGATTCAGTACATGTCCAAACGGCGGATTGGTGCCTTAATTACTATCCAACAAGAAACCGGACTTGAGGATTATATTGAAACTGGGATTAAACTGAACGCCGACGTTACCGGTGAATTATTAATTAACATTTTTATTCCTAACACGCCGCTGCATGATGGGGCGGTAATTATTAATCAGGACCACCAAATTGCCGTGGCCGCCGCATACTTGCCGCTGTCGGACAGCACGATGATTCCGAAGCGCCTGGGAACTAGGCACCGTGCGGCTGTTGGTATTTCTGAAGTGACGGATGCAATTACCATTGTAGTATCAGAAGAGACCGGCGGTGTCACGATCACGCGTAACGGGCGTTTCTTACTCGATATGAGTCGTGACGAATACTTGAAATATCTCAAGGCAGAGCTTGTTCCTAAAAAAGAAAAGAATACCAAGTGGTACCAAAAAATATTGGGTAAAATTTGGAAGTGGGGTGCTGACCGATGAAAGATTTTTGGCATAAGTCATGGGTTACCCGAGTAGTCTCACTGCTAATTGCAGTCTTGCTAGTCATTTATATTAACTACACCCAAGAGGGTTTCATGACTCAAGGACAATCAGATCGGACTAAGCAAACAGCCACTCAGACCCAAACAGTTAAGGTGCCTTTGCAGGTTTCAGTCGATACTGACAATTACTATGTTGTGGGTTATCCGGCTAAAGTTAGTGTTACTTTGGAAGGATCTAATGCCTTAGTTACCTCAACGATTAACACGCAAAACTTCCGGGCCTACATTGATTTAACGAATAAAAGTATTGGTGAGCATGATGTTCACGTTCACCTCAGCGGGCTAAGCAATCAGTTAGCATATACAATCAGTCCTAAAATTGTCCATGTGAATATTCAACGACGAAAATCAACGACAATGCCTGTTCAAATAGAGTATAATAAAGCTGCTGTGGCCCGTGGTTATAAGTTGGGTAAGGCAAGTGTTGACCCGCAACAGGTTGAAGTGACGGGTGCGCGCGGTGAGGTTGACCAGATTGACCAAATCGTTGCCAAAGCTGTTTTGCCTAATGACATTACCCATACGTTTGAGCGGCAAGTCAATTTGATTGCCGAAGACCGTAAGGGACGCCAGCTCAACGTGATTATTGAGCCAGCAACGGCCAAGGTGGTAGTACCGATTTCAATTGCTAAAAAAGAAGTCAAGTTGGAATTGATACCTAAGCATGAAAATACTAGCAAGGTTTACTCGCTAACAGCTAAAAATGATTACGTGACAATTTACGGTAGTCAATCAGCACTTGATAAGATTAAAACTTTAGCAGTTCCGGTTGACTTGAGCGAAGTTAATGCGTCGACTACCAAGATGGTACCGTTAAAGTTGCCACATGATGTGATTAAGGCAAGTATGCCGCAAGTAAGTGTGCAGATTAAAGTCGCAAATGTAAATAATTGAAGTTAGAAAAGAAAGGTTGTTTTTAATGTTAAAGTATTTTGGCACTGATGGTGTGCGCGGAATCGCAAATCAAGATTTATCTCCAGAATTAGCATTTAAGTTGGGTCGTGATGGCGGCTATGTTTTGACTAAAAATAAAACCAAAGAAGAACAAGCCAAGGTTCTAGTGTCACGCGATACGCGGATGTCAGGACAAATGCTTGAATATGCTTTGATTTCAGGTTTGTTATCAGTTGGAATTGAGGTCTTGGAAGTTGGCGTGATTACCACTCCAGGATTGTCCTACTTGGTACGCGCACAAGGTGCCGATGCCGGCGTGCAGATTTCCGCATCACACAACCCAGTTCAAGATAACGGCATCAAGTTCTTCGGTAGCGATGGCTTGAAGTTGTCTGACGAAATGGAAGGCGAAATTGAAAAATTAATCGATGCTAAGGAAGACACTTTGCCACGGCCATCAGCTGCAGGTTTAGGAACTGTTACTGACTTCCACGAAGGTAGCTCCAAGTACCTCCAATTTATCGAAAATACAATTCCTGAAGACCTTGATGGCATTAAGGTTGTGATTGACGGTGCTAACGGTGCTGCCAGCAGCCTAATTTCCCGGTTATTTGCTGATTGCGGCGTTGACTTCACCACGATTGCCACTCATCCAAACGGGATGAACATTAATGATCATGTTGGTGCTACTCATACTGAGAAGTTGCAAGAAGAAGTTGTTAAGCAGGGTGCCCAATTGGGCTTGGCCTTTGATGGTGATGCTGACCGCTGTATTGCTGTTGATGAAAACGGCAACGAGGTCGACGGCGACCACATTATGTACGTTTTGGGTACTTATATGGCTGAAGGTGGCCGCCTCAAGAACGACACAATCGTAACTACTGTGATGAGTAACCTTGGTTTCACTAAGGCACTTGAGAGAAAGGGCATTAAGAATGTCCGCACACAAGTTGGTGACCGGTATGTTTCTGAAGAAATGCGCGCTAACGGCTATAACCTCGGTGGTGAACAATCAGGTCACGTAATCATGAGTGACTATCACAACACTGGTGACGGGATGTTGACCGGTTTGCACTTGATGCTGGTGATGAAGAAGACGGGTAAGTCATTAACGGAACTTTTGGCTGACTTTAAGGAATACCCACAATGCCTCGTTAATGTTCCTGTTGCCGACAAGAAGAGCTGGCGTGAACACCAACCAATCCTTGATGTAATTAAGGAAGTTGAAGCTGATATGGGCGATGAAGGTCGCGTTCTTGTTCGCCCATCAGGCACACAATCATTGTTGCGGGTGATGGCTGAAGGCCCAACTCAAGAAGAAACCGACGCTTACGTTAAACGCATTACCGATGTTGTTGAACGAGAAATGGGCATCTAAAATATAGTACTAAATCAAAGTGCTTCGTAATTGTTAGACATTGAACTAGCGATTATGGAGCACTTTTTTTCATACCAAAATTTAACCTTGAAACAAATTAAAATCCACGATGCCAGTAAAATACCGTGATCGTGGATTAATAATAAGATAAATTTGCTTGAATTAACTTAGCTTTGGTCGCTAGTTGTCGTTTGCGGCCCCTTGGCGATAATTCCTTGAGTTAAAACCGCGTCAATTTCATGGGCCGAGGTTTGGTACATTAATTTTTCAAAAATAGTATCTGAACTCTCATCAAGAAAAGTAGGGTAAGCCGAATGAACAATTTGCAAGTCAGCCAGATAACCCGGCTTGATTTGTCCAGTTTTTAATTGCAAGCTCTGAGCACCACCAACAGTTGCCATGTAAAATGCGTTGCGAGCGGTCAGCGCTGGGGTTGCCGTTCCTCGCTGCTCGGGACTAAGCTGTCCATTCACACCATGATGTAACACCCTGCCAGCCATGACTGCCTGTTGGATATTTTGATAAATGCTCGGACTAAAGCCGCCGGAAATGTCAGTTCCCATGCCGATTTTATTACCTTGGGCCAATATCTTTTGTGCTGGTAAGATTGCGTTACCAAAATAATTGTTGGAGATCGGGCAGTGAGCAATAGCAACACCTCGTTTTTTAAATAGCGCTAAATCACTTTGAGTTAATAAAGTTCCGTGTGCCATGATTGACTTGTCAGTTAGTAAGCCAAAATGGTCTAAGACTTCGGCGTCCCTGTGGCCGTAGGTTGTCAAAGCATAGCCGTCTTCCCAATCGCTTTCACTGCAGTGCGATTGGACAGGTAAATGATAGTGCTGGACTAATTCGCCCAAACCTCGCAGTGTTTCAGGTGTGCAAGAAGGTAAAAATCGCGGTGTGATTACCGGCGTCATCTGAATGGATTGGTCTTGGTTGAGCTGCGTCAGTGCTTCGATAAATTGCTCAGTTGCACTGATGGCCGCTGCAGGTGACTCATCGCGATAATAAGTCGGCGTTTGTTCGGGATTGTCCATAATGACCTTCCCGATAAAGCCCCGCTGGTGAATTTGTTGACATTCGCGCGCTAAAGTTAGGTTACCAATGTTATCAACCGAGCCAAAATAAACTGCAGTGGTTGTACCATTGGCAATTAGGGTTGTAACCAAATTGCTGTAGACCTCTTGTGCAAACTGGGCATCTTTGAATTTGGCTTCAAGCGGGAAAGTATAGGTATCTAGCCACTCGCTTAGGGGCAGATCAAGAGCTGCACCAGCATTAGGCCACTGGGGTGCATGGATGTGCAGGTCAATAAAGCCCGGCAGAATATATTGGTTAGTATCCAGCCGCCACAAAATATGCCGCTTTTCAGCATCAATTAACGTACGATGGTATTCAGGGTCATTTTGCCAAATAATGGCCTCTAAATAACCTTGTTGATTTATACATAACAGACTATTGGCGTGATACTCCAGTTTATCTGGTGCAGTCGCGGAAAAATAATTACCATTAATCACTTTGGTAAAGTTCAATTTAATCACCTCGTTGAAATTTATCTTAACATTTTATCAATATATAGTAAACATAGTTCGTAATTTAATCAATAATAATTTTTAAAATAGTATTGGTTAACTAAATGAACTCTGGCAATTTCATAAGAAATGAATAGTCATCCTGATTTTAGAGAAAAATTTTTCCTTTGCTTCTTTTTTGCTACAGTAGTCTTTACTTGCCTTCGTCTATACCAATTATATAAATTAGCACTTGACCAATTTATATAAAAAGACTAATATTCCTTGCGTAACTTGAATTTAAAATTTAGTCCATCTTAAATAATTGAACTAGACCAAAGGAGAAAAATATGTGTGGAATTGTTGGAATTGTTGGTAAATCAGCTAGAGAAATTGTCCTTAGCGGCTTAACTAAGCTAGAGTACCGCGGCTATGATTCAGCTGGTATTTATCTTAACGACTTGCAGGGTAATGAATATCTGACAAAAACAGTTGGTCGGATTCAGAACTTGAAGGATCAAATGACGCCAGATGAGCATGGTCAAGTCGGCATTGGTCATACGCGGTGGGCAACGCATGGTAAACCCACGACGGCTAACGCTCACCCGCAATTTGACGAGACCAATCGTTTCTATCTTGTCCATAATGGTGTTATCGAAAACTATCAGGAACTTAAAGACCGCTACTTGCAAGGAGTGGAACTAAAGTCTGATACGGACACCGAGGTTGTAGTCCAATTAATTAGCAAACTTGCCCGCGAGCAGCAATTAGATGCCTTTACTGCTTTGAAGGAAGCACTCAAACTGATCAAGGGTTCTTACGCGATTTTACTCATTGACAACACCAATCCCAGTCATATTTATGTTGCTAAGAACAAGTCGCCACTGATGCTGGGACTGGGTGATGGCTTTAACGTGATTGCTTCGGATGCCCTGTCAGTGCTGGATCAGACCAAGACTTTTGTCGATCTGCATGACGGCGAGGTTGCCGATATTACCAAAGATGCATATAATCTGGAAACTATCGCTGGGGAAAAGGTAACGCGGACGCCGCACCACTTGAATATTGATCCTAATGCCGCATCTAAAGGCACCTACGAGTTCTATATGCTAAAGGAAATCTCCGAGCAGCCGAGTGTGTTGCGTCATTTAGTACAGTATTATCTTGATGAAAATGGCGAGCCTAAGGTTGATTCAAAAATTGTTGACGCTTTAGCTCAAGCCGACAAGTTTTATATTTTTGCGGCGGGGACAAGTTATCATGCCGGACTAGTTGGTAAGGCATTACTTGAAAAATATACGGGGATTCCAACCGAAGTTGGCTTTGCTTCTGAAGCCGGCTACCACTTCCCAATGATGCCTAAACTTCCCTTCCTTATTTTCTTATCGCAATCTGGCGAAACTGCTGACTCACGCGTAGTTCTGCAGGCGGCAATCAAGCGGCACTTACCAAGCTTGACGCTGACAAACGTTCCGGGCTCAACGTTAGCTCGGGAAGCCACGTATGCCATGTCGCTAGAGGCTGGTCCCGAAATTGCCGTTGCTTCCACCAAGGCTTACATCGCGCAAGTTGCCACTCAAGCAATTCTTGCGAAGGCAATCGGGGAAAAGCGCCAACTTTCTGCTGCTCGCAATTTGAACTTAACTCATGATTTGGGTCTTGCTGCCGAAGGCATTGAGCAAGTTTTAACCGACCAAAAGCATATCAAGCAGCTGACGGATAAGTACATCGTGCCATCACGCAACGCCTTTTACATTGGGCGCGGCATTGATTATCCGGTTGCTCTTGAGGCCGCTTTGAAATTGAAGGAAGTGTCTTACATTCAGACAGAAGGCTTCGCGGCTGCGGAACTAAAGCACGGGACGATTTCCTTAATTGAAAAAGGTACGCCAGTGATTGCCTTGATTAATGATCCGGTAACTGCCGACTTAATGCGCGGCAACATCCAAGAGGTAATTGCCAGAGGTGCCAGCGTGATTACGGTGGCCACCAAGGAATTGTCGAAGCCGGGCGATGACATTGTCTTACCTAAACTAAATTATTATTTATCGCCATTGATTACGGTGGTAGTTGCGCAACTGATTGCCTATTATGCCTCTAAGGATAAGGGGTTAGACGTTGATAAGCCTCGCAATCTTGCTAAGAGTGTTACAGTAGAATAATTGTCGAAAAGGTCGTAAGTAATTACGACTTTTTGTATAATAAAGGGGATGATTAAATTGTGGGAGGTAAATTATGGCGATTAAATTAGTGGCAGTTGACCTTGATGGCACACTGCTGACAACAGGCAAGCAGATTATGCCGGAAACGGAAAGAGTCCTCAAGCAGATAAGCAGCCAAGGAATCAAGGTAGTGCTGGCAACAGGACGACCGTTGTCCGGGGTAATGCCGTACAATCAGCAACTCGGCTTGTCTGGCAGCGACCAATATAATATTGTGTTTAATGGTGCAGTTATTCAAAACTTGGCGGGTAAAGTAATGATGGACATGAAGATGGACTATCGTGACTTTACTAATATGTTGCGGCTGCAGCGTTTGGCACATACCAACTTACACTTTGAAACTCCAGAATGTTTCTGGACTTGTGATCGCGACCTCGCACAACACTTAACAATGAACGTGTCGATCAATCTAACTACGCTTAAGGTCCGTAAGGCTGAAGAAATTCCGCAAGATTTCACCTTTAATAAGGTCGGTTTTAGTAAAACCGAAAGTGATGCGGAAGTTGACAAATTATGGAACAATATTCCCGACTGGGTCTTTGCCAAGTACGATGTTGTTCGCAGCTTTTCGAGCATGATTGAGCTTAATGTGGTCGGTGCTTCTAAGGGGAATGCGTTAATGGAACTAGCTGACCGACTTAAGATTGACCAGCAGCAAGTAATGGTCTTTGGCGATCAGGGTAACGACATCTCAATGTTTAGTAATCCTTATTTCCGCAAGGTAGCAATGGGGAATGCTACTGAGCAAATCAAGGATGCCGCCGATTACGTTACTGCTGATAACGACCATGACGGAATTGCTAAAGCACTTAAGAAACTCGTGCTGTAATAGAATAATGAGTTATCAAGATGACAGAACAAATTAAAGAACATAATATTTCTGAGGCTGAATGGGAAGTCATGCGCATCGTGTGGACGCTTGGGTCAAGCCATACCGGCGACGTAATTAAGCAGTTGCAAGCCAAAAAGGATTGGTCCGAGTCGACAATCAAGACATTGATGGGTCGCTTAGTAAAAAAAGGCTTGCTAAAGACCCGCAAGGATGGCCGCCGCTTTATGTACAGTGCGACGGTAACCGAAAACCAGATGATGGTGCAGGTAACAACCGAAATGATGAGTCACATGTGCGACATGCATAAGGGACAAATGTTAATCGAAATCTTGAAGGGGATGCCTCTGTCCAAGGGCGATATTGCCACGATTGAGCAGGAATTAACTGAAAAGGCAGCTACAGCACCAGACATGGTCGATTGCAATTGCTTAGCCGAAGGATCCCACGATTGTTAGAGAGTGAGAATGATTTAATGAAAAAAATTGCACGAATACTGCTGCGGGCCGTGTTCATAGTTGCTATTTGTCTTTGTGGCTATTGGACGCTCAAGAGTCCAGTTACAGTTAACGTAATCGATGTCCGCGAATTAGCTAAGACAGTTGTTGACAAGAATGCGTCAGCTTCAGGCAATGCCGCTCTCAAAGATGCGTTAAAATTAGCAGAAAGTGCCGGACTGGAAGACAAGGTCTTAGGACAATTACCTAAGCAGTATCATCATAATTTGTCATACGTCGGCTTGTATAATCTTAGTGTAACTTACGAGGCTAACGGTGAATTGACGGCAAAGAACTTGTCGCTGCCGCAAAAGAATAAGACCCAGCAGGCAGTTAATCGGATCATCTTGCACGATGTTAACCATGAACTAGCTGATAGGGACAAGCAGGTAGAGCAGATTATTAACATCTTTCATTACGTAATCTTGGTAATTATCCTGGGCTTTGTTCTAGCGGCATTGCTCGTCCTCTTTGGCAAGTACGCGGCCTCAATAGCGCTCTTATTAACAACACTTGGCTCGTTTGGCATTCTGCAATATTGCACGGGGCAACTGGTAATGAGTTTACGCAGCGCGCTATCTACCGGAATTAGTTTCACCACCTCAGCGATGCTCTGGGCAGCATTAATTTTAGGTGTGATTGCCGCAATTTTGTGGCCAATCTGTTTAAAATTAGCTAAAAAAAGGTAATATTCAATTAAAAAGCGATCCGATTATCTGCAGTGATAGTTGGGTCGCTTTTGTGAAATTAAGAATAATTTAGCTATTTTAATTACAATAAATATACTAATAATTACCGTAATTTTTCAAAGCTGGTGCACTAGTGCACATGATATACAAGCAAGTTATTTGACTAAGCAAGTTATAATTAACGGTCTGTAATTTTATATGCGAAAGGTGACATTGTATCGAGAACACTGGTGCTAAGGAAAAGTAAAATGCACAAGATATATCAAAAGCACAAAATGTGGCAATATTCGTTATTGCTGATATGTTTTAGTAACAAAATTTAATAAAAAATAAGTTAATTTAGTGATAAAATAAGGCTATAATCTTATATAAGCTGAATGACTTTGAAAGAGCATTCCAAGAATTATTTATGTGGGATGCTTTTTGTTTAAAAGTTGGAAGATGGAATATTTATGAAAAATGTAGTTATTGGTGAATACCTAAGAAATGACCCGACAAAAGAGGTGGATATTGCCAAAGTATCACAAAAGTTAACAACTTCTGTAGGTCGATATCAAATTGAAACTGATATTCTGGTTAACTTTAAGAATGAGCAAGAATTACCGCCATTAGTGAAAACAATCGAGTGCCAACCCTTTGCTCATTATCCTCACCAAGGTTTGAAATTTTATTTTGCGCGTTGGGAATTTGCCTACGAATATTTGCTCAGACACCCTGAAATTGACCAGGCTGCTCTAGTTGATGTGGGTGATGTTGAGATGATGAATTACCCTTTCAAAGATATAAAAGATAATGTATTATATATTGGTGACGAGTATAATGATTTAAACACATATATCATTGAGGATGATGGCAAACCAGATTATCTAACAGATTTTACTCGTAAAAATAAATATGTGCAGTTATTAAATGCAGGTATTCTTGTGGGAACAAGAGCAACACTACTTGAGTTCTTGAGCATTTTTATGAAACTGTATACTGATGACACCGCTCAGGAATATTTGGGGCAAGGTAGTACGCATTTTGGCATTTTTGAAATGGCGATTGTGAATTACATTGCTTACACATTCTTTGAAGGGCGCATTTGTCATGGGCGGAAGGTTGCATCGCGTTTTATGTACGCTGACCGCAATGTCGGGTCTTGGTTTAAGCACAAGTAGGGGGTGAAAAATGACTGAAGATGAAGTAATTGCACTTTGTGCAGGACATGATTTCGTGTATAAAACCGGTAAACCCGAAATAACTATTTATATGGGTCATAACAATGCAATTTTAATGATTACATTGAACGCCGATCATACTGTTGGCTTACCGACGCATGTCAATTTTGGTCCTGGTGAAAAGCATTGGCATTGGGATCAAGAAGCGCAATGTGTAATTTTTACGGATCAAGATGACAAATACATTGTGTCGAAATATACGGCACCAAAAGTTGAAGATGATGGCCGATACATCACGATGACTTGTTTAACTGAGGAAAATACGCGCTATATCGCTTATTTGACTCTCGATATGACATCGCAAGTAATCACCGATGAAACTTTAAGTCGTCAGTTTCTATTATTTGCTAGTCGAAGTTGTCCGCAAGATTTACAAGCACAAATTAATGATTGTGTCACTGCTAAGCAAGCAGAAGTTAAGTGGTTAGATGACCAAGATGCTTGGCAGATGGTTAATTCCACCTGGGAGGCAGTAGTCCGTGATAGCCGCTTGCGGTATGTTTGCTTATTGTTTGCGGGTAAATTATCCGTGAGTGATGATCTTTTTCCAAGTAAATTACAATTACCACAAGATGGCAGCGAGCAACAGTTTCTTGCAGGGCCGCGTAGGGATGTCTTGCAAGTCTTATCGCAGCTGCTAATTAGGCACAATGAACAAATAATGGCTGGGGTTGAGCAAGTTTCTCCAATTGTGATGATGAAGGAAGTTATTACCCAATGAGTGAGAAAAAACCGCTGACTGTATATTTCTTTTTTAGGCCACAGAACATGGCATATATGTATTTATATGGTGCAAAGATTCATTTTAATGATGAAGACCTTTTTTATCAAAATGCAATCATTTCGCCGGGTAAAGCCATTGTTACGTGGGAAGAAAGACGAGTGAAGACGGCTGATTTTGTTCCCGATATTACAATGCCTAAGTTAGTCGTCGACACTAAATTTCAGTATCAGATTAAGAGTGAAGAAGAACCCACTGATTCGATTGCTCTGGCTTTAACTACCTATAATAGTAATTTTGACCAGATGGATTATCGAATCTTTACAACCAAGAATGGTGAATTTAGCCTAGAACCTAAGGAAGAACACTTCCGCATAGATCTAGCTAGTTTGGGTAATCAAAAGCTGCATTTTCAGCATTTATTACTTGCTCAGATGCCAATTCTTGATGATTATACTTTTACAGTTAAAGATATTCATAATGTTAGAACAATTTTGGTGCATTATAACAATAGTGAAACTGCAACACCAAGATTGCACGTCCGTGTGCGGACGCATACTTCAACCGTGCAAACGATTAGTTTTACACCGGAGCAAGATCATTTGTTTATCTTTATTCCTGTACAGATTGATGGGCAGGGACAGTTCACAAAGGAGCAGACGGCAGCACTTGCAAAGTATGTGAATGAGATTAGTGCTGCAGGTTATGTTTTGCAAATTGAAAATAACCAATCAACGGCTTCATTAATTAAAGCAATACGACAAGATGTTAATAATTGATAGGAGATAATATGGATTTTTTTGTTAACCAAGCAATGGGAATGGGAAACTCAGGGATTGAACACTCTGAATTTTACCGTGCCAAACGATTTGAAGAAGCAGATATTCCTTACCGCTTTGTATTTTTAGCTGAAGTACCAGAATTGCATAAGGCAATGGAGAAGTGGCGTTTGAAGAATGGTAACGTCATTAACATGTGGGAATACTTTGTCCTAGGTGACGATTATTTGAAGAATGGTCTGACTGAGACTTTCCCTGCCAAAAAGGTGCGCATTTTGTCAGATGCTTCTAACACGATGCGCCTGAATGAGTACTACACTGATTCTGGATTGCATATTGTGCACCACTTCGTTAAAGAACAGAATAAGCAAAAGCCTGAAAGTAAAATCTTGATGGTGCGTGCTTACCAGACGCAAATTTTCAGTACCAAGACTGGTGAATTGAAGGCTTCTTACGAAACCATTAACAACGCTCATGAAGAAGGGCGGATGCAAAACATTCATCTCTACTTGGAACATGGTCAACACTTGTACTTTGCAAATGTTGTTCGCCTGTACCGCTTCTTCTTTGAACAATTAGATCGTTTCTTTGGTGGCAAGAGTAATTTCTATATTGACCGTGGTGATTGGGCTGATGAAGCACTGATGCATGAACCAATGCCAGATGCTAAGATTGTTTACCTAATCCACGCCGATCACTTGGCTGACCGGGTTGACCCAACTAAGCCATTCTGGAACAACTACTATGAATATCTGCTTGACCACATCAAGCACGTTGATCGGGTTGTTGTTTCAACTGAACAACAGCGCCAAGACTTGTTAATTGACTTCCCAGATGAAGCCGACAAGATCTGGGCAATACCTGTTGGTGGGATTAGTGACAAGCCGAAGAAGATTAAGGATCGTAAGCCGAACGGCTTAAAGCTGATTACGGCTTCACGTCTTGCAAAAGAAAAGCATGTTGATATTGCTGAAAAGGCCGTTATTGAATTACACAATGAAGGCAAGAATATCAGCTTTGATATTTATGGTGTTGGTGAAGAAAAGAAGCACCTTGAAGAAATTGTCAAGGAAAACCATGCCGAGAAATACGTTCATGTTCGTGGTTTGTCCCAACACTTGGAGTTGGTTTACCCAAGACATGATGCCTTTGTTTCAACTTCATTCTCTGAAGGTTTTGGTTTAACTTATATTGAAGCCTTGAATGCGGCTTTGCCAGTTATTACGTTTAATGCTCGTTTCGGTGCTACCCAATTAATTCACGATGGTGAAAACGGCTTTGTCGAAGACTTTAAACGTGATGATGAGAAGTATGACGTTGCTCAGATTAAGAAGGGCATTAACCGTTTGTTAGATGCCGATTACTTGAAGCTGCGGCGTAATACACAAGTTGGAATTGATGAATATCGTAATAGTGCAATCAGCAAAAAGTGGAGGAAGTTAGTCGATGGATTACGAACTAATTAATGAAGTTAACAGTTTAGGCGATAATGTTTTAAAAGAAATTAAAGCAAGACTAAAAAAGAGTAATGGTCAACTTCTGTGTCTAACTTCGATGCCAAACATGCGGAACTTTTTGCAGGCAAATGGAATTAACGGAACAACTTTGATTGACCACATTACTGGTCGGACATATGATCCTAAGAGTTACCGTTACTTTAATGAAATTAACGTTCCAAGCATGGATTATGTGCAAATGCAAAAAGACGGCAGTCTGTTTGTTGACGACCAAGGGATTTTCATTGCGCGGGAATATATGTTTCCAAATACACGGCGGGCAGCCCAAGATATTCGCTATTTAAATCCTGATGGCAGTTATGACTATATTGAAGAATATGCTTCTGATGGTAAGGTATATAGTCACCTTTACTATGCAAACGGCAAGCTTGAAGAAATCGAGTTTGTCAACATGCAAGGTCAACCAGTAATCCGTTACTTCTACTATGAAGGTAACCTGAACTTTATTACTGTTGAAGACCCAGAAAAGCATGAGGTAATTTCTCGTTACAATAACTTACTTGACTTTTATGTTGACCAGTTGAATAAGATGATGACCAAAAAAGATACGGTTAACATCAACTTCTTGGGTATTGAATTGACAGCTCTGCAAAACACTAAGTCACACAATCAATTCTATCTGTCAGAAGATCCAATCGATAATGACGGTGAAGTCCGGGGCAACTTGGCAAGCATCTTAAAGGATACAATTCCGTACATTAATACAGTCAAAATGAATAAGACTGCCTATAAGAAATTACGTCATGCAACTGTGCCATTGAAGAAAGCTGAAATCGTCTAATAGTTTTTTGAGGTGTGATAATGAAGAATTCACTGTCGAAAAAAATTGAAGAAGACTTTGCGTATGAAAAGAAGGTATTACCTTCAATGAAAGATCGGCGCAAAACGAAAGCAGAATGGGTGGTAGCTATTATGAATATTTTAGTTGGTGCTGGTATTTTAGCCGGCATGTTATTACCGCTCTTGTAATAATGATGCATATTAGAAATCATCGATACTGGCGGAAAACAAGCCAGATTATAAAACTAAAAGCTGAATATGAGCAATTAAGCGATGAAGCATTGCAGGCTAAGACCGTCGAATTTCGCAATCGAATTAAGGATGGTGCCTCACTTAACTCCTTGTTAGTTGAGGCCTATGCGGTAGTTTGTGAAGCTGATAAGCGTGTCTTAGGCATGTCACCTTATGAAGTGCAAATTTTCGGTGCTGTTGCTATGCAATATCACAACGTAATTGAGATGAAGACCGGTGAAGGTAAAACTTTAACTGCGACCATGCCAATGTATTTGCATGGCCTAAGTGGCAGTGGCAATTTCTTAATTACCGCTAATGCATACCTGGCTAAGCGTGATGCCCTTAATATGGGGCGTGTTTATAGCTGGCTGGGGTTAAATGTTGGCTATAACGAAGAAACTGACGCTACCGAAGAAGATGAGGGCGACGATGCAGTTAAACGTAAAAAAGCCGTTTATGCCAATGATATTGTTTATACAGATGGTGGTACATTCGGCTTCGACTACTTAACTAATAACTTGGTTAGTTCCGCTAATCAGCAATTTATGCCGCCGTTTCAGTTTGCCTTAATTGATGAAATTGATGCGGTTTTGCTTGATTTGGCAACAACACCATTAGTTATTTCCGGTCGTCCTAAGGGTAAGTCTAATTACCCTGTTTCGGCAGATAAATTTATCAAAATTTGTGAAAAAGGGATTGACTATGAGTTAAGCCCTGACCAGAAAAATGTTTGGTTTTTAGCACCGGGCATTAAGAAGGCCGAAGAATTCTTTAAAATAAAAAACATTTTATCAGAAGAATATTCAACACTATATTGTCACCTAATTTTTGCTTTGCAAGCGAACAAAATTCACGTTCGTAATCGTGACTATATTGTTGAAGATGACAAGGTAATCTTGCTTGATAAGAACAGTGGCCGGAAGATGGTCGGGATGCAGATGCAGTCCGGCGTTCAGCAAGCGATTGAAACTAAAGAAGGTTTAACCAACAGCCCGCAAGAGCAGGTTATTGCAACAATTACTTATCAGAACCTCTTCCGCTTATTCCCGCAGTTATCAGGAATGACTGGGACAGCCAAAGATGATAAGCAGGAACTGATGCAAGTTTACCGGTTAAATGTTATTGAGGTGCCAACCAACAAGCCAAGTATCAGAAAAGATGAGCCTGACAAGGTGTTCTATACTGCCAAGGCTAAATTGATGGCATCACTAGAACTAGTTAAGAAGAATTATGATTTAGGACGTCCAGTGTTGATTGAAACGGGGTCATTGACCTTGTCAAACTTGTATTCAGAAATGCTGCTGGAAGCCCATATTCCGCATAGTTTGCTGAATGCTTGGTCGGTCTCGCAGGAAGCAACAATGATTAAGATTGCTGGTCAGGCGGGCATGATTACCGTGTCAACTTCTCTTGCTGGCCGGGGGACAGATATTGTCCTTTCACCAGAAGCTAAGGAAGCTGGCGGACTGCTTGTTATCGGTACGGAAAAGATGCCGCTTAAGCGGATTGATGACCAGTTGCGTGGTCGTTCTGGTCGTCAAGGTCAGAAAGGTTCGACAATCTTTTACACTTCACTGCAAGACCAATTAGTTGGTCGCTATCCTTCTAAGAAAATCGCAAGAAAAATTGCCCGTCATGAAAATGATGATCAACAAGAAATTAAGCACAGTGGTCGCTATCGTCGCTACTTTAGACGTTTGCAAAAGAGCGTTAAGTATGAGGAACAGTCGTCACGGTTTATGATTCTGGAATATGGCGAGATTGCCCGGCTGCAGCGTGAAGCTGTCTATAAGGCTCGTGGCCAAATTATCAAGATGAATCAGGAACTGGACCAAGTTGTCATTCATAGTATGCAAAAGGCGATTACAGTCTTCCTTAATAATGAGGACTTGACTTTAGCTGAAATCAACGATTTTATCTGTGACAACATGACTTCTGAGTTTAAGAATGAAACTGAACTGGAGTCGGCTTCCCGTAATAAGCGTGAACGCTTCTTAAATCGGACAGCTTTACAGGCATTGCAGGCTAAGAAGCGTAAGCTGAATAATGAAGATGCTTGGCAATATTACTTGCAGCTCGCAATTGTTAAGGCAATTGATGATGCTTGGGTTGATGAAGTAGATAACCTTGAGGCTTTGCGTTCAGTAACGGCGCAGCGGACCACAGGGCAATCGAACCCACTATATGAGTATCAAAAAGAGGCCTTGGCTAGTTTCAACAGAATGCAGGATGACATTATGCGCAATATTATGCGGAATGTGCTTTGTTCAGAAGTTATCGGCAGTAATGTTAAAGGGATGCAGATTTATTTTGCTTAGAATGAAGAAAGGAACTGGCGACAGTGAATAAAAAAGATTTGCGCAAGCGAATGCTTTGGACGTTATTATTGGTGACAGTTTATATTTTGGGTCAGTTCATCATTATCCCGTTTGTTAAGCAAGGTGTTGCAGCTCGTTATTTAAAAGCCAATACATTAATTAGTATTTTAGGGATGTATACTGGGGCGCAAACTTCCCGGCCAGCCCTGTTAATGCTTGGTATTGGGCCATACATGACAACTAACATTATGGTTCAGGCTGTGAGTTCACTGGACTTGCAGAGTTTGCGCCAAGTGTCGCAGCATACCTGGGGCATCGTTACCAACTTGTTAAGTTTGGTTGTAGCGATTTTACAAGCCTTTTTATACGTAAGTAATTTCAAACAAGCGTTAATGCCGCTTTATATCGGCGATTATAATGTTAGTTATTACCTGGCAATTTTAATTTTGGTAACTGGTGGGATGATTTCCATTTATTTGGCAAATATTATCTCTGAGCGCGGGATTGGTAATTCAGCTATTCTGATGGTGCCGCAACTGGTCATGTCAATGCCTTCGCTATTGACACGTGGTTGGGGAACCAATCGCTTTAGCTTTTCCATCATTAATATTGTGATTGTGGTCGTAACAACGTTGGTTGTTGTTTTCTACGGGTTAGCCTTAATTCGTGCAGAAGAACGGATTCCTCTTCGCGAGCCAGAATTAATGAGTGACTTTGCTAAGTCATATTTCCCAATTCGGCTACTGACCGCTGGGGCAATGCCATTCATGTTCTCAACATCAATGTTTATGTTGTTACCAATGCTGGCTAAGAGCAGCCCGCTGGCAGTCAGAAAGTTTGTTTCCAACATGGTTGCAATTGACAAGCCAGCTGGAATCGTCTTTTATGCGATTGTCATCGTCTTGTTGAACTTCGTCTTTGGTCTGATTACACTTCAGCCAAGTGTTAAAGCCCGTAATTTCAAAGAGAACGGTAGTTATTTTTATAAAATTGTGCCGGGAATGGAAACTGAAAAGTTTATTATGGGCAAGTTTAATAGATTAACTTGGGTAAGTAGTTTGATTTTGATTGTTTTGAGTATTTGGCCGCTGATCCTTGGTCTGAAGTGGCCAGAAATCGCGAACTTAACGCCATTTATTGGTAACTTGTTCATTTTAATTATGATCTTGGATATGGTTGAGCAAGAATTTCAAACTTTAAATAGTGAGAAACAATACGTAATTGATTTGAAATAGAGCTGATGATAAAAAATGTTGACACTAATTCCTGATTTACATACCAAAAGCAAATTTTATCAAGAAAATACAATGCTGAGTTTATCTGCACGTTTGCAAGAAGAAAATGTCGACAATCAATTGTTGATTCTTAGTGATGATACAGATCAGTTTTTGTCAGATTTTATGGGGGTTAAGTCCCGGATAATTTATTTATTTGATGAAATTCGAGCAATTAAGACTGACGGCTCGCCGTTGACAATCAGCGACCTTAACATTCCTGATAAATACAAGACCAAGACCCTGATTTACTTGAATGAAACGGTTGTGCATGTTTATGATGGCCCGCAACTGATTATGTCGGTGCTAGTCGGCAATAGTGGGCAGTTAAAGTCGGTTACCTATTATAAGGACACCGGGCAGATTGTAGACATCTATGATTTGCGCGGTTTTCGCAATAGTCGCAGTGTTTACGATCAAGATGATAATTTAATTGAAAAGCAGTGGTTTAATGCGACCAGTGATCTGGTAATGACGCAGCATGAAGACTTAACGGTCACAATTCCGTGGCGTCAGCAATCACGCTTTCAAAAGAATAGTTACACCAACTTGGCAGAAGTTGAATATGAATTTGCATTGCCGCACTTAACAGGCAGACAGCAGGTCTTAATTGAGCCAAGTAAGTCTAGCTTTGACTTCCGGCATTTTATGCTGCAGGCAGAAGTTTACTATTACTTTACTAATGAGACGCAGATTGCTGATATTGACCAGTATAATCTTGTGCCGACAGACCAGTACTTGTTCCAAAATGAAACTCTGACGCAGCTTTTTAAAAATAAAGTTAAGCAAAGTGGGATCAGCTTCATGCCCGTGTGGCAGATAATTCCGCCATACTTCAGCGAGTTCTCGTTAGGGACGAGTATGGAGCAGGAGCAACAGATTATCTACTGGCATGTTGGCGATATTGGCGGGGATGATTTAACAGCATGCTTTAACCAGTTAATTGAAGTGCTCAAGGAAAACGAGGACTTAAAGGTCGTGGCAGACGCTAACTACGACGCTGCACTATATTTTAAGTCGGTTTCTGCTGACTTCATTGCCCAGCTTAAGGAACAAGTTGGCGACTTAGATGATGTGACCTCACTTGATGAATTGGTAGACATTGATACCGATGATTTTGATGTTGATCAACTGGACGCCCTCAACCGCTTTTCCTGTCCGGAGAATTTGCTTTATGAGGAAAAACTCCAGATCTTAAATCAAGCGCATATTTATATTGATACGGGGCTGATGACCGATTATGACATGCAGCTCGAAGCTGTCAAAATTGGTATTCCCCAGATTGTCTATCAAGCTAATGGTTTAGTTAAAGAGGGCAAGAATGGTTTTTTGATCAAGGAGCAAGATGCAATTAAAGAACCAGTAGATGTCTTTTTAACCAATCTTGATCGCTGGAATATTGCCGTCGTAGAAAATGTGCGGTTAATCCAGCGGATGTCACTGAGAAAAATTATTAGTAAATGGAAGAGGGTACTGCAAGGATGAGTAGAATAACATATCTTCTGCACAGTGGAGAACAGCCATTAGAGGGCTTTGCAGATTCCTTAACTGATTGTACTTATATGTGGGCTGATTCAGCCAATCTAGGTAAGCATAAAATGCCGCCGGTTTTTAAGAACGGTGTGTTCAATCATAAGTATCTGTTTACATATTTCTTTCTTGATGAGACTTCGCCGTGGCTTAAAGATGTTAAGCTGCTGATGCAATTGCCGGCATATCGGGTGCTTTATAGTGAAGGCATGGATTTACCGGAAAGCATTTTGCAGGTGCTGCAATTGCGTGGTGCCTTTAAGGTTAAGCTGGAAGACCTAGCACCTACTCTCAATCATTACTTCTATGATAATGATGTTGGGTACCGTGCCAGTATTGATGAATTTGAAATCAATCCGGAATTGCAGAATCAGCTGACTTATTATGGTGACAGTTACCTTAATGTGGCCGCAAATTTTGATGATGAATGGCACTATTTGGGTAGATTGTCATATAGTGTCTCGGTAATGAAGCGACATGCTACAACAATCACAATCGAGATGCAGACGACAGGAACAGCTGAGTTAAAGGTTGAAATTAAGTGCTTTGATTCTGATAATAATTTAATAGATACTTTCACTAAGAGTGGTGAGCAGTTAAAGGCCGACAATGGCACGATTACCATTACGGGAATTGAAGGTGGCTTTTTCTATAGTATCTACTACTATGTTCGCGGACAAGGAGAAGTCAATGTCGGTACATTGCACCAGCGCCGGTCGCGGGGCAAGTATGGCTTCCTAGACTTAGGGGGCCAGAGGCTTGTTGACCGGGAAGCACTTAATGGTGAGATTGGTTACCTGTTTAACCCTGGGAATATGCAGCCGCCGCTGACAGTTTACTTTGCGGGGTATCACTCTGCTGAAACCTTTGAAGCGCGGGCAATGTTACACTCTAAGGGTGTCCCTTATCTGCTGATTTCTGATTTGCGAGTTGAAGGTGGTACCTTTTACATTGGGAATCAGGCAATCGAAAACAAGATTATGAATGTCATTAGAGAGTGTCTGGCAAAGTTGCACTTCACGACAGATGACCTTGTGCTGACTGGGATTTCAATGGGGACGTTTGCCTCCCTGTATTATGGTGCCGTCCTGAGTCCTGGTAATATTGTCATTGCTAAGCCGTTAATTAACTTGGGCACAATTGCAGAAAATCTGCGGATTAATCGGCCAAATGAATTCCATTGTGCTACGGATATGGTCTTGATGCTTGAAGGCAGTGACGACCATACTGCTTGTCAAAAAGTTGACGATATTATGTGGGATCGAATCAAGGAAGGTAACTTTAGTAATACCGACTTTGTTTTGGGTTATATGCGTAATGATGACTACGATAAATTTGCTTATAACGAATTGCAGGAATTTTTGCAGAAGTATTACCCTGACCGCCACGTAATCTCTAAGGGCTACTATGGCCGGCACAATGATGATAGTGCCACGATTGCCGCTTGGTTTGAGCAGCAATTATTCCATATTCTTAGAAGTAAATATGGTCAAAAATTTTAGGGTTAATTAAATCAACGTATACTATACGATATTTTAACTATCTTAGAAAAATTAATTACTAAAAATATTTGCGTAAACAAAAAGCTTGTTATTAATAATTTTATATTGATAGCAAGCTTTTTTTACATATAAAAATAAAATATTTCACAAGGAGGACTGAAAAAATTATTAGATGTTATTTATTCCTTGCGATTTACTATATAAAAACATGTTTACACAGCAAAAATAATGTTTTAAAATTAACGTATATGAATAAGGATAAGGTACGCTTATTAATGATGTGCCTTTGTTGTGTTTTTACCGAAAGGAAAGAAATGTTAGGAAGAAATAATTTTGCTGAAAAAAGCAGAAAATTCAATTCACGTTCAACTCGTGAGCGGTTTTCAATTAGAAAGTTAAGTGTTGGTGCAGCATCCGTATTATTGGGTGTTACATTCTTAGGCTTAAGTAGTCAATCAGCTAAAGCTGATACGATTACAACGCCAGCTGATAATACTCAGCAGGTAGTTAAAGCGCCTAAGAAGGACAATCTGTCAACTTACAAGGGTTTGTCATCATTCTTAAGAGACGACAAGACTTCTAAGACAGATAAGACTAACCAAGAATCAACAACTACTGCAACTGATACGACGTCAACAACGCCAGCAACAACTGATGATTCAGCTGCTAAGACTCCAGAAGTTGCAACTCCAGCTCAAGCAGCTGCAAGTACACCAGCCACAACTGATGATTCAAAAGATGGCTCAGTAACAATTAATCAAGGTGATACCAATGTTGCTCAACCAGCAGCTATACAAACTAAGGATGAAATTAATCCTAAAATTCCAGGCGCTGTAGCTAAGGTATCAACATGGAATGAGTTTACTGCTGCACTTGCAAATGCTGGTGTTGGTGAAATTGATTTAGAAAATAATATTAAAGCTCCTACTACTGGAAGAAATGACGTGTACTTTAAACGGAGACAAGTATTGATCCAGTCTGATCCGGCAACTGTGGGAAAGGATGAAAAAGGAAATTATAAACATTTTATTCTTGATTATTGCTATTATTCTCCACGAACAACAAACGACGGTGTTAAAGGTACTACAGATGTGACTTATCGTAATTTAGATATTTACAGTCGCAATTGGTTTGGTATTGATAATACTCGTGATAATAATCCTGGTACAAACAAGTTGACTGTTGAAAATGTTAATTTTACTGGTTCAGAGATGTTTTATACTGGAGATGGTACCAGTATTTATATTAAAGGTACAGTTAATGCTCAAGCGGTAAAACAATATCAAAGTCCAATTGATCTTCAAACGTATAGTTGTGATGATCGTCAACAGTTGTTCCAATTTAATGATCCTAATCAAGCTGTATATTTTACAAAAGATTCTACATTTGTTGGTTCTACCGATGAAGGTTGTGTAATGGAATTTGATGGTTCTAACAGTAGTGTTACTATTGATAGTGGTGCCAGTGTTACATTAAATCCTTGTTCAATTGATGGCGGTTCGGGGGACCACTCTGAAGGTATTGGTAAAGCTAGTGCAATTACGTTTAATAATGGTGATGGTACAATTACTGTTAATAAACGTGGGAATTTAACTATTAATGTTGGTACGTCATCTTTTAATGGTACGCCAGATAGTCATCGTGCAGCCGCAATCACAATGGCTAGCAGAACTAAAAACGGTGCGAAGCTGATTGATAACGGTACCATTACTATTAATACCAATGGTGATATTACTTCAAGTACTGGTGGTGGCTCTAAAGCTAACACTTTAGTTTACGACCAAGGAAGTATGCAAATTGGACCTGGTGGTGCTCTGAATATCTATGGCAAGAACATGCAGAACTTCGCAGGAAACTTACTTTACATCACTGGTTCAGCAGATCTTAACAATGGTTCTTTGGATATTGAACTACAAAATGATGCAAGTCATCCTAACGGTGCAGGCACTGGGAAGATTATATTGGTTGATGTTTCTACTACAGGTACTTTGACAGTCAACAACCCAAAATCTTTAATTTTGAATGCTCATGACAATAGCGGTAATGGAACAAGTATTATTGGTGATAGTGAAATTGATATTAAGAATGTTCGTCAAGTATTCCACTTTGCCAACCTTCCGCAAATTACTTTACCGCCATTTCATATTTTAAATGTAAAGAAAAGAACGATTACTTCTGGCCCAATGAAAGGTCAGCAAACAATTGGTGTTAATAAGATTGAAGTTCTAAATGGTAAGAATGGCATATCAGAACCGTCTTATAATGCTCTGGTAGCGGCATTACAAAGTGGTGATCCTAAGCAAAGTAAAATTTTAGATGTCTTGCAACAAGCATTCGGTCAACCCGATCATCAAGCTACTATGGATAAATTAAAATATTATTATGACAATGGTACTCACTTTGATGATATTTTCCAAACTGTAATTGAAAATGCATTCTCTAGCAAGGATAATGTCGGTTATAATAGTATTTATCTTGTGTCGCCTAACCAAGGTGGGTTCTTAGATATTGAAGATGATGATGGAATTCCTGGACAAGCTTCTTACCATCAAAATGCAGATGGCTCGATTACACTATCTGGTAAAGTTGAAAACTTCAATGCTGATACCGATGGCCCGAAGCAACCAAATAATTTGTTTAGTATGTTAATGACCTGTGGTATGTACCCGTATGTAAAGATTGTAAATAAGAGAACAGGTAAAATTTATGCAAATGGTTCAGTGGCCGATCCATATGTTGACACTAATGACCTTGATACTGATTTGCACCATGATTTTAGTGTTATAGCTGGACCAGATGGTAAGTTTAGTATTACTATTCCTATTGGAGAGGATGCCTCAGGTGCTAAAGAAACAGTTTCTGGTGACGAAATAGATTTAATACCAGAAGCTAACTTTATTGGGTTCGATCCTGAAATTACAGGTAAAACGGTAAAGGCATATGTTGGTAATATTATGGGTATTGAGCAAATAAGAGCATTTACAGATAAGGAATTAGATAACGGCTTAGAAAATGCAATAGCTCGAATTCAAGCTTCTGGCTTGACTAAAGATAAACAACAGCCATATATAGATAAGATTCAAAAGGAACATGATGATGCATGTTACTACATTGATAAAGCAACAGTCTATAGTGATATCAAACATTATCGTGACCAAGCAATTGATATGTTCAATCATGAAGCAGCAAAATCCGAATTAGCAGGCTATGGTGATAAATGTATTGCAGATCTTAAACTTACTGATGGTGATGAAGTTTATAAGCAAATTATTAGTAATGTTACACAGGGAAGTAGTTATATTGACACTAAAGATGGTTGTGTAGGTGCAGAACATAAGTTGGATTCTACCCCGACTAACCAAGCACGTGATATATATGAAAACCAGTTGCTAAGCATTAGTAAGACTTGGTTAAGTAACTTGTTAGAAGAACAGGGCGTAAGTGCAAAGGCTGAGCTTGATAAGCATTCTGAGTTAGAAAATATTGCGGATCTAAAAGCTCAAATAGATCAAATTACTGCTTCAATGCAACGAAGTGTTACAAGTGCAAGTAATTCAAAAGATGCTTATATAGCTTATACAGACGGCAAGAAGCAATTAGATAGTTTTGTAACAAGTCAATTAAGTGGAGTTCTTCAACAAGAAGCAATTCAAAATGTTAGAAATAAGTGGACTAGTTCTAGAGCAGCTCTAATGAAATTGAAAAATCTACCAATAGCAAAACAAGTGGCATATCGTTCACAGTTAAATAGTGTAATGAGTACTGCACTTGCAAAAATTAAAACGGCAACAGGTGTCGATATTACTCAGGCATACAATGATTTTGTGAAGAGTGCTGATGATATTGTAAAGGCAGCAACTGATGAAAATAATAAATAGTATTATGATCTTGTCATTGTTCTTTAAGTACTAGAAAATAGTAAAAGTTAGATGTTTTAAAACTTATATTGTTGATAATACACGATTTCAATTTTGGGGAATCGTGTATTTTATTATCTTTTTTGGAGTTATTGAGAAAAAGTTGGTCTTCTAATTAATTCATGAGTTTAAATAATATGGTTTTATATTTTATAAGTGTTATATAAAAAACTGCTTTAATTTATTATTAATATATAAAATATATTTACATAGCTAAAAAGATGTTTTAAAATTTATTTATATATATAAAAAAGCACTCTTGATAAGGGAGCTTTGTATGAGTATGGAAAATGAAAGGTTAATTATGCTTGGAAAAAATAATTATACTGAAAAAAGCAGAAAACTTACCTCACGTTCAACTCGTGAGCGGTTTTCAATTAGAAAGTTAAGTGTTGGTGCAGCATCCGTATTATTGGGTGTCACATTCTTGGGTTTGAGTAGTCAATCAGCCAAGGCTGATACGATTACAGATAACACTCAGCAAGTAGTTAAAGCACCTAAGAATGATAATCTGTCAACTTATAAGGGCTTGTCATCATTCTTAAGAGACGATAAGACTAACCAAGAATCAACAACTACTGCAACTGTTACGACATCAACTGACACAACTACGCCCGTTGCAACACCAGCTCAGGCAGCTACAAGTACACCGGTAACGACTAATGATTCAAAAGATGACTCATTAACAATTAATCAAGGCGATACCAATAAAGGTAATACCAATGTTGCTCAACCAGCAGCGGTGCAAACTAAAGAAGAAATTAATCCCAAAATTGCAGGTACTGTAGCAAAAGTATCAACATGGGATGAGTTTACTGCTGCAATTCATAATGGTGATGTTAGGGAAATAGATCTTGAAAATAATATTACTTCTAACAAATCTGGTTTTGATAATCTTCAAATGGGTGAGCGGCAAATATTAATTCAATCTGATCTGGCAAAAAATCAACGTTTTGTGCTGGATTTACGTTATTATGGTCCACGTCCAGATGATGGTGAAACGAGGAGAGAAAAATTACCTTTAGGACATACTGATTTAACATATCGTAATTTAGATATTTACAGTCAAACTTATTATGGTCTTGCTAATACGCTTGATGGGACAAAAACTCCATGTAAGTTAACACTAGATAATGTTAATTTTGTTGGTTCGCAAGCTGCTTATACTGGGCAATATACTGATATTTATATTAAAGGTACGGTTAATGCTGCTGCAGTCCTGTCATATATTAGTCCAATAGATGGTAAGACATATAAGTGTGATGGTGCTGGCCAGCAATTATATGAATTATATGCTCCTGGTCAAAATCTGTATTTTACAAAAGATTGCACGTTTGTTGGTTCTACTAGTGATGGCAATGTGCTAGAACTTTCCCAAGGTATTAATGATAATAAAGGTCCTAATGGAAGAAGTAGAACAAATAATATTGTGATTGACAGTGGTGCTGATGTTACTTTGAATCCACGACAAAATGCAAGTATTAATGGTGATAGTGCTCAACATAGCAGCAAAGCTAGTGGAATTGCGATTATTAATGGTGAAGGTACAGTTACAGTTAATAAAGAAGCAAAATTAACTATTAATGTAGGTGCATCTGATTATACAGGCGGCTTAGATAAATATCGTGCATCTGCAATCTCAATGAGCAGCGCAAGTAGTAATGGCGCAAAGTTAATTGATAACGGGACAATTACCATCAATACCAATGGTGATATTAGTCAGAGTACGGGTGGTGATTCTAAAGCAGGGACTTTAATTTATGACCAGGGAAGTATGCAAATTGGTCCTGGAGGTGCTCTTAATGTTTATGGCAAGAACATGCAGGATTATTCAGGAACGCTTGTCTATATTACTGATAAAGCTGATCTCAACAATGGTTCTTTAGATATTGAACTGCAGAATGACTCAAAGCATCCTAATGATCCTAGCTATGGTGCAGGTAAAAATAAGATTATCTTGATTGATACTGACAATAACATTGATCCGTTAACGGTTAACAACCCACGTAAGTTAGTGTTGAATGCTGCCAATAACAAAGCTACTGGTACAAGTATTATTGGTGATAAAAAGATCAACATTAAGAATGCACGGCAAGTAATTGATTTTAGCTCTCTTTATCCGCAAGTTGGTAAAATCACTTTACCGCCATTTCATATTTTAAACGTACGAAAAAAGGCGCTGACTACTGGTGAACAGACAATTGGAATCGATGATATTGCAGCCTTAAATGGAAATCAAGTAATTTCAGATACTGAATTAGATGCAGTTAAGAAAGTAATTAATGATCCTAAAAATAAGGGTATTCAACAGGTCTTACAGCAGGCACTTAATACAGATGATGTTGTAGCATATCTACAAGATGCACAATCTAAAGGGATGACGATTGATCAAATCTTTAGTGAAGCGATTAGTAATGAATTTTCTAATTCTCAAAGTCAGGGTTACAACAATATTACTATGGTTTCAGCTAATCAAGGCGGATTCCTAGATATTGAAGATGATAACGGCAATTTAGGACAGGCTTCATATCATCAAAATGCGGATGGCACAATTTTAATTACTGGCAAGGTTGTTAATTTTAATACTGATGTAGATGGACCAGTGCAATCTAACAATATTTTAAGTCAAATAATACCTTGTGGGATGTATCCTTATGTAAAAGCTCAAATTAGAAGAGTTTCAAATATATATACAAATGGTCAAGCACTAGATCCGTATGCTAAGACTAATGATATTACTGGTGATTTAGGACATGTATACAGTGTTGAGGCTAATTCAGATGGCAAGTTTAGTATTACTTTTGCATCAAATACGCCGGGAATATACAGTGGTGCAGTAATTGATCTGACTCCTGAAGCTAACTTTATTGGTTTTGATCCTGAAATTACAGGTAAAACGGCAATAGCTCACATTGGTGAAATGAATGATTCAGAAGAACAAAGATTATTTGCTGAATGGGAGTTAAATGATTGCTTACAAACTGAAAAGAAACGCATAATGGCTTCAGGTTTGACTAAAGATAAGCAACAGCCATATCTTGATAAGGTTCAGAAAGAACATGATAATGCTATTTATGGTATTGAACATGCATCAAACTTGAATATGATTAAGAACTATCATGATCATGCAATGGATGTATTTAATCATGAAGCAGCGAAATCTGAGCTAGCAGGTTATGGGGACGAATGTATTACAAATCTTAAGCTCGCTGATAGTGATAATACGTATCAACAAATCATTGATATAGTTGTAAAGGGTAGCAATTATATTGATAATAAGTATGGATCTACAGATCCAGAAGAAAAAGGTGACGCTTCCCTAATTAATCAAGTACGTGATGTATATGAAGATCAAATACTGAGTACTAGTAAGGCATGGTTGAATAGTTTATTAGACAAGCAAGGAAGCGATGCTAAAGTTGAGCTTGATAAACATGAATTACAGAATATTGATGAATTAAAAGCTCAAGTTGATCAGTATGTTGATACAATAAAAGGTAACGTTACAGGAGCAAGCAATTCAAGAAATGCTTATGTAGCGTATACAAATGGTAAAAAGCAAATTGCTGACTTCGTGTCAAGCCAATTAAGTGATGTTCTTCAACAAGAAGCAATCCAAAATGTTAAAAATAAGTGGACTAGTTGTAGAGCAGCTTTAATGAAGTTGAAAAATCTACCAATAGCAAAGCAACTGGCATATCGTTCCCAACTAAATAGTGTAATGAGTACTGCACTCGCAAAAATTAAAACGGCAACAGGTGATAACCTTACTCAGGCATATAATGATTTTGTGAAGAGTGCTGATGATATTGTAAAGGCAGCAACTGATGAAAATAATAAATAGTACTAACTTAGGCATTAATTTTTCTTAAGTCCTAGAGGATAGTAACAGTTAGATATTTTAAAACTTATATTGTTGATAATACACGATTTCGATTTTTTTGAGGTCGTGTATTTTAATTTACACGGCAAAATATTTAAAAATTTAGTTAACTATGAAGAAGAATGCAATTTAAATTGCGTTTTTCTTTTTGTTTTTAGATATTATTCATTATATTGGAAAAAGTAATTATCAATTTTGTATGACTATTTTTACCTAATAACACCTATGATAAATACGTTATTAATATAAATAATTTAAAAGTTAAAATTTGTTTAAGGTTTATAAAATATTAATATTTTTTTAGCAATCGTCATGAATTTTTCACTATTAATAATACACATATCTGTTATTTTATAGCTTGCTGAATATGCTATTCTATTACTTATTTGTAGGTAGCAATTATACAAGATATGCAAGTGGTTATGTATTGTATTGTTATCGTTAAGTGCCTTTATTACACGGCTTTTGCCATTGAATTCACATGAATAATCGTTATAATAATGACAGGGTTAAGTTGTCAACTATGCGACTTGTATACAAAAGTTAGATGTTATCAATTAGTGATAATAATGAAGTGATTTTATTGCTTCATACTGCAATGATATGAGCAGTTTTGCAAGTCTAATTGGGATTAATAAAATTTAATACCAAGTAATAGGCAACCATATGGAAATAGAAATAAAGTTAACTATTATTAAGTTAGGTGTATGGAATGGTAAATTCAGATCAAAATAAAAATTCAAAGAAAGAGCTAAGTGAAAAAGCAAAGATAGATAAAGTACGTGCGATTAAGCGTAATTTGCTAGCAGCCGGTACAGCTGGACTTGGCGGTATTCTAGGAGGTTTGTTAAATTCCCCACAAGTAGCGCACGCGGCGACTAATGTTCCTAAGGTTAAGACAACTAATTATGAACACTTATTGGTTAATGCCAATTCAGCTGTAATTCCGGCTTCACAAAATGCGCAGAAGCAGGCTGTACAAGGTAATTCAACTAATACTTCTGAAGCACTTAGTCAAAAGCAAACTAAGACTGCAGATGAGCAGGTTATTTATACTAATTCGCAGTCAGCTGTTGGTCAAAATGAAGCACAAAGTACAGTAACTAAGTCACAATCAACGGCTAGTTCTGCGTCAACTACAGCCTCAGCTTCGACAAGTGCCACCAGCAAGGCAGATCAAGTTAAAGAACAATCACAAGCTGAAAAAGGGACGCCAGCAGCTCAAAGCTCAAATTCAAAAACTAGTTATGAAATTATTTCAGAAGCTAGTTCAGTAGCCAATGATTTTAATAATACTAGTGCCAATCACTCTTCGTTAACTTCTTATGTATATAATTCAAAGTCCAAGAGTTTAGCTAGTAATAGTGCTGATACATCAGGGTCAAAGAGTTTTGCATCGCAAACTGTAAGATCCAAGTCATTGTCAGAGTCAATTTCTGCCAGTATAGCTGACAGTCAGATGCTTGCAGGAATGAATGATGATGATAATAATCTTAACAGTATGATTGTCGATCAGGATTCAAATAGTACTTCGCTGGCGATCGACAATGATTCCAAACTAAATTCAACTGTTATTAAAGATAGTACCGATTTTCAAGAAGAGGTGGAGAGCAGTAAAGCAGCTTCAGCTAGTCTGGAGAGTGATCAAGCAGGAAGCTACAATGATAGTAAGAGTGCCAGTCTGCTGTCTTCATATAGTGTTAGTGTGCAAGGGAGTAAGAGTCAAAGCTTTTCAGATTATAAGAACAGCAGCTTTTCCGATTCAGGTTCACAAAGTACTGCAATTAGTAATGAAGAAAGTAATGAAGCTTCGATATCAAATGCAGCCAGTACAGCTGCTTCAATGAGTCAAGCTGCTAGTACGGAAAAAAGTTCAAGTTTTGAGTCAACAAGTAAATGGATAATTGAAGGAAGTAAGCAAGCAGCTTCAGCGAGTCAGAAAGACAGCACGGCACTTTCGAATGTTATTTCCGAAATGAATTCATATTCAGAATCTTTGTCGAGTGCCAAATCAGTGGATATGAGCTACTCAATTTCAGCTGCAAGTTCGGCAATTGACAGTATGAAATCTGAAGCCTTCGATCTGAGTCATTCAATCAGTCATAGTAATTCACTGAAGGACTCAGATATGGCAAGTTTGAGTGCAGCTTCGTATGGTGATTCTAAGAGTTTGTCAACGAGTATTGTTAATAGTGAAAGTGACTCAAAAGTAACAAGTGCTAACTATGCTTCAACAGTTTCACGCTATTCTGCTTTGAGTAGTAGCAACTCGTCAATGCATGCGGCAGTATCAAATGAGAATTCTAGATCTGCGGCAAGTGCAGGAGCACATAATTCATCATCAATTAAGGCAAGTTTGTCAAATTCGCAAAGCAAACTGACAGCAATTTCTACCTCTGCTTCAACAAGTTTGTCGGCAAGTAAAAATGCTTCTTCAGTAGCAGATTCAGCATTGAATTCGAAAGAAGCTGAATATAATTCAGTTTCACAATCAGCATCAGCTTACATGTCTTCAGAAAGTAGATCAGCTAGTTATCACAGTACTAGTATGAATGAAAGTGCAACTGATGAAACTAGTCGTTTGCATTCATCATTGTTGTCACAAAGACAGGAGTTATCAGCAAGTAAGCAGCGGTCATTATCAGATGCGGCAAGTCAAGCGGATAAAGCAGTACACTCAGCAATTGAAAGTCTGTTAGTTGATAACTCGCAAATGAGTCAAAGCAGCAGTCAATCGATAGCTGATAGTAAGAGTGAAAGCTTTAGTAATTCGATCAGTACTAGCGACTATAAAGCAAGTACCAGCCGTTCAACAAGTGAAAGTAATAGTAAGTCATTAGCAGACAGCAATTCCAAGAGTTTAGAAGATTCGTTTGCCTCGGCAATAGCAGATTCAGGCAATTCGAATGCATCAACTAGTTTGAGTACATCGAAGAGTCAAAAAGATAGTCAGTCAAAGGCTGACAGTGCTAGTGAGAGCTTCAGTACATCAATTAGCAACAGTAATATCTCAGCAAGTCAGAGTACATCAAAGAGTCAAAGCGACAGCAAGTCCGATGCCGATAGTACGAGTGAAAGTTATAGTAATTCAATCAGTGCAAGTAACTCGAAGGTTGAGAGTCAAAGTCAGAGCTTCAGTACCTCAATCAGTGACAGCAATGCCTCAGCAAGCGCAAGTCGTTCAACTAGTGAGAGTAATAGTAAGTCATTAGCAGACAGTAATTCAAAGAGTTTAGAAGATTCATTTGCCTCGGCAATAGCAGATTCAGGTAATTCGAATGCATCAACTAGTTTAAGCACATCGAAGAGTCAAAAGGATAGTCAGTCAAAGGCAGACAGTGCTAGTGAGAGTTTCAGTACTTCAATTAGCAATAGTAATGTCTCAGCAAGTACGAGTACCTCAGCTAGTCAACATGACAGTAAATCAAAAGCTGATAGTAATAGTCAAAGTTACAGCACCTCAATCAGTGACAGTAACTCGAAGATTGAGAGTCAAAGTCAGAGCTTTAGCTTATCAGTAAGTACAAGTGATGCCTCAGCAAGTACGAGTGCTTCAACAAGTAAGCATGATAGTGAATCAGCATCTAATAGTAACAGTGCAAGTACTTCGACTAGTCAACATGACAGTAAATCCAAGGCTGACAGTCAGAGTGAAAGCTATAGTACTTCAACAAGTGAGAGCAATTCGAAGGTTAAGAGTCAAAGCGAGAGCTTTAGCTTATCAGTAAGTACAAGTGATGCCTCAGCAAGTACGAGTGCTTCAACAAGTAAGCATGATAGTGAATCAGCATCTAATAGTAACAGTGCAAGTACTTCGACTAGTCAACATGACAGTAAATCCAAGGCTGACAGTCAGAGTGAAAGCTATAGTACTTCAACAAGTGAGAGCAATTCGAAGGTTAAGAGTCAAAGCGAGAGCTTTAGCTTATCAGTAAGTACAAGTGATGCCTCAGCAAGTACGAGTGCTTCAACAAGTAAGCATGATAGTGAATCAGCATCTAATAGTAACAGTGCAAGTACTTCGACTAGTCAACATGACAGTAAATCCAAGGCTGACAGTCAGAGTGAAAGCTATAGTACTTCAACAAGTGAGAGCAATTCGAAGGTTAAGAGTCAAAGCGAGAGCTTTAGCTTATCAGTAAGTACAAGTGATGCCTCAGCAAGTACGAGTGCTTCAACAAGTAAGCATGATAGTGAATCAGCATCTAATAGTAACAGTGCAAGTACTTCGACTAGTCAACATGACAGTAAATCCAAGGCTGACAGTCAGAGTGAAAGCTATAGTACTTCAACAAGTGAGAGCAATTCGAAGGTTAAGAGTCAAAGCGAGAGCTTTAGCTTATCAGTAAGTACAAGTGATGCCTCAGCAAGTACGAGCACCTCAGCTAGTCAACATGACAGTAAATCAAAAGCCGATAGTACTAGCGAGAGTTATAGCACTTCAATCAGTGATAGCAACTCGAAAGCTGAGAGTCAAAGTCAGAGCTATAGTACATCAATTAATAATAGTAATATTTCAGCAAGTACGAGCACCTCAGCTAGTCAACATGACAGTAAATCAAAAGCCGATAGTACTAGCGAGAGTTATAGCACTTCAATCAGTGACAGTAACTCGAAAGTAGTAAGTGAAAGTCAAAGCTTTAGCTTAATGGTTAGTGCTTCAGGTCATGACAATGCTTCAGCATCTAATAGTAACAGTGCAAGTAATTCAAAGGCTCAAAGTGAAAGCCAGAGCTTCAGTGACTCAGTAAGTACGAGTGATTACTTAGCCAGTCAAAGTCGTTCAACTGCAGCTAGTCAAAGCAAATCACAGGCAGATAGTGCCAGTGAAAGCTATAGCAATTCAGTTAATAACAGTTCTTACTCAGCAAGCTTAAGTACCTCAGCTAGTCAAAGAGATAGTAAGTCGACAGCTGATAGTGCTAGTGAAAGTTACAGTAGATCATTGCGTGATAGCGATGCTTTAGCTAGTCAAAGTGCTTCAACAAGTTCAAGCAACAGTAAGTCAGAAGCTGATAGTGCCAGTGAAAGTTACAGTATTTCAGTCAGTGACAGCAATGTCTCAGCCAGTCAGAGCACATCGAAGAGCCAAAGCGACAGCAACGTTTCAGCTAGTCAAAGTACATCGACAAGTCAGAGTGACAGTAAGTCAACAGCTGACAGTACTAGCGCAAGCAAATTGATTAGTGAGAGCAACAGCAAGTCATTAGCTGATAGTGCCAGTCAAAGTTACAGCATTTCAGTCAGTGACAGCAATTCAGAAGTTGCCAGTCAAAGCAAGAGCTTTAGTACATCGGTACATGATAGCGATGCCTTAGCCAGTCAAAGCACATCGACAAGTCAAAAGGACAGTAAGTCAGCTGCTGATAGTAATAGTCAAAGCTTCAGTAAGTCATTGAGCGACAGTAACTCAGCTGTCAATGCAAGTAATGCAAATGGTTCCAGCCAAAGTGAAAGCTTCAGTACATCAGTAAGTCAGAGTGATTCGCTTGCAAGCGGTAGTCGTTCAACGAGTGAAAGTCAAAGTAAATCAAAGGCCGACAGTACTAGTGAGAGTTACAGCAACTCAGTCAACAACAGCTCATACTCAGCAAGTTTGAGTACTTCAACAAGTATCAGAGATAGTCTGTCAAGTGCCAATAGTGCTAGTGAAAGTTATAGTCAATCATTAAAGGACAGCAACTCAACAGTAGTGAGTGCGAGCCAAAGTTACAGTACATCAATCAGTGACAGTAATGTTTCCGCAAGTACAAGTACGTCGAATAGTCAGAAAGACAGTAGTGCAGCAGCCAGCGCAAGTACTTCAGATAGTGAAAGCAGCAGCAAGTCAACGTCTATCAGTGCTAGTGCAAGCACATCGACAAGTCAAAAGGATAGCAAGTCATTAGCAGATAGTGCGAGCCAAAGTTACAGCCAATCATTAAAGGACAGTAACTCAACGGTAGTCAGTGCAAGTCAAAGCTTCAGCACTTCGATTAGTGATAGTAATGTTTCCGCAAGCCAGAGTACATCAAAGAGCCAAAGCGACAGCAATGATTCGGCTAGCGCAAGTACTTCAAATAGTGAAAGCAGCAGCAAGTCAACATCTATCAGTGCAAGTGCAAGCACATCGACAAGTCAAAAGGACAGTAAGTCAGTCGCTGATAGTAATAGTCAAAGCTTTAGCAAGTCATTGAGTGACAGTAATTCAGAAGTTGCCAGTCAAAGCAAGAGCTTCAGTACTTCGATTAGTGATAGTAATGTTTCAGCAAGTCAAAGTGCTTCAACGAGTACAAGTAACAGTAAATCAGCTGCAGACAGCAATAGTCAAAGCTTCAGCAAGTCATTGAGCGACAGTAACTCAGCTGTCGATGCAAGTAACGCAAGTGGTGCGAGTCAAAGCGAAAGCTTCAGTACCTCAGTAAGTCAGAGTGATTCACTTGCAAGCGGTAGTCGTTCAACGAGTGAAAGTCAAAGTAAATCACAGGCAGATAGTGCCAGTGAGAGTTACAGCAACTCAGTCAACAACAGTTCTTACTCGGCAAGTTTGAGTACTTCAACAAGTATCAAAGATAGTCAGTCCGCTGCTGAGAGTGCTAGTGAAAGCTACAGCCAATCATTAAAGGACAGTAACTCAACGGTAGTGAGTGCTAGCCAAAGCTTCAGTACATCAATCAGTGACAGTAATGTTTCCGCAAGTACAAGTACGTCGAATAGTCAGAAAGACAGTAGTGCAGCAGCCAGCGCAAGTACTTCAGATAGTGAAAGCAGCAGCAAGTCAACGTCTATCAGTGCTAGTGCAAGCACATCGACAAGTCAAAAGGATAGCAAGTCATTAGCAGATAGTGCGAGTCAAAGTTACAGCCAAAGTGGCTCAACAAGTACAAGTGATAGTAAATCAACTGCCGATAGTGCAAGTACTTCAGCCAGTGAAAGTAATTCACAAGTTGCGAGTCAAAGCAAGAGTTTCAGTGATTCAGTAAGTACTAGTGATTACATTGCAAGTACGAGTCGTTCAACGAGTGAAAGTAATAGTAAATCCCAGGCAGATAGTGCCAGCGAGAGTTACAGCAACTCAGTTAACAACAGCTCATATGCAGCAAGCTTGAGTACTTCAACAAGTGCTAGTCAAAGTAAGTCAGAAGCTGACAGTGCTAGTCAAAGCTTCAGTACTTCAATTAGCGATAGCAATGCTTTGGCAAGCCAAAGCGCTTCAACTAGTGCTGAAAATAGCAAATCTACTGCTGATAGTACAAGCGCAAGTGCCAGTGCAAGCACTTCAACAAGTCAAAGCGACAGTAAGTCAACAGTTGATAGTACAAGTGCTTCAGATAGTACAAGTAACTCGCAAGTTGCAAGTCAAAGCAAGAGCTTCAGTGACTCAGTAAGTACTAGTGATTACATTGCAAGCACAAGTCGTTCGACAAGTGAAAGTAACAGTAAATCAAAGGCTGACAGCACTAGCGAAAGTTACAGTGCATCAGTCAACAATAGTTCATACTCTGCAAGTTTGAATGCCTCAACAAGTGCAAGAGATAGTAAATCTGCAGCAGTCAGTGCTAGTGAAAGCTTTAGTCAAAGCACCTCAACAAGCCAGAAGGACAGTAAATCAACAGCCGATAGTAATAGTCAAAGCTTCAGCACTTCAATCAGTGATAGCGATGCTTTGGCAAGTCAGAGTGCTTCAACAAGTACAAGTGACAGCAAGTCGACTGTGGATAGTGCAAGTCAAAGTACATCAACGAGTGCAAGCGACAGTAAATCAACCGCTGATAGTGCAAGCACCTCAGCTAGTGAGAGTAATTCACAAGTTGCTAGTCAAAGCAAGAGCTTCAGCACTTCAGTAAGTGATAGTGATTACCTTGCAAGTACAAGTCGTTCAACGAGTGCCAGTGAAAGCAAGTCAGAAGCTGATAGTACAAGTGAAAGTTACAGCGCATCAGTCAACAACAGTTCCTACTCCGCAAGCTTGAGTACATCAGCAAGTGAGAAGGACAGTAAGTCAACTGCAGTAAGTGCCAGTGAAAGCTTTAGTACTTCAATCAGTGACAGCAATGTCTCAGCTAGCCAAAGTGCTTCAACGAGTACAAGCAATAGCAAATCAACTGCGGACAGCACAAGCACAAGTGACAGTGTAAGTACATCAACCAGTCAAAGTGATAGCAAGTCAGCAGCAGATAGTGCAAGTTCTTCAACTAGTGAAAGTAATTCATTGGCTGCAAGTCAAAGTAAGAGCTTCAGTACCTCAGTAAGTGATAGTGACTTTGCAGCAAGTACCAGTCGTTCAACGAGTGCCAGTCAAAGTAAGTCAGAAGCTGACAGCACAAGCAACAGCTATAGTGCATCAGTCAACAACAGTTCCTACTCCGCAAGTTTGAGCGCATCAGCTAGTCAAAAAGATAGCCGATCAGCTGCTGAAAGCTCAAGTGAGAGCTATAGTAACTCGATAGCTGATAGTAGTAGCTTGGCAAGTCAGAGTGCTTCAACAAGTGCAAGCGACAGTAAGTCAACTGCCGACAGTACTAGTCAAAGCTTCAGTACTTCATTAAGTGATAGTAATTCAATAGCTAGTGACAGTAATTCATTGGTAGCTAGCCAAAGTAAGAGCTTCAGCACTTCAATTAGTGGTAGTGATTACTTAGCAAGTGTCAGTCGTTCAACTAGTGAAAGCAATAGTAAGTCACAAGCTGATAGCGAGAGTGCAAGTTACAGTACTTCAATCAGCAATAGTGATTACTTGGCAAGCATCAGTCGCTCAACGAGTGAGAGCAACAGTAAGTCATTGGCTGACAGCACAAGCAACAGCTACAGTGCTTCAGTTAACAACAGTTCATACTCCGCAAGTTTGAGTACTTCAACTAGTCAAAAAGACAGTCAATCAGTAGCTGAAAGTTCAAGTGAAAGTTATAGTAACTCGTTAGCTGATAGTAGTAACTTGGCAAGTCAAAGTGCATCAACGAGTGCGAGCGACAGCAAGTCAACTGCAGAGAGCAACAGTAAGAGTTACAGTTCATCGTTAAGCGATAGTAATTCAGTAGTTACAAGCAACAGCCAAAGCTACAGTACTTCACTAAGTGACAGTGCTTCAGTATCAAATGATGTCAGCTTGAGCACAAGCAAGTCATTGAGCTTGAGCAACTCAATTGTTCTTAGTCAAAGTGAAAGCTACAGCTTATCGATCAGCAACAGCGACTATCTTGCAAGTATCAGTCGTTCAACAAGTGAGAGCCGGAGTAAATCACAGGCTGACAGTGCCAGCGAAAGCTACAGCATTTCAGTCAACAACAGTTCATATGCAGCAAGTTTGAGTACATCAACTAGTCAAAGAAACAGCCAAGCTTCTGCAATTAGTCAAAGTGACAGTTACAGCAAGTCACTGAGCGACAGCAATTCTTCTGCAAGCTTAAGTACTGCAACTAGTCAAAGTGATAGTAGATCAACGGCTGACAGTTCTAGTCAGAGTTACAGTTCATCATTGAGTGACAGTAATTCAGTAGTTGCAAGTGCTAGTCAAAGTTATAGCAAGTCAGTAAGTGATAGTGACTCAGAATTTACTAATTCAAGTTTGAGCACAAGCAGCTCACTTAGCCTGAGCAACTCGATTGTTCTTAGTCAAAGTGAGAGCTTCAGTGTATCAATCAGTACTAGCGACTACCTTGCAAGCATGAGTAGATCAACCAGTTACAGCTTGAGCAAGTCAATGGCTGATAGCACTAGTGAAAGCTACAGCAACTCAGTCAACAACAGTTCTTACTCCGCAAGCTTGAGCCTATCAACTAGTCAAAGAGATAGTCAATCTGCAGCAGCGAGTGCAAGCGAAAGCTACAGCAAGTCGATTAGCGAGAGTGATTCGGTAACTGTTAGTGAAAGTACAAGTACAAGCACGTCACTTAGCTTGAGTAACTCAATTGTTCTTAGCCAAAGTGAAAGCTTCAGTGTATCAATCAGTACTAGTGACTACCTTGCAAGCATGAGCAGATCAACTAGTGAAAGTCAAAGCAAGTCAATTGCTGACAGTACTAGTGAAAGTTACAGCACTTCAATTAGTGACAGCAACAGCTCAGCTAGCGCAAGTATGAGTAAGAGCAACTCGATTGTAAGTAGTGCAAGTGAAAGCCTGAGTACCTCAATCAGTGACAGCAACAGTTCAGCCAGTGCAAGTACTTCAACAAGTGAAAGCGAAAGCACATCAGTTGTTGTAAGTACCAGTGAAAGTGAAAGTACCTCAATCAGCGACAGCAATAGTTCAGCCAGTGCAAGTCAAAGTGCTAGTGAGTCTACTTCAACTGTAGTCAGTGCCAGCGAGAGTACATCAATTAGCAAGAGTAAATCTTCTGCTGATGAATGGAACGGCAACTGGGACAACGGTGGAAATGGTGGCGGAGGCTACGTACCGACTTCCAATTCAACCTCTGCTTCGAACTCAGCATCTACCTCAACTTCGAATGCCACAGAAAATGCGGTAATCATGGAATTGCATCACAACGCTTATGTTTATGATGAGAATGGTAACCGGGTTGATGACCTAGTTATGACAATTCATACAAGTGTTAATACATATGGTGATCAACAATTAATCAATGGTAAGTACTACTACTACATTGGTGATAATCATTATGTAGTTGCCCGCAACTTCATTGGCTTTGAAAAGAAGCTGCGTCACAACGCTTATATCTATAACTCAAAGGGTAAGCGGATTGGCAAGAAGGTATTGAAGCGCGGTAAGAAGATGAAGGCTTATGAGACGATTTATGTCAATGGCCGGAAGTTCTACAGCACAAAGAATGGTAAATACATTGCAGCCGGTAACTTCAAGGGCAGTGAATTACGCCTGAAGCACAATGCCTACGTTTATAACAAAAAGGGTCATTTGATTAGTACTAAGATGCTAGGCAAGGGCCAAAAGATTAAGATTTATGGTACTAAGACAATTAAGGGCAAGAAGTACTACCACGCAAGTCATGGTCGTTACATCTTAGCCAAGAATTTCAAGAAATAGTATCTAGGATGAATTAAACTAAGAATTTATAAAACAGAAAATCCGTTAGAACAAAAGTTCTAACGGATTTTTCTATTTCTATTTAAAGAGTTATAACAAATAAAAATTTAAGAAAATTTAATCTTTTTTGGTAGTAATTACAAAATATTCTGATTTATTAATATACACACCTGTTATTTAATTTACATATTTAAATTTACCTTTGTATTTATATTTGCAAGTAGCAATTACGTTAAATATTAAAGTGGCTATGCATTATTTTGTTATGGTTAAATGTCTTTAATATACAATGATTGCCATTGAATTCACATGAATAACCATTATAATAGTTATAGTAATATTGTTAACTATACGTTTAGATATAAAAAGTTATTATTGTAGATGGCAAATGATGTAAACAGCTTTCTTAAGTCTGATTAGAGTTAATGGAATTAGCGCTAAGTGATTGTCATGAAAATAAAGTTAGCTATTATTGGATTGGGTGTATAGAATGGTAAATTCAGATCAGAATAAAAATTTAAAGAAAGAACTAAACGAAAAAGCAAAATTAGATAAAATTCGCGCGATTGAGCGTGATATATTGGCAGCTAGTACTGCTGGACTTGGCGGCATTCTAGGTGGCTTGCTAAATTCGCCACAAGTAGCCCATGCGGCAACTAATGTACCTAAAGCTAAAACAACTAATTATGAACACTTATTGGTTAATGCCAATTCAGCTGTAATTCCAGCTTCACAGAATGCGCAAAAGCAGACTGTCCAGGGCAATTCGACTAATACGTCTGAAGCACTCAGTCAAAAGCAGACTAAGACTGCAGATGAGCAGGTTGTTTATACTAACTCGCAGTCAGCTGTTGATCAAAATGAAGCACAAAGTACAGCGATTAAGTCACAGTCAACTAGTGCTTCAGCTTCGACAAGTGCAACCGGCAAGGCAGATCAAGTTAAAGAACAATCACAGGCTGAAAAAGGGACGCCAGCAGCTCAAAGCTCAAATTCAAAAACTAGTTATGAAATTATTTCAGAAGCTAGTTCAGTAGCCAATGATTTTAATAATACTAGTGCCAATCACTCTTCGTTAACTTCTTATGTATATAATTCAAAGTCCAAGAGTTTAGCTAGTAATAGTGCTGATACATCAGGGTCAAAGAGTTTTGCATCGCAAACTGTAAGATCCAAGTCATTGTCAGAGTCAATTTCTGCCAGTATAGCTGACAGTCAGATGCTTGCAGGAATGAATGATGATGATAATAATCTTAACAGTATGATTGTCGATCAGGATTCAAATAGTACTTCGCTGGCGATCGACAATGATTCCAAACTAAATTCAACTGTTATTAAAGATAGTACTGATTTTCAAGAAGAGGTGGAGAGCAGTAAAGCAGCTTCAGCTAGTCTGGAGAGTGATCAAGCAGGAAGCTACAATGATAGTAAGAGTGCCAGTCTGCTGTCTTCATATAGTGTTAGTGTGCAAGGGAGTAAGAGTCAAAGCTTTTCAGATTATAAGAACAGCAGCTTTTCCGATTCAGGTTCACAAAGTACTGCAATTAGTAATGAAGAAAGTAATGAAGCTTCGATATCAAATGCAGCCAGTACAGCTGCTTCAATGAGTCAAGCTGCTAGTACGGAAAAAAGTTCAAGTTTTGAGTCAACAAGTAAATGGATAATTGAAGGAAGTAAGCAAGCAGCTTCAGCGAGTCAGAAAGACAGCACGGCACTTTCGAATGTTATTTCCGAAATGAATTCATATTCAGAATCTTTGTCGAGTGCCAAATCAGTGGATATGAGCTACTCAATTTCAGCTGCAAGTTCGGCAATTGATAGTATGAGGCCCGAGGCTTTCAAGTTGAGTCATTCAATCAGTCATAGTAATTCACTGAAGGACTCAGATATGGCAAGTTTGAGTGCAGCTTCGTATGGTGATTCTAAGAGTTTGTCAACGAGTATTGTTAATAGTGAAAGTGACTCAAAAGTAACAAGTGCTAACTATGCTTCAACAGTTTCACGCTATTCTGCTTTGAGTAGTAGCAACTCGTCAATGCATGCGGCAGTATCAAATGAGAATTCTAGATCTGCGGCAAGTGCAGGAGCACATAATTCATCATCAATTAAGGCAAGTTTGTCAAATTCGCAAAGCAAACTGACAGCAATTTCTACCTCTGCTTCAACAAGTTTGTCGGCAAGTAAAAATGCTTCTTCAGTAGCAGATTCAGCATTGAATTCGAAAGAAGCTGAATATAATTCAGTTTCACAATCAGCATCAGCTTACATGTCTTCAGAAAGTAGATCAGCTAGTTATCACAGTACTAGTATGAATGAAAGTGCAACTGATGAAACTAGTCGTTTGCATTCATCATTGTTGTCACAAAGACAGGAGTTATCAGCAAGTAAGCAGCGGTCATTATCAAACGCTGGTAGCTTATCAGATGCAGCAACACATTCTGAAATTGATAGTTTACTAGTTGATAACTCACAAATGAGTCAAAGCAGCAGCCAATCAATCGTTGACAGTCAAAGCAAGAGCTTCAGTACATCAATCAGTGACAGCAATGTTTCGGCAAGTACCAGTCGTTCGACTAGTGAGAGTAATAGTAAGTCATTAGCAGACAGCAATTCCAAGAGTTTAGAAGATTCGTTTGCCTCGGCAATAGCAGATTCAGGCAATTCGAATGCATCAACTAGTTTGAGTACATCGAAGAGTCAAAAAGATAGTCAGTCAAAGGCCGACAGTGCTAGTGAGAGTTTCAGTACGTCAATTAGCGATAGTAATGTCTCCGCAAGTAAGAGTACATCAAAGAGTCAAAGCGACAGCAAGTCCGATGCTGATAGTATTAGTGAAAGCTACAGCACTTCAACAAGTGAGAGCAACTCAAAAGTTGAGAGCCAAAGTAAGAGCTTTAGTGATTCAGTAAGCACGAGTGATGCCTCAGCAAGTACCAGCACTTCGACCAGCCAACATGATAGTCAGTCAACATCTGTAAGTACCAGTGCTAGCACCTCCAAGAGTGAAAGTGATAGTAAGTCAGAGGCTGACAGTGCCAGTGAAAGCTACAGTACTTCAACAAGTGAGAGCAACTCAAAAGTTGAGAGTCAAAGTGAGAGCTTTAGTACTTCAATTAATGATAGTAATATCTCAGCAAGTACTAGCACTTCAACTAGTCAGCATGATAGTAAGTCAGAGGCAGATAGTACTAGCGAAAGCTACAGCACTTCAACCAGTAAGAGTAAGTCTGTAGCAGATAGTGCCAGTGAAAGCTACAGTACATCAATCAGTGACAGTAATTCGAAAGTAGTCAGTGAGAGTCAAAGCTTTAGCTCGATGGTTAGTTCTTCAGGCAATGACAATTCTTCAGCAGATAGTAGCAATAGCACTAGCAACTCAAAGGCTCAGAGCCAAAGCGAAAGTTTTAGTACTTCGATTAGTAACAGCAATGTTTCAGCTAGTCAGAGTACTTCAAAGAGTCAAAGTGATAGCAAGTCGACTGCAGATAGTGCCAGTGAAAGCTTTAGTACATCAATCAGTGATAGTACTTCAACAGTAGTTAGTGCAAGTAATTCAAAGGTTGAAAGTCAAAGCAAGAGCTTTAGTGATTCAGTAAGTACCAGTGATTACTTGGCAAGTGCGAGTCGTTCAACTAGTGCAAGTCAAAGTAAGTCAAAGGCTGATAGTACTAGTGAAAGCTATAGTAATTCAATCAATAACAGTTCATATGTAGCTAGCTTAAGTGCTTCAACAAGTGCAAGAAATAGTAAGTCTGCGGCAGATAGTGCTAGTGAAAGCTATAGCACTTCATTAAGTGATAGTAACGTCTCAGCCAGTCAAAGCACATCAGATAGTCAAAAAGATAGCAGTGCGTCAGCAAGTGCAAGTACATCAACTAGTGAAAGTAACAGTAAGTCCACATTTGACAGTACTAGTGCAAGTGCATCGACAAGCACCAGCGATAGTAAGTCAATCGCTGATAGTGGCAGTCAAAGTTACAGTCAGTCACTACATGATAGTAATTCAGCAGTAATTAGCGCTAGCGAAAGTTATAGCCAAAGCACCTCAACAAGTGCTAGTGACAGTAAGTCGACGGCAGATAGTACCAGTGAAAGTTACAGTAATTCAATCAAGGATAGTAACTCAGCAGTAGTAAGTGCTAGCGAAAGTTATAGTCAAAGTACATCAACCAGTGCTAGTGACAGTAAGTCGGCAGCAGATAGTACCAGCCAGAGTTATAGTAAATCATTAAGTGAGAATAACTCATCAGCCAGTGCAAGTAACGCAACGGGCAGTAGCCAAAGTCAAAGCTTTAGTGACTCAGTAAGTACCAGTGATTACATTGCAAGTACCAGTCGCTCAACGAGTGAAAGTAATAGTAAGTCGAAGGCTGATAGTGCAAGTGAAAGTTACAGTAATTCAGTTAAGAATAGTTCATTTGCAGCAAGTTTGAGCACATCAACCAGTGCAAGCAATAGTAAATCAACTGCCGATAGCACAAGTGTCAGTGGTAGTGCAAGCACATCGACCAGTCAGAGTGACAGCAAGTCGCTAGCTGATAGTACAAGTGCTTCAGCTAGCGCAAGTAACTCACAAGTTGAGAGTCAAAGTAAGAGCTTTAGCACATCAGTAAGTGACAGTGATTACCTTGCAAGCAACAGTCGCTCAACGAGTGCAAGCCAAAGCAAGTCAGAAGCAGATAGTACTAGTCAAAGTTATAGTGCATCAGTCAACAACAGTTCATATTCTGCAAGCTTGAGTGCATCGGCAAGTGCAAGAGATAGTAAGTCAACTGCAGTTAGCGCTAGCGAAAGCTATAGCAACTCGTTAGCTGATAGTAGCAGCTTGGCAAGTCAAGTTGCTTCAACGAGTGCAAGCAACAGCAAGTCAGCTGCCGATAGTACAAGTGAAAGCTACAGCTCTTCATTGAGTGACAGTAATTCAGCAGCTAGTGCAAGTAACTCATTGGTTGCTAGTCAAAGTAATAGTTTCAGCACTTCAATCAGTGGCAGTGATTACTTGGCAAGTGTTAGTCGCTCAACTAGTGAAAGTAATAGTAAATCAAAGGCTGATAGCGAGAGCGCAAGTTACAGTACTTCAATTAGTGATAGTAATTACTTGGCAAGTACCAGCCGCTCAACGAGTGAGAGTAACAGTAGGTCAATGGCTGGAAGTTCTAGCGACAGCTACAGTGCTTCAGTTAATAACAGCTCATACTCCGCAAGTTTGAGTACTTCAACTAGTCAGAAGGACAGCCAATCAGCAGTCGACAGTACTAGTGAAAGTTACAGTAAATCAGTAAGCGATAGTAATTCTTCTGCAAATACAAGTACTTCAACGAGTACAAGTGACAGCAAGTCAGCTGCAGAAAGTAACAGTAAGAGTTACAGTTCATCATTAAGTGACAGTAATTCAGTAGTTACAAGCAACAGCCAAAGTTACAGTACTTCACTAAGTGACAGTGCTTCAGTATCAAATGATGTCAGCTTGAGTACAAGCAAGTCACTTAGCTTGAGCAACTCAATTGTTCTTAGTCAAAGTGACAGCTATAGCTTATCAATTAGCAATAGCGATTACCTTGCAAGTATCAGTCGTTCAACAAGTGAGAGTCGTAGCCACTCACAAGCTGAAAGCGCAAGTGAAAGTTACAGCATTTCAGTCAACAACAGTTCATACGCAGCAAGCTTGAGCACATCAACAAGTCAAAGCAATAGCCAAGCTTCTGCAATCAGTGCAAGCGAAAGTTACAGCAAGTCACTGAGTGATAGTAATTCATCTGCAAGTACAAGTACTGCCACAAGCCAAAGTGATAGTAGATCAACGGCTGACAGTACCAGTCAAAGCTACAGTTCATCATTGAGCAACAGCAATAGTTCAGCTAGTGATAGTAACTCAATCGCTTTAAGTCAGAGTTACAGCTTCAGCTTATCAATTAGTAACAGCGATTATCTTGCCAGTGTCAGTCGTTCAACTAGTTACAGTCTAAGCAAGTCAATGGCTGACAGTACAAGTGAGAGTTACAGTAACTCAGTCAACAACAGTTCTTACTCCGCAAGCTTGAGCTTATCAGCTAGTCAACGAGACAGTGAGTCTGCGGCAAGCAGTTCTAGCGAAAGTTACAGTAAGTCATTGAGTGAGAGTGGCTCGGTATCAAATGACCTCAGCCTTAGTTCAAGCAAGTCACTTAGCTTAAGTAACTCAATTGCTGAAAGTCAAAGTGATAGCTTCAGTCTTTCAATTAGTGATAGTGACTACACTGCAAGTCTAAGTACTTCGGCTAGTCAAAGAGATAGTCAATTTAAAGCTGATCGAGCTAGTGAAAGCTATAGCACGTCACTTAGCCTTAGCAATTCGATTGTTCTTAGTCAAAGTGAAAGTTACAGCACATCAATTAGTGACAGTAACAGCTCAGCTAGTGCAAGTATGAGTAAGAGTAACTCGATTGTAAGTAGTGCAAGTGAAAGCTTGAGTACATCGATCAGTGATAGTAATAGTTCAGCTAGTGCAAGTACCTCAACAAGTGAGAGTGAAAGCACATCAGTTGTCTTAAGTACCAGCGAAAGCGAAAGTACTTCGGTCAGCGACAGCAATAGCTCAGCTAGTGCAAGCAAGAGTGCGAGTGAGTCAACTTCAACTGTAGTCAGTGCCAGCGAGAGTACATCAATTAGCAAGAGCAAATCTTCTGCTGATGAATGGAACGGCAACTGGGACAACGGTGGCGGTAACTACGTACCATCTAACACACTATCTGCTTCGAACTCAGCATCTACTTCAACCTCAACGTCGAATGCCACAGAAAATGCGGTAAGTATGGAATTGCATCATAATGCTTACGTTTATGATGAGAATGGTAACCGGGTTGGTGATCTGGTGATGACAGCTCACACAAGCGTTGATACATATGGCGATCAGCAATTGATTAATGGTACGTACTACTACTACATTGGTGATAATCATTATGTAGTTGCTCGTAACTTCATTGGCTTTGAAGGCAAGTTGCGCCATAATGCTTATGTTTACAACTCTAAAGGTAAGCGAATTGGCAAGACGATATTGAAGCGCGGCAAGAAGATGAAGGCCTTTGAGACAATTCATGCTAAGGGTCGGAAATTCTACAGTATTTTGCATGGTAAATATATTGCAGCTGGTAACTTTAAGGGTAGCGAATTGCGTTTAAAGCACAATGCTTATGTTTACGACAAGAAGGGTCATCGACTTGATGTCAAGATGTTAGGCAAGGGTCAGAAGATTAAGACCTATGGTACTAAGACAATCAAGGGTAAGAAGTACTACCATCTACGTCATGGTCGTTATGTCTTAGCTAAGAATTTCAAAAAGTAATTAGATAAATAAAAATAATCAAAAAATCCGTTAGAACAGAAAAAGTTCTAGCGGATTTTCTTTGGCTATTAAAAATACAGTACTAATCAAGTTAAGAACGATATCGTGAGAATAAAATTGGTAAAAAAGTCATTCATTTCAAGCTTTTTTACCAATTTTAGATATTGAAGAAATAATGGACTTATAAAAAGTAAGAAAAGAGAAAATGATATTAATATTTCATTGGATAATTGTTATTTGTTATAAATATAAATTTCTGAGAATTTTGGTAACAATCATATCTACCTTATAAATAGGTTTGACTACATAAGCTATTAATATAAATATATTATATTATTGTATAGTATTAATTAAAAATATTAAGATTCCGTAAAATTTTTTGAAATATTAATATTTATTTAGCAAACAAGATAAATACGTACTTATTAGTAATAGGTAACTCTGTTATTTAATGGTTTACCGTAATTTGTAGATTATATCTAGATTGTAAGTGGCAATTTAACGATATATTTTGGTAGCTGTACATAGGTTTGTTATAAATTAATGTCTTAATTGCATGTCGATTGACGTTGAATTCACAATGATAATCATTATAATAATTGTTATAGTTATGTTGTCAACTATGTGACTTGTATATTAATGTAATTGTTATTGATAGAGATAACAGATAGTTCGGTTTTATTATTGCATATTGTAATGATGCGAGCAGCTTTCTCTAGTTTAATTGGTGTTAATTGAATTTGATATCAAGTAATGGACAACCATCATGAAAACAAAGTTAACTATTATTAAGTTAGGTGTATATAATGGTAAATTCAGATCAAAATAAAAATTTAAAGAAAGAGTTAAGTGAAAAAGAAAAATTAGATAAAATTCGTTCAATTAAGCGTAATTTATTAGCAGCTGGTACTGCTGGACTTGGCGGTATTCTAGGAGGTTTGTTAAATTCCCCACAAGTAGCGCACGCGGCGACTAATGTTCCTAAGGTTAAGACAACTAATTATGAACACTTATTGGTTAATGCTAATTCAGCAGTGATTCCCGCTTCACAGACTACGCAAAAGCAGACTGTGCAAGGTAATTCGACTAATACGTCTGAGGCACTTAGTCAAAAGCAGACTGAGACTACAGATGAAACAGTTCGTACTAACTCACAGTCCGCTGTCGATCAAAATGAAGCACAAAGTACAGTGACTAAGTCACAGTCAACGGCTAGTTCTGCGTCAACTACAGCCTCAGCTTCGACAAGTGCCACCAGCAAGGCAGATCAAGTTAAAGAACAATCACAGGCTGAAAAAGGGACGCCAGCAGCTCAAAGCTCAAATTCAAAAACTAGTTATGAAATTATTTCAGAAGCTAGTTCAGTAGCCAATGATTTTAATAATACTAGTGCCAATCACTCTTCGTTAACTTCTTATGTATATAATTCAAAGTCCAAGAGTTTAGCTAGTAATAGTGCTGATACATCAGGGTCAAAGAGTTTTGCATCGCAAACTGTAAGATCCAAGTCATTGTCAGAGTCAATTTCTGCCAGTATAGCTGACAGTCAGATGCTTGCAGGAATGAATGATGATGATAATAATCTTAACAGTATGATTGTCGATCAGGATTCAAATAGTACTTCGCTGGCGATCGACAATGATTCCAAACTAAATTCAACTGTTATTAAAGATAGTACTGATTTTCAAGAAGAGGTGGAGAGCAGTAAAGCAGCTTCAGCTAGTCTGGAGAGTGATCAAGCAGGAAGCTACAATGATAGTAAGAGTGCCAGTCTGCTGTCTTCATATAGTGTTAGTGTGCAAGGGAGTAAGAGTCAAAGCTTTTCAGATTATAAGAACAGCAGCTTTTCCGATTCAGGTTCACAAAGTACTGCAATTAGTAATGAAGAAAGTAATGAAGCTTCGATATCAAATGCAGCCAGTACAGCTGCTTCAATGAGTCAAGCTGCTAGTACGGAAAAAAGTTCAAGTTTTGAGTCAACAAGTAAATGGATAATTGAAGGAAGTAAGCAAGCAGCTTCAGCGAGTCAGAAAGACAGCACGGCACTTTCGAATGTTATTTCCGAAATGAATTCATATTCAGAATCTTTGTCGAGTGCCAAATCAGTGGATATGAGCTACTCAATTTCAGCTGCAAGTTCGGCAATTGACAGTATGAAATCTGAAGCCTTCGATCTGAGTCATTCAATCAGTCATAGTAATTCACTGAAGGACTCAGATATGGCAAGTTTGAGTGCAGCTTCGTATGGTGATTCTAAGAGTTTGTCAACGAGTATTGTTAATAGTGAAAGTGACTCAAAAGTAACAAGTGCTAACTATGCTTCAACAGTTTCACGCTATTCTGCTTTGAGTAGTAGCAACTCGTCAATGCATGCGGCAGTATCAAATGAGAATTCTAGATCTGCGGCAAGTGCAGGAGCACATAATTCATCATCAATTAAGGCAAGTTTGTCAAATTCGCAAAGCAAACTGACAGCAATTTCTACCTCTGCTTCAACAAGTTTGTCGGCAAGTAAAAATGCTTCTTCAGTAGCAGATTCAGCATTGAATTCGAAAGAAGCTGAATATAATTCAGTTTCACAATCAGCATCAGCTTACATGTCTTCAGAAAGTAGATCAGCTAGTTATCACAGTACTAGTATGAATGAAAGTGCAACTGATGAAACTAGTCGTTTGCATTCATCATTGTTGTCACAAAGACAGGAGTTATCAGCAAGTAAGCAGCGGTCATTATCAGATGCGGCAAGTCAAGCGGATAAAGCAGTACACTCAGCAATTGAAAGTCTGTTAGTTGATAACTCGCAAATGAGTCAAAGCAGCAGTCAATCGATAGCTGATAGTAAGAGTGAAAGCTTTAGTAATTCGATCAGTACTAGCGACTATAAAGCAAGTACCAGCCGTTCAACAAGTGAAAGTAATAGTAAGTCATTAGCAGACAGCAATTCCAAGAGTTTAGAAGATTCGTTTGCCTCGGCAATAGCAGATTCAGGCAATTCGAATGCATCAACTAGTTTGAGTACATCGAAGAGTCAAAAAGATAGTCAGTCAAAGGCTGACAGTGCTAGTGAGAGCTTCAGTACATCAATTAGCAACAGTAATATCTCAGCAAGTCAGAGTACATCAAAGAGTCAAAGCGACAGCAAGTCCGATGCCGATAGTACGAGTGAAAGTTATAGTAATTCAATCAGTGCAAGTAACTCGAAGGTTGAGAGTCAAAGTCAGAGCTTCAGTACCTCAATCAGTGACAGCAATGCCTCAGCAAGCGCAAGTCGTTCAACTAGTGAGAGTAATAGTAAGTCATTAGCAGACAGTAATTCAAAGAGTTTAGAAGATTCATTTGCCTCGGCAATAGCAGATTCAGGTAATTCGAATGCATCAACTAGTTTAAGCACATCGAAGAGTCAAAAGGATAGTCAGTCAAAGGCAGACAGTGCTAGTGAGAGTTTCAGTACTTCAATTAGCAATAGTAATGTCTCAGCAAGTACGAGTACCTCAGCTAGTCAACATGACAGTAAATCAAAAGCTGATAGTAATAGTCAAAGTTACAGCACCTCAATCAGTGACAGTAACTCGAAGATTGAGAGTCAAAGTCAGAGCTTTAGCTTATCAGTAAGTACAAGTGATGCCTCAGCAAGTACGAGTGCTTCAACAAGTAAGCATGATAGTGAATCAGCATCTAATAGTAACAGTGCAAGTACTTCGACTAGTCAACATGACAGTAAATCCAAGGCTGACAGTCAGAGTGAAAGCTATAGTACTTCAACAAGTGAGAGCAATTCGAAGGTTAAGAGTCAAAGCGAGAGCTTTAGCTTATCAGTAAGTACAAGTGATGCCTCAGCAAGTACGAGTGCTTCAACAAGTAAGCATGATAGTGAATCAGCATCTAATAGTAACAGTGCAAGTACTTCGACTAGTCAACATGACAGTAAATCCAAGGCTGACAGTCAGAGTGAAAGCTATAGTACTTCAACAAGTGAGAGCAATTCGAAGGTTAAGAGTCAAAGCGAGAGCTTTAGCTTATCAGTAAGTACAAGTGATGCCTCAGCAAGTACGAGCACCTCAGCTAGTCAACATGACAGTAAATCAAAAGCCGATAGTACTAGCGAGAGTTATAGCACTTCAATCAGTGATAGCAACTCGAAAGCTGAGAGTCAAAGTCAGAGCTATAGTACATCAATTAATAATAGTAATATTTCAGCAAGTACGAGCACCTCAGCTAGTCAACATGACAGTAAATCAAAAGCCGATAGTACTAGCGAGAGTTATAGCACTTCAATCAGTGACAGTAACTCGAAAGTAGTAAGTGAAAGTCAAAGCTTTAGCTTAATGGTTAGTGCTTCAGGTCATGACAATGCTTCAGCATCTAATAGTAACAGTGCAAGTAATTCAAAGGCTCAAAGTGAAAGCCAGAGCTTCAGTGACTCAGTAAGTACGAGTGATTACTTAGCCAGTCAAAGTCGTTCAACTGCAGCTAGTCAAAGCAAATCACAGGCAGATAGTGCCAGTGAAAGCTATAGCAATTCAGTTAATAACAGTTCTTACTCAGCAAGCTTAAGTACCTCAGCTAGTCAAAGAGATAGTAAGTCGACAGCTGATAGTGCTAGTGAAAGTTACAGTAGATCATTGCGTGATAGCGATGCTTTAGCTAGTCAAAGTGCTTCAACAAGTTCAAGCAACAGTAAGTCAGAAGCTGATAGTGCCAGTGAAAGTTACAGTATTTCAGTCAGTGACAGCAATTCAGAAGTTGCTAGTCAAAGCAAGAGCTTTAGTACATCGATCAGTGACAGCAATGTCTCAGCCAGTCAGAGCACATCGAAGAGCCAAAGCGACAGCAACGTTTCAGCTAGTCAAAGTACATCGACAAGTCAGAGTGACAGTAAGTCAACAGCTGACAGTACTAGCGCAAGCAAATTGATTAGTGAGAGCAACAGCAAGTCATTAGCTGATAGTGCCAGTCAAAGTTACAGCATTTCAGTCAGTGACAGCAATTCAGAAGTTGCCAGTCAAAGCAAGAGCTTTAGTACATCGGTACATGATAGCGATGCCTTAGCCAGTCAAAGCACATCGACAAGTCAAAAGGACAGTAAGTCAGCTGCTGATAGTAATAGTCAAAGCTTCAGTAAGTCATTGAGCGACAGTAACTCAGCTGTCAATGCAAGTAATGCAAATGGTTCCAGCCAAAGTGAAAGCTTCAGTACATCAGTAAGTCAGAGTGATTCGCTTGCAAGCGGTAGTCGTTCAACGAGTGAAAGTCAAAGTAAATCAAAGGCCGACAGTACTAGTGAGAGTTACAGCAACTCAGTCAACAACAGCTCATACTCAGCAAGTTTGAGTACTTCAACAAGTATCAGAGATAGTCTGTCAAGTGCCAATAGTGCTAGTGAAAGTTATAGTCAATCATTAAAGGACAGCAACTCAACAGTAGTGAGTGCGAGCCAAAGTTACAGTACATCAATCAGTGACAGTAATGTTTCCGCAAGTACAAGTACGTCGAATAGTCAGAAAGACAGTAGTGCAGCAGCCAGCGCAAGTACTTCAGATAGTGAAAGCAGCAGCAAGTCAACGTCTATCAGTGCTAGTGCAAGCACATCGACAAGTCAAAAGGATAGCAAGTCATTAGCAGATAGTGCGAGCCAAAGTTACAGCCAATCATTAAAGGACAGTAACTCAACGGTAGTCAGTGCAAGTCAAAGCTTCAGCACTTCGATTAGTGATAGTAATGTTTCCGCAAGCCAGAGTACATCAAAGAGCCAAAGCGACAGCAATGATTCGGCTAGCGCAAGTACTTCAAATAGTGAAAGCAGCAGCAAGTCAACATCTATCAGTGCAAGTGCAAGCACATCGACAAGTCAAAAGGACAGTAAGTCAGTCGCTGATAGTAATAGTCAAAGCTTTAGCAAGTCATTGAGTGACAGTAATTCAGAAGTTGCCAGTCAAAGCAAGAGCTTCAGTACTTCGATTAGTGATAGTAATGTTTCAGCAAGTCAAAGTGCTTCAACGAGTACAAGTAACAGTAAATCAGCTGCAGACAGCAATAGTCAAAGCTTCAGCAAGTCATTGAGCGACAGTAACTCAGCTGTCGATGCAAGTAACGCAAGTGGTGCGAGTCAAAGCGAAAGCTTCAGTACCTCAGTAAGTCAGAGTGATTCACTTGCAAGCGGTAGTCGTTCAACGAGTGAAAGTCAAAGTAAATCACAGGCAGATAGTGCCAGTGAGAGTTACAGCAACTCAGTCAACAACAGTTCTTACTCGGCAAGTTTGAGTACTTCAACAAGTATCAAAGATAGTCAGTCCGCTGCTGAGAGTGCTAGTGAAAGCTACAGCCAATCATTAAAGGACAGTAACTCAACGGTAGTGAGTGCTAGCCAAAGCTTCAGTACATCAATCAGTGACAGTAATGTTTCCGCAAGTACAAGTACGTCGAATAGTCAGAAAGACAGTAGTGCAGCAGCCAGCGCAAGTACTTCAGATAGTGAAAGCAGCAGCAAGTCAACGTCTATCAGTGCTAGTGCAAGCACATCGACAAGTCAAAAGGATAGCAAGTCATTAGCAGATAGTGCGAGCCAAAGTTACAGCCAATCATTAAAGGACAGTAACTCAACAGTAGTCAGTGCCAGTGAAAGCTTCAGTACTTCGATTAGTAACAGCAATGTTTCAGCAAGTACAAGTACGTCGAATAGTCAGAAAGACAGTAGTGCAGCAGACAGCGCAAGTACTTCAAATAGTGAAAGCAGCAGCAAGTCAACTGCCGATAGTGCAAGTACTTCAGCCAGTGAAAGTAATTCACAAGTTGCGAGTCAAAGCAAGAGTTTCAGTGATTCAGTAAGCACCAGTGATTACCTGGCAAGTACAAGTCGTTCAACGAGTGCCAGTGAAAGCAAATCAGAAGCTGATAGCACAAGCAACAGCTACAGCGCTTCAGTCAACAACAGTTCTTACTCTGCAAGTTTGAGTGCTTCAGAAAGTGCAAGAGATAGTAACTCGGCAGCAGTGAGCGCAAGCGAGAGCTATAGTCAAAGCACATCGACAAGTCAAAAGGACAGTAAATCAACTGCTGTAAGTGCAAGCGAAAGTTACAGTGAGAGTGGCTCAACGAGTGCAAGTAATAGTAAATCGACTGCTGACAGTACAAATGCTTCAACCAGTGCAAGCGCATCAACTAGTCAAAGCGATAGCAAATCAACAGCTGATAGCACAAGTGCTTCAAATAGCACAAGTAACTCATTGGCAGCAAGCCAAAGCAAGAGCTTCAGTACATCAGTAAGTGACAGTGACTTCGCCGCAAGCAATAGTCGTTCAACGAGTGCCAGTCAAAGCAAGTCAGAAGCTGATAGTACGAGTGAAAGTTACAGTGCATCAGTCAACAACAGTTCCTACTCAGCAAGCTTGAGTGCTTCAGCTAGTCAGAAGGATAGTAAGTCAACTGCAGTAAGTGCAAGTGAAAGCTACAGTGAAAGTGGCTCAACTAGTGCTAGTGACAGCAAGTCAATAGCTGATAGTGGTAGTCAGAGTTACAGTAACTCGATTAAGGATAGTAACTCGGCTGCAGTGAGCGCAAGCGAGAGCTATAGTCAAAGTACTTCAACTAGTCAAAAAGACAGCAAGTCAACTGCAGTTAGTGCAAGTGAAAGCTACAGTGAAAGTGGCTCAACGAGTGCAAGTAACAGTAAATCGACTGCAGATAGCGCAAATGCTTCAACCAGTGCAAGCACATCGACTAGTCAGAGTGACAGTAAGTCAACTGCTGACAGTACAAGCGCTTCAGATAGTACAAGCAATTCATTGGCAGCAAGTCAAAGTAAGAGCTTCAGTGACTCAGTAAGTACCAGTGACTACCTTGCAAGCACAAGTCGTTCAACTAGTGAAAGTAATAGTAAGTCACAGGCTGACAGCACAAGCAACAGCTACAGCGCATCAGTCAACAACAGTTCTTACTCCGCAAGCTTGAGTACATCAGCTAGTCAAAAAGATAGTAAGTCGACAGCAGTAAGTGCAAGTGAAAGCTACAGTACTTCAATCAGTGACAGTAATGTCTTGGCAAGTCAAAGTGCTTCGACGAGCGCAAGCAACAGTAAATCAACTGCTGACAGTACAAGCGTAAGTGGCAGTGCAAGCACATCGACAAGCCAAAGCGATAGTAAGTCAACTGCAGATAGTGCAAGTACTTCAACTAGTGAAAGCAATTCAACTGTTGCTAGTCAAAGCAAGAGCTTCAGCGATTCAGTAAGTACTAGTGACTTTGCAGCAAGCACAAGTCGTTCAACAAGCACAAGTCAAAGCAAGTCAGAAGCTGACAGTACAAGCAACAGCTACAGCGCATCAGTCAACAACAGTTCATACTCTGCAAGCTTGAGTACATCAACAAGTCAAAAGGACAGTAAGTCTACAGCAGTTAGCGCAAGTGAAAGCTACAGTGAAAGTGGCTCAACTAGTGCAAGCAACAGTAAATCAACTGCAGATAGCGCAAATGCTTCAACCAGTGCAAGCACATCGACTAGTCAAAGTGATAGTAAGTCAACAGCAGACAGTACAAGCGCTTCAGATAGTACAAGCAACTCATTGGCCGCAAGTCAAAGTAAGAGCTTCAGTACATCAGTAAGTGATAGTGACTTTGCAGCAAGCAACAGTCGTTCAACAAGTGCAAGTCAAAGTAAGTCAGAAGCTGACAGTACAAGCAATAGCTACAGTGCCTCAGTCAACAACAGTTCTTACTCCGCAAGCTTGAGTACATCAGCTAGTCAAAAGGACAGTAAGTCAACCGCCGTCAGTGCAAGTGAAAGTTACAGTGAGAGTGGCTCAACGAGTGCTAGTGATAGTAAGTCGATAGCTGATAGCGGCAGTCAGAGTTACAGTAATTCAATTAAGGATAGTAACTCGGCTGCAGTGAGCGCAAGCGAGAGCTATAGTCAAAGTACTTCAACTAGTCAAAAAGACAGCAAGTCGACAGCAGTTAGCGCAAGTGAAAGTTACAGTGAAAGTGGCTCAACGAGTGCAAGCAACAGTAAGTCAACAGCTGATAGCACAAGTACAAGTGCAAGTTTGAGTACTTCAACTAGTCAAAGCGATAGTAAATCAGCTGCAGACAGTACAAGCGCTTCAGATAGCACAAGTAACTCATTAGCTGCCAGTCAAAGTAAGAGCTTCAGTAACTCAGTAAGTACTAGTGATTACCTTGCAAGCACAAGTCGTTCAACAAGTGCCAGTCAAAGTAAGTCAGAAGCTGATAGTACGAGTGAAAGCTACAGTGCCTCAGTTAACAACAGTTCTTACTCCGCAAGCTTGAGTACATCAGCTAGTCAAAAGGACAGTAAATCGACAGCTGATAGTGCAAGCGAGAGTTACAGTCAAAGTGGTTCAACCAGTGCAAGTAACAGTAAATCAACAGCCGATAGCACAAATGCTTCAACCAGTGCAAGTACTTCAACCAGTCAAAGCGACAGCAAGTCAACTGCAGATAGTGCAAGTACTTCAACTAGTGAAAGCAATTCAACTGTTGCCAGTCAAAGTAAGAGCTTCAGTGATTCAGTAAGTACTAGTGATTACCTTGCAAGTACAAGTCGTTCAACTAGTGAAAGCAACAGTAAGTCATTAGCCGACAGCACAAGCAACAGCTACAGTGCCTCAGTCAACAACAGTTCTTACTCCGCAAGTTTGAGTACTTCAGCCAGTCAAAAGGACAGTAAGTCAACTGCAGTCAGTGCAAGTGAAAGTTACAGTCAAAGTGGTTCAACAAGTGCTAGTGATAGCAAGTCAACCGCTGACAGCACAAGTACAAGTGCAAGCTTGAGTACTTCAACTAGTGAAAGTGACAGTAAGTCAACAGCCGATAGTGCAAGTACTTCAACTAGTGAAAGCAATTCAACTGTTGCTAGTCAAAGCAAGAGCTTCAGTGATTCAGTAAGTACCAGTGACTACCTTGCAAGCACAAGTCGTTCAACTAGTGCAAGTGAAAGCAAGTCAGAAGCTGACAGCACAAGCAACAGCTACAGTGCGTCAGTCAACAACAGTTCATACTCTGCAAGCTTGAGTACTTCAGCAAGTCAAAAAGACAGTAAGTCAACTGCAGTTAGTGCGAGTGAAAGCTTTAGCACTTCGATCAGTGACAGTAATGTCTTAGCAAGTCAGAGCGCTTCAACAAGTGCAAGCAACAGTAAATCAACAGCTGACAGTACAAGTGTAAGTGCCAGTGCAAGCACATCGACTAGTCAAAGTGATAGTAAATCAACAGTTGATAGCACAAGCGCTTCAGATAGTACAAGCAACTCATTGGCAGCAAGTCAAAGTAAGAGCTTTAGCACATCAGTAAGTGACAGTGACTACCTGGCAAGCACAAGTCGTTCAACGAGTGCAAGTCAAAGCAAGTCAGAAGCTGATAGTACAAGCAATAGCTACAGTGCATCAGTCAACAACAGTTCCTACTCCGCAAGCTTGAGTACATCAGCTAGTCAAAAAGATAGTAAGTCGACAGCTGATAGCGCAAGTGAAAGCTACAGTCAAAGTGGCTCAACCAGTGCAAGTGATAGTAAGTCAACTGCTGACAGTACAAGCGCAAGTGCAAGTTTGAGTACTTCGACAAGTCAAAGCGATAGTAAGTCAACTGCTGATAGTAATAGTGAAAGTTACAGCAAGTCATTGAGTGATAGTAATTCAGTAGTGAGTGCAAGTTCTTCAGTTGCTGCAAGTCAAAGCAAGAGCTTCAGTGATTCAGTAAGTACTAGTGATTACTTTGCAAGCACAAGTCGTTCAACGAGTGAAAGCAATAGTAAGTCATTAGCCGACAGTACAAGTGAAAGTTACAGCGCATCCGTCAACAACAGTTCATACTCTGCAAGCTTGAGCACATCAGCTAGTCAAAAGGACAGTAAGTCAACTGCCGTAAGTGCCAGTGAAAGTTACAGTCAAAGTGGTTCAACAAGTGCTAGTGATAGCAAGTCAACCGCTGACAGCACAAGTACAAGTGCAAGCTTGAGTACTTCAACTAGTCAAAGCGACAGTAAATCAGCTGCAGATAGTACAAGCGCTTCAAATAGCACAAGCAATTCATTAGCTGCTAGTCAAAGTAAGAGCTTTAGCACATCAGTAAGTGATAGTGACTTTGCTGCAAGCACAAGTCGTTCAACGAGTGAAAGCAACAGTAAGTCATTAGCTGACAGTGCAAGCAACAGCTACAGTGCATCAGTCAACAACAGTTCTTACTCCGCAAGTTTGAGTACTTCAGCTAGTCAGAAGGACAGTAAGTCAACAGCCGTAAGTGCAAGTGAAAGTTACAGTCAAAGTGGTTCAACCAGTGCTAGTGATAGCAAGTCAACCGCTGACAGCACCAGTACAAGTGCAAGCTTGAGTACTTCAACTAGTGAAAGTGACAGTAAGTCAACAGCCGATAGTGCAAGTACTTCAGCTAGTGAAAGTAATTCATTAGTTGCCAGTCAAAGCAAGAGCTTCAGTGATTCAGTCAGTGCAAGTGATTACCTTGCAAGCACAAGTCGTTCAACTAGTGAGAGTCGCAGCAAGTCGTTAGCTGATAGCGTAAGTGAAAGCTACAGTAATTCAGTCAACAACAGTTCTTATGCAGCAAGTCTGAGTGCTTCAACTAGTCAAAAGGAAAGTAAATCCGCTGCAGACAGTGCAAGTGAGAGTTACAGTGAATCATTAAGTGAAAGCAACTACATTGCAAGTGTAAGTAGATCTACTAGTCAAAACGATAGTAAGTCTGCTGCAGATAGTGCAAGTGCAAGTTACAGTGAATCATTAAGTGATAGTAATTCGTCAGTAACAAGTGCAAGTCAAAGCTACAGTGAATCATTGAGTGAAAGTGGCTCGGTATCAGTTGATGAAAGCTTGAGTGCAAGCAAGTCAACTAGTGAAAGCAACTCAATTGTAGAAAGCGAAAGCAACAGCTTCAGTCTTTCAATCAGTAATAGTGACTTCGCCGCAAGCAACAGTCGTTCGACAGCTGCAAGCCAAAGCAAGTCAGAAGCTGATAGTACAAGTGAAAGTTACAGCGCTTCAGTCAACAACAGTTCCTACTCCGCAAGCTTGAGTACATCAGCAAGTGAGAAGGACAGTAAGTCGACCGCAGTTAGTGCAAGTGAAAGCTTCAGTCAAAGTGGTTCAACAAGCGCAAGCCAAAGCAAGTCAACTGCTGACAGTGCAAGTGAAAGTGGCAGTGTAAGTACATCAACAAGTCAGAGTGATAGTAAATCAACCGCTGACAGTACAAGTATTTCATTGAGTGACAGTAACTCATTGGTTGCAAGTCAAAGTAAGAGCTTCAGCACTTCAGTAAGCGACAGCAATTACCTTGCAAGCACAAGTCGTTCAACTAGTGAGAGTCAAAGCAAGTCATTAGCTGACAGCACAAGTGAAAGCTACAGTGCCTCAGTCAACAACAGTTCCTACTCCGCAAGCTTAAGTACATCAGCAAGTGAGAAGGACAGTAAGTCAACTGCAGTTAGTGCAAGTGAAAGCTTCAGTCAAAGTGGTTCAACCAGTGCTAGTGATAGCAAGTCAACTGCCGATAGCGCAAGTCAAAGCTACAGCACTTCATTGAGTGACAGTACTTCTGCATCGAGCGCAAGTGCTTCAGTAAGCCAAAGCGATAGTAAGTCAACTGCTGAGAGTACAAGCAAATCACTTAGCGCAAGCAATTCAATTGTTGTTAGTGAGAGCGAGAGCTTCAGTCTTTCAATCAGCGACAGCAATTACCTTGCAAGCACAAGTCGTTCAACTAGTGACAGTAATAGTAAGTCATTAGCTGACAGTACAAGTGAAAGTTACAGCGCATCAGTCAACAACAGTTCATACTCGGCAAGCTTGAGTACATCAGCAAGTCAACGTGACAGTAAGTCAACAGCAGACAGTGCAAGTGAAAGCTTCAGTCAAAGTGGCTCAACAAGTACAAGTCAAAGCAAGTCAACTGCTGAGAGTACCAGCGTAAGTGCTAGTGAAAGTACTTCAACTAGTCAAAGTGATAGTAAGTCAACCGCTGACAGTACAAGCACTTCATTAAGTGACAGCAACTCATTAGTTGCTAGCCAAAGTAAGAGCTTCAGTGATTCAGTAAGTACCAGTGATTACCTCGCAAGCACAAGTCGTTCAACGAGTGCAAGTCAGAGTAAATCAGAAGCTGACAGCACCAGCGAAAGCTACAGTGCATCAGTCAACAACAGTTCTTACTCCGCAAGCTTGAGTACTTCAGCTAGCCAACGTGACAGTAAGTCAGCAGCTGATAGCGCTAGTGAGAGTTACAGTCAGAGTGTATCGACTAGCGCAAGCGAAAGTAAATCTACAGAAACAAGCGCAAGTCAGAGTTACAGTCAATCATTGAGTGATAGTGCTTCAGTATCAGTTGACTTGAGCTTAAGTGCAAGCAAGTCGATCAGTGAGAGCAACTCAATTGTTGAGAGTGCAAGCAATAGCTTCAGTCTTTCAATCAGTAATAGCAATTACACTGCAAGTTTGAGTACTTCAGCAAGTCAACGTGATAGTCAATCAGTAGCTAATAGCTTAAGTGAAAGCTACAGTCAGAGTGTATCGACTAGCGCAAGCGAAAGTAAATCTACAGAAACGAGCGCAAGTCAGAGTTACAGTCAATCATTGAGTAGCAGTGCTTCAGTTTCAGTTGATTTGAGCTTGAGTGCAAGCAAGTCAACTAGCGAAAGCAACTCAATTGCTGAAAGTCAGAGTGATAGCTTCAGTCTTTCAATCAGCGACAGCAATTACCTTGCAAGCACAAGTCGTTCAACAAGTGCAAGTCAAAGTAAATCACAAGCCGACAGCACCAGCGAAAGCTACAGTGCATCAGTCAACAACAGTTCTCACTCCGCAAGCTTGAGTGCAAGCAAGTCAACTAGCGAGAGCAAGTCAGAAGCTGACAGCGCAAGTGCAAGCTTCAGTACTTCAACTAGTGAAAGCAACTCAATTGTTGAAAGTCAAAGCATCAGCTACAGCAAGTCAGTAAGTGATAGTGACTTCGCTGCAAGCAACAGCCGTTCAACAAGTGCAAGTCAAAGTAAATCACAAGCCGACAGCACCAGCGAGAGCTACAGCGCATCAGTTAACAACAGTTCTCACTCCGCAAGCTTAAGTGCAAGCAAGTCAACTAGCGAGAGCAAGTCGCAAGCTGATAGCGCAAGCGAAAGTTACAGTGCTTCAGTAAGTGCAAGCAATTCAATTGTAGAAAGTCAAAGCGATAGCTTCAGTCTTTCAATCAGTAATAGCAACTACACTGCAAGTTTGAGTACTTCAGCAAGCCAACGCGACAGTCAATCAGTAGCCAACAGCCTGAGTGAAAGCTACAGCCAGAGTGTATCGACGAGTGCAAGCGAAAGTAAATCTACGGAAGTAAGTGCAAGCCAGAGTTACAGTCAATCATTGAGTAACAGTGCTTCAGTATCAGTTGACTTGAGCTTGAGTGCAAGCAAGTCAACTAGCGAGAGCAACTCAATTGTTGAAAGCGAAAGCAACAGCTTCAGTCTTTCAATTAGTAATAGTGACTACACTGCAAGTTTGAGTACTTCAGCAAGCAAGCGCGACAGTCAATCAGTAGCTAACAGCCTGAGTGAAAGCTACAGCCAATCAATTAGTCAAAGTAATTCACTAGTTGAAAGCCAAAGCATTAGCTACAGCAAGTCAGTAAGTGATAGTGACTTCGCCGCAAGCAACAGTCGTTCAACTAGTGCAAGCGAGAGTAAGTCACAAGCCGACAGCGCAAGCGAAAGCTACAGCAACTCAGTAACTAACAGTTCTCACTCCGCAAGCTTGAGTCTTTCAACTAGTGCAAGTGAGAGTAAGTCAGAAGCTGACAGCTTAAGTGCAAGTCACAGTCAATCAGCAAGCATCAGCAACTCAATTGCTGAAAGTCAAAGTGATAGCTTCAGTATTTCAATTAGTAACAGTGATTACACTGCAAGTTTGAGTACTTCAGCAAGTCAACGCGACAGTAAATCGGTAGCTGACAGCCTGAGTGCAAGTTACAGTCAATCAGCAAGCGCAAGCAATTCAATCGCTGAAAGTGAAAGCGACAGCTTCAGTATTTCAATCAGTAACAGTGATTACACTGCAAGTTTGAGTACTTCAGCAAGTCAACGTGACAGTAAGTTTACTGCTGACAGCTTGAGTGAAAGTTACAGTACTTCAATTAGTAAGAGCAACTCACTCGCTGCTAGTGAAAATGCAAGCTTAAGCGAATCATTGAGCGAAAGTGATTACACTGCAAGCAACAGTCGTTCAACTAGTGATAGCAACAGCAAGTCACAAGCTGATAGTACAAGTGATAGCTATAGTGAGTCTGTCAACAACAGTTCATACTCTGCAAGCTTGAGCCTTTCAACTAGTCAACGTGATAGCCAATCAGCTGCAGCTAGTGCAAGTGAAAGCTACAGTAAGTCACTGAGTGAAAGCAATTCAATTGTTGAAAGCAACAGCAACAGCTACAGTACTTCAATGAGTGACAGTAATTCATTAGGTGCAAGTCAAAGCGATGGCTTCAGTAACTCAATTAGCTTGAGTGACTACCTTGCAAGCATGAGTAGATCAACAAGCGAGAGTCAAAGAAAGTCATTAGCAAGCAGCGCACACGAAAGTTACAGCAACTCAGTTGTCAACAGTTCATACTCCGCAAGCTTGAGTACTTCAGCAAGTGAGAGAGACAGCAAGTTCGCAGCCGACAGAGCAAGCGAGAGCTACAGTACTTCACTCAGCTTCAGCAATTCAATTGTAGAAAGTCAAAGTGATAGCTTTAGTCTTTCAATCAGCAACAGTGATTACACTGCAAGCTTGAGCACTTCAGCAAGTCAACGCGACAGTAAGTTCTTAGCTGACAGAGCAAGCGAGAGTTACAGCACTTCAATTAGCTTAAGCAACTCAATCGTTCTTAGTCAAAGCGAAAGCTTCAGCAACTCGATTAGTACAAGTGATTACCTTGCAAGCATGAGTAGATCGCATAGCGAAAGCCAAAGCAAGTCAATTGCCGATAGCATTAGCGAAAGCTTCAGCGTATCAATCAGTACAAGCGACTACATGGCAAGCATGAGCAGATCAACTAGTGACAGCAATAGCAAGTCAGATGCTGACAGTACTAGTCAAAGCTACAGCAATTCGATTAGCCGCAGCGACTCAGCTGTAAGCAGTGCCAGTGAAAGTTTGAGTACTTCAATTAGCGATAGCAATAGCTCAGCTAGTGCAAGTACATCAAAGAGTGCAAGCGAGAGTACATCAGCTGTCGTAAGTGCGAGCGAAAGCATCAGCACAAGTTCAGCCAGTGCCAGTGCATCAACATCAGCTGCTAATAGTGCTAGTGAAAGCACTTCTAAGTCAAATGCTGATAATGGTGGCGGCAGCTGGGATAACGGCGGCGGTAACTGGAATGGCGGCAACGGCGGCGGTTATGTACCAAATTCAATGGTATCTAACTCAAACTCAGCTTCTACTTCAGCTTCGAATGCTACAGATGATGCAGTGATTAGAAAGTTACATCACAATGCCTATGTTTACGATAAGAATGGTAACCGGGTAAATAATCTCGTCATGGGAATCAACACAATGGTTAAGACCTACGGCGATGAACAACTTATCAACGGTCGTTACTACTACTACATTGGTGATGATCACTATGCAGTTGCTCGTAACTTCATCGGTTTTGAAGGCGATTTGAAGCACAACGCTTATGTTTACAACTCTAAAGGTAAGCGGGTTGGCAAGACAACATTAAAGCGTGGTAAGAAGATGAAGGCCTTTGAGACTGTTTACATCAATGGTCGGAAGTTCTACAACACGTTGCATGGTAAGTACATTGCAGCCGGCAACTTCAAGGGTAGCGAATTACGCTTGAAGCACAATGCTTATGTTTATGACAAGAAGGGCCACAAGATTAGCACTAAGATGCTAGCAAAGGGTCAAAAGATTAAGACTTATGGTACTAAGACAATTAAGGGTAGAAAGTACTACCACCTACGTCATGGTCGTTACGTTTTAGTCGCAAACTTCAAAAAATAATAACAGTTAAGTTAAATTAAGAAAGCATCCTCAATCTGGGGATGCTTTTTTGGTATCGAAATAGTATACAATTTATTTTCAAAATTTAAGGAAGAATTGTTTTTTAAAAGAGTCAAAAAAAGACCAGTTTGTTATTAATTTTTTACCTAGATAATAAAGACTAGATGTGATAAAAAATTTACCTATTATAAATTTGTCGTTATTTTACATAATTGTTATTTTTAAAAAGCAGTTTAGTATCTATGAATATATTTACATTGAAGATTAAATACTTTAGAATTCGGTTATGTATAAAGTGCAAAGTATGTTGCGAAAGGCAATATACGGAAAGGAAAATCATGGTAGGTAAGAATAATTTTGCTGAAAGAATTAGGCAAGACGAGTCACAAACGAAACGTGAACGCTTTTCAATTAGAAAGTTAAGTGTTGGCGCGGCATCGGTTTTATTAGGGGTGACTTTTTTAGGGCTTAGCAATCAATCGGCGAAGGCTGATACAATTGCAGCTCCGACACAGGATAAGGAAGAAACAACTAATAATCTTGAAAAGTCGGTTAAGCCGACTAAGAAGGCCAATCTTTCTACTTATAAGGGGCTGAAGGCTTTTTTAAGTGATAAAAAGTCAGCTAAACCAGCTAAGTCCAGCAGTACAGATCAGACTAAAACTGCAGTAAAACAGCCAACAACCACACAGGACGCAACAAGCCATAAAGCAGCTGATGCAACGTCAACCGAAACGGCGCAAGCATCAACTACTGTACCTGCTGCAACTGAACAAAATTCAGCACCAGCTGTGACAACTGATCAGCCGGTTGCACCTGCAGCTTCAACTAAGCAGCCATCAGTAAGTACGAACAAGGCCAGTCAGACTGTCGATCAGCCCGTAGTAGTGCCAACTAAGACAACTGCTGAGCCACAGCTAGCAGGATTGGCCCGTCAGGTAACAACTTGGCAAGAGTTTGTTAGTGCCATCCAAGATGCAAATGTTAGTGAGATCGACCTTGAGAACAATATTGCATCTACTGTCACGGGTGGCAAAGCTGACCTTAATTTTCCTGAACGACAATTATTAATTCAGTCAGATCCAACCAAGAATCAACGCTTTGTCCTTGACTTGCATTATTCTGGTCCCCGGCCAAATGATGGCTCGACTAGTTCTGCTAATCGGGGCACTACAGACTTAACTTATCGCAATTTAGATATTTATTCACAAAGTTATTATGGCCTTGATAATTCGGTTGATGGTACACCGACGCCATGTAAGTTAACGCTCGACAATATTAATTTTGTCGGTTCACAAGTTACTTATAGCGGCCAGTACTCCGATATTTATATTAAGGGTACGGTTAATGGGGATGCCGTTCAGTCCTATGTCAGTCCAATTGATGGTAAAAGCTATAGTTGTGATGGTGGTGGTCAGCAATTATTTGAGCTGTATCAGCCAGGACAAAATTTGATTTTTACTAAGGATTGTAAATTCGTTGGTTCGACAAGTGACGGTAATGTGCTCGAACTTGACAATGGGATTGACGATAATGGTGGTCCTAACGGAAGAAGTCGAACAAACAACATTCTAATTGACAGTGGTGCAGATGTTACCTTAAATCCACGTAAAGCTGATGGTAACAATGGCGACAATGCTCAACATAGTAGTAAAGCTAGTGGAATTGCGATTATTAATGGTGTTGGTGCCGTAACAATCAATAAGCGAGCTCAATTAACGATTAATGTCGGCACAGATGATTATACTGGCGGCCTTGATAAACACAGAGCCGCTGCCATTATGATGACTAGTCAAAGTGGAAATAATGCCAAGCTGATTGATAACGGTACGATTACCATCAATACTAACGGTGATATTAGCCAAAGTACAGGTGGTTCAACCAGAGCAGGCACATTAATTTATGACCAAGGGAGTTTAACCATTGGCCCTGGTGCTGCTTTGAATGTTTATGGCAAGAACATGCAAGACTATTCGGGCACGTTGATTTATGTTACTGGTAAAGCTGATCTGAACAATGGTACGCTGGATATTGAGCTGCAGAATGACCCGAATTATCCTAATGATCCTGGTTATGGTGCTGGTAATAAAAAGATCATCTTGGTTGATGTTGCCAGCAGTGATGCTTTGACGGTTGATAACCCGCAAAAGTTGGTATTAAATGCTTCTAATAATAAAGTTCCTGGTACAAGTATTATTGGTGATAGCGAAATCGACATTAAGAATGTGCGGCAGGTATTTAACTTTGATAAGCTTAACCCGATTACACTGCCACCATTTCATGTCTTGAATGTACAGAAAAAGAATGTCGGCAACCTGCAAACAATTGGCGTTAATAAGATTTCGGTTTTAAATGGCAATCAGACTATTTCAAATGATGCAATCAAGGCGATTAAGGATTTAGCCGCTGATCCAAATAATGCAGCAATTGTGCAAATTTTGCAGAAAGCCTTTAAGACAGACGACATTGTGTCATACTTGCAAGATTCGCAAACTAAAAAAGTCATGCTTGATACAATTTTTAGTGAAGTAATTAGTAATGCGTTTTCTGACCAAGAAAATCCGGGTTACAACAATATCATGATGGTATCTCCTAACCAAGGAGGATTCTTGGATATTGAAGATGACAATGGCGTATTAGGACAGGCATCATATCACCAAAATGCGGATGGCTCAATTACAGTTACGGGCAAAGTGGATAATTTTAACGATGAAACGGATGGTCCAATACAGCCAAACAATGGCTTCAGTAAGTTGATGACTTGTGGGATGTATCCTTATATAAAGGCGCAAATTAGGGGCTTGCCGAATATCTATACTAACAGTCAAGTCACAGATCCATATCATTTAACCAATGATGTTGATGGCGATTTGGGCCACGTATACAGTGCTATTGCTAATCCAGATGGTAAGTTTAGCATTACTTTTCCAGTTGACACGCCGGGAATTCACAGTGGTGCTGCAATTGACTTAACGCCACAGGCCAACTTTATTGGCTTTAACCCTGAAATTCCGGGTAAATCAGCAACGGTCTATCTTGGCAACATTATGGGCTTGGACCAGATGAAGCTGACCACGGAGAAAGAGCTGGATAGTGGCTTGGAAGCTGCGAATGCTCGTATTCAGGCTTCAGGATTAAGTGTCGATGACCAACAGCCATTCTTGACTAAGATAAAGACAGCGCATGATGATGCAGTTTACTATATCGATAAGGCAACCGACTTCGATACCGTTAATTACTACCGCGGGAACGCGCTTGATAGTTTTAACCATGAAGCAGCCAAGTCTGAGCTGAAAGCTTATGGTCAAAATTGTGTCAATACGCTGAATATTACTGATGCAGCTACAAAAGCGCAGATTGATGCTCAAGTAGTTAACGGAAATGGCTATATTGACAGCAAGTTTGGCTCTAATCGGGTTGAAAATCGGGATGATTATACACCAACTAATCAGGCCCGGGATTTTTACGCTGAACAAGTATTGAACGTTTGCAAGTCCTGGCTGAATAGCTTACTAAAGGATCAAGCAAGTAGTGCCAAGGCTGGACTTGATCAACATTCTGAACTGACTAATGTTCAACAGTTGAAAGACCAGATTGATAGTATGGCCGATATGGTTAGTCACGGCGTGGTTCTAGCTGCAGACCTTGATCAACTGAACGCGGCATATCAAGATGCTAAAAGTAAGATCAATACCCTTGTAACGCAGCAACTAAGTGGAGTTCTGCAACAAGAAGCATTGGAAAATGTTAAAAACAAATGGCTTAGTTCCAGAGCTGCTTTAATAAAGCTGACTAAGTTAACAATTATACGACAAGCAGCCTATCGTGCTGAATTAAATAGTGAACTGTCTAAGGCAGCTGCAGCAATCAGTGCGGCAACTGACCTAGCTAATAGCTATCAAGCTTTTGCAACTAAAGCAGATGAAATTGTGGCTGCTGCAACTGCAGAGAATAATCAATAATTATCAGAATAAAGTATCCTAAGTTATTTTAAAAAGTTACTTAGGATACTTTTTATTTTATGCAATATATAAACATTATAATTTATGAGTATTTATATATAATTTACAAATATATTTAATCGTATATTATATTGATAATTAACTGGAAGGTGAAAATATTAAGATATCGTTAAGTTTAATAAAATTAATTATATTTTTGCAACTTTTTTAAATTAATGGCAATTATTTGCACTGATTATAAGTAAAATAGTTATTTAATTAGAATCGTGTGTTTATTGCTTCGCCCTTAAATTCGATCAAATAAATAACCAGCATATACAAATTGCTAAATGCAATTTGGTTATTGTTATCAACAATTATTGTGTAAAAAGTACCATTGAATTTATAGAAATAATTATTATAATAGTTACAACTAAGTCGTTAGCTTTGCGACTTGTATAGTATAAAAAGTGTGTGTTAGAAAAGAGCTGCTATCAGTCATTAGTAGCAAATGTAATTTTATTGTTATTCAAGATAGCGATGTAAATTGCTTTCTCAGGTCTAGTTGGAGTTAATCAAGTTTAGCGCCAAGTAACGGGTAACCGTCATGAAATCTGAGTTATCTATTATTAAGTTAGGTGTATAAGATGGTAAATTCAGATCAAAACAAAAAGTTAGAGAAAGAGTTAACAGAGAAGAAGAAAATAGAAAGGATGCGGGCGCTTAAGCGGAATTTGTTAGCTGCGAGTACGGCCGGAATCGGTGGCATTTTAGGCGGCTTATTAAATTCGCCGCAAGTAGCTCATGCGGCAACTAATGTACCGAAGGTTAAGACAACAAACTATGAACATTTGCTCGTTAATGCCAATTCGGCAGTAATTCCTGCTTCTCAAAGTGCTCAGCAGTTAAGTGCAGCTGATTATGAGCAGACTACGCAGGGCAATTCGACTAGTACGGCAGAAGCACTTAGTCAAACACAATCTAAGACGATGCCTAAACAATCGGCTAGTGCGGAAATCAAGTCATCTGTTGCCAGTCAAAAAGAACCGCAGAGTTCAACAGTAGTTAAATCACAGTCTACTGCCAGTTCAGCATCAACCACTGAATCAGCTTCAACAAGTGCGACCAGTCAAGCAAGCCATGCTAAACAAGAATTGCAACAATCGCGGGCAACTAAAGAGACGACTTCAGCGCAAAATTCCCTAGTTAACTCGCAAGATGATTTTGATGCTAATTCAGAAGCTAATTCGATTGCCAATGATTTTAACAATACCAGTGCCAATCACTCATCGCTGACTGATTATGTGTCACAGTCAGAATCTAAGAGTTTGGCCAGTAACGATCGTGATTCTTCTGGCTCGGCAAGTTTACATGAAAAAGGCTCAAAAGCTGCATCACTTGCTAATTCGTATGCCAGCAGTTTAGCATCCACGCAAGATTCAAAAGTCAACGGCGACGATGATGATACTTTTAATAGTTTAATCATCGGCGGCGGGTCTGATAATGCTTCCAACAATTCAACTATTGCTTCCAATAATATTTCAGTTGCTAATAGTGATAGCGCAATGCTGCAGTCCTATATTGCTAACAGTCAATCTCGTTCAGCTAGTGTAGCCAGTGATCATGCTCAGAGTTTTGCCAATAGCATGTATGCTTCAAGCAATCTTAGCTTGCTTAGCAGCCAAAGTCTTAGTTTATCGGCTTACAGAAATAGAAGTTTTGATGATTCAAATTCTCAGAGTAAGGTAATTAGTCAGGCTGAAAGTAATTCGACATCAATGGTAAGTAAAAGCAGCAGTGCTAATTCAGTAAGTACCGCTGATAGTAAATCTACGAGCACATGGTTTGCTTCTACGAGTAAACAAGTAACAGATGAGAGTAATGCTGCATCGCTAGCAAGTGCTAAAGACAGCAATGATACGTCGCTAGTTACTTCACAACTTAATTCGTATTCGTTGAGCTTATGGCAAAGACAATCTGCTGACATGAGTTTATCGAACTCAGCAGCAACTTCAGCGATTATCAGTATGAAGGCTGATATTATCAGAATGAGCAAGTCAATCAGTGTCAGCAACTCACTGAAAGATTCGCAGCTGACCAGTTTGAGCCATGTGTCTCTTAATGCTTCTGAAAGTTTGTCAGATAGTATTATTGCCAGTTCAAGTGCATCAGAAGTTACCAGTAGGAACTATTCTTCAACGGTTTCACGCTACTTAAATTTAAGTAAGAGCAATTCTTCAATGCATGCAGCAGTTTCGAATGAAAATTCAAATTACGAAGCAAGTACGTCAGCGCAAAATTCTTCATCAGTTAGTAGAAGTTTGTCAGCTTCTCAAAGTAAGTTAGATGCAATTTCTAAAGTTAATTCACAAAGTTTAGCAGCAAGCTCGCAGGCTTCAAGTGCAGCGGCTTCTGAATTAAACCAGAGTGTAGCCAATTACAATTCGGCATCACTATCGGCTTCACGCTATATTGCCTCGGCAAGTGAGTCAGCAAGTAACAATAGCGACAGTATGAACGCTAGCATGACTTCGGAAACTAGTCGGCTCAATTCTTCGTTGACATCGCAAGGACAGCAGCTTTCAGCTAGTGTCCAGAATTCATTGTCTGAAGCTGGCAGCTTATCTGATGCTGCAACGCACTCAGAGATTGAAAGTCTGCTGGTTGATAATTCGCAAATGAGTCAATCAAGTTCAGCTAGTTCACTTTCATTAAGTCAAAGCAAGAGTCAGTCAACGGTTGATAGTGCAAGTATCAGCAGGTCTCATAGTGATAGCGATAGCAAAGTAATCGCTGATAGTAAGAGCGAGAGTTTCAGTACTTCGATTAGTGACAGTAACAATTCTGCCAGTTTGAGTACGTCTATTAGCCAAAGCACCAGCAAATCAATTGCCGAAAGTGAGAGCAAGAGCTTTAGTGGTTCAATTAGTCAGAGCAATTCAATCGTTGCCAGTGCAAGTGAAAGTTTCAGTGCATCAATCAGTGATAGTAATAATTCTGTCAGCTTGAGCACATCAGCTAGCCAAAGTACCAGCAAATCAATTGCTGAAAGTGAAAGCAAGAGCTTCAGCGGTTCAATTAGTCAGAGTAACTCAGTGATTGCTAGTGCAAGCGAGAGCTTCAGTGCTTCAATTAGTGATAGTAATGTTTCAGCTAGTTTGAGCACATCAGCAAGTCAAAGTACAAGTAAATCAATTGCTGACAGCTTAAGTGCCAGCAACAGTTCCTCAATTAGTCAGAGTAACTCAGTGATTGCTAGTGCGAGTGAGAGTTTTAGTGCTTCAATCAGCACAAGTAATTCGACAGCAATCAGCCAAAGCGATAGTACTTCTGAGAGTTTACAAAATTCAATTGAATCGGCAATTAATGCTTCGGGTAATTCGAATGCCAAGGATAGCTTGAGTTACAGTGCCTCATTAAGCAAGAGCAATTCAATCGTTGCCAGTGCAAGCGAGAGCTTCAGTACTTCAATTAGTGATAGTAACAGTTCAGCCAGTTTGAGCACATCAGCTAGTCAAAGTACGAGTAAATCAGAAGCTGACAGCTTAAGTGCCAGCAACAGTGGCTCGATAAGTCAGAGTAACAGTTCTGCCAGCTTGAGCACATCGGCTAGTCAAAGTACCAGCAAATCAGAAGCTGATAGCTTAAGTGCCAGCAACAGTGGTTCAATTAGTCAGAGTAACAGTTCTGCTAGTTTGAGCACATCAGCAAGTCAAAGCACGAGTAAATCAATTGCTGACAGCTTAAGTGCTAGCAACAGTGGCTCAATTAGTCAGAGTAACAGTTCTGCTAGCTTGAGCACTTCAACTAGTCAAAGCACAAGTAAATCAGAAGCTGACAGCTTAAGTGCTAGCAACAGTGGCTCGATAAGTCAGAGTAACAGTTCAGCAAGCCTGAGTACTTCAGCAAGCCAAAGCACGAGTAAATCAATTGCTGACAGCTTAAGTGCTAGCAACAGTGGCTCAATTAGTCAGAGTAACTCAGTCGTTGCCAGTGCAAGTGAAAGCTTTAGTACCTCAATTAGTGATAGTGATAGTTTAGCTAGTTCAAGTAATTCCACCAGCAAATCAACCGCTGATAGCTTGAGCGAAAGTATTTCAACGAGTGTACAAAACTCAATTGAATCGGCGATTAATGCTTCGGGTAATTCGAATGCTAAGGATAGTTTGAGCTATAGTGCCTCATTGAGTAAAAGTAACTCAATTGTTGCTAGTGCGAGTGAGAGCTTTAGTGCTTCGATTAGTGGTAGTGACAGTTCAGCCAGTTTGAGCACTTCGACCAGCCAAAGCAAGAGCAAATCTATTGCCGACAGCCAGAGTGAGAGCTATAGCACATCATTAAGCACGAGCAACAGTTCAGCCAGTTTGAGCACTTCAACCAGCCAAAGCGAGAGCAAATCTATTGCAGATAGTCAGAGTGAGAGCTATAGCACATCATTAAGCACGAGCAACAGTTCAGCTAGTTCGAGCACTTCGACCAGCCAAAGTAATAGTAAGTCAATTGCGGACAGTCAGAGTGAAAGTTTCAGTGTATCATTAAGTACAAGCAATAGCTCAGCCAGTTTGAGCACTTCAACCAGCCAAAGCGAGAGCAAATCTATTGCAGATAGTCAGAGTGAGAGCTATAGCACATCATTAAGCACGAGCAACAGTTCAGCCAGTTTGAGCACTTCGACCAGCCAAAGCGAGAGCAAATCTATTGCAGATAGCCAGAGTGAAAGTTTCAGTGCATCATTAAGTACAAGCAATAGCTCAGCTAGTTCGAGTACTTCAACCAGCCAAAGCGAGAGCAAATCTATTGCGGACAGTCAGAGTGAAAGCTTCAGCGCTTCAATTAGTACAAGCAATAATTCCGCTAGTGCAAGTACATCTACAAGCCAAAGCGAGAGCAAATCTATTGCAGATAGCCAGAGTGAGAGTTTTAGCACATCGATTAGTAAGAGTAACTCAATTGTTGCCAGTGCAAGTGAAAGCTTCAGCGCTTCAATTAGTACAAGCAATAATTCCGCTAGTGCAAGTACTTCGACGAGTGAAAGTAATAGTAAATCAGCTGCAGATAGTGAAAGTACGAGTCGCAGTGCATCATTAAGTACGAGTAACAGTTCAGCTAGTTCGAGCACTTCGACCAGCCAAAGCGAGAGCAAATCTATTGCAGATAGCCAGAGCGAAAGTTTTAGCACATCGATCAGTAAGAGTAACTCAATCGTTGCCAGTGCAAGTGAAAGCTTCAGCGCTTCAATTAGTACAAGCAATAATTCCGCTAGTGCAAGTACATCTACAAGCCAGAGTGATAGTAAGTCAGCAGCGGATAGCGAAAGTTCCAGTCGCAGTGCTTCATTAAGTACAAGCAACGGTTCAGCTAGTTTGAGCATTTCAACCAGCCAAAGCGAGAGCAAATCTATTGCAGATAGCCAGAGTGAGAGCTTTAGCACATCGATTAGCAAGAGTAACTCAATCGTTGCCAGTGCGAGCGAGAGTTTTAGTACCTCGATTAGTGGTAGCAACAGTTCAGCCAGCTTAAGTACTTCCACAAGCCAAAGTAATAGTAAATCAGCTGCAGATAGTGAAAGTGAGAGCTTTTCTACGAGTTTACAAAGTTCATATTCATCAGCAATTAGTGCCTCAGGCAATTCAAATTCATCAGCAAGTTTGAGTAATAGTTTAAGCAACTCAGGGGTAATTAGTCAGAGTGAAAGTTATAGTAATTCAATTAGTGCCAGCAATTCAGCTGCTGAAAGTGCTAGTCAAAGTTATAGCACGTCATTAAGTAATAGTAATTCTGTTGTAGTTAGCGCGAGCGAAAGTTACAGTAGATCTATTAGTGCTAGTGATTATGTCGCAAGCACTAGCCAGTCAACAAGTCTGAGTCAAAGTCGCTCAAAGGCTGAGAGTGCTAGTCAGAGCTACAGCAATTCTGTTAACAATAGCTCTTATTCAGCTAGTCTAAGTGCTTCTGCAAGTGAAAGGGATAGTCAGTCTGCCGCTATTAGCGCGAGTGAAAGTTATAGTAATTCGTTAAACAACAGCAATATTTCTGCTAGCCAAAGTATTTCAGCAAGTCAACGCGATAGTAAGTCAATTGCTGATAGCACAAGCCAGAGTTTCAGTACATCATTAAGTGAAAGCAACTCTGCAGCAGTTAGTGCCAGTGAAAGCTTCAGCACTTCAATCAGCAACAGTAATAGTTCCGCAAGTCAAAGCACTTCAAAGAGCCAAAGCGATAGCAAATCAATTGCTGATAGTACAAGCCAAAGTTTCAGTACATCACTAAGCAACAGTAACTCGGCAGCAATAAGTCAGAGTGACAGCATTTCCAAGAGTTTGCAAAATTCATTTATATCGGCAATCAGTGCGTCAGGGAACTCTACTGCATCAGAAAGCTTGAGTAATAGCTTGAGCAACTCAGCGGTAGCCAGTCAGAGTGAGAGCTTCAGTAAATCAATTAGTGCCAGTGATTACATTGCAAGTACGAGTCGTTCAACTAGCGAGAGTCGTAGCAAGTCGCAAGCTGATAGTATTAGTGAGAGCAATAGCAATTCATTCAACAATAGTTCTTACTCAGCCAGCTTAAGTACATCGGCTAGCCAGCGCGACAGTCAGTCAACAGTAATTAGCACGAGTGAAAGTTACAGTAAATCATTGAATGATAGTAATACTTCAGCCAGTTTAAGTACTTCAACTAGTCAAAAAGACAGTAAGTCAGCTGCCGATAGCACAAGCCAAAGCTATAGTGCATCATTGAGTGAGAGCAATTCTGCAGTAGCTAGTGCTAGCCAAAGCTATAGTGCATCATTAAGTAATAGCAATAGTTCCGCAAGTCAAAGCACCTCAAAGAGTCAAAGCGATAGTAAATCAATCGCTGATAGTGCTAGCCAAAGCTTTAGCGCCTCAATAAGCAACAGCAATAGTTCTGCGAGTCAAAGTACTTCAAAGAGTCAACGTGATAGTAAATCAATCGCTGATAGCACAAGCCAGAGTTACAGCACTTCACTAAGCAACAGTAATTCTGCAGCAGTAAGTCAAAGTGACAGTATTTCCAAGAGTCTGCAGGATTCATTTGCATCAGCAATCAGTGCATCGGGCAACTCTAATGCATCAGAAAGCTTTAGTAATAGCTTGAGTAACTCAAAGGCAGCTAGTTTGAGTGAAAGCTTCAGTAATTCAATTAGTGCAAGTGATTATGTGGCAAGTACGAGTCGCTCAACTAGCGAAAGTCGCAGCAAGTCACAAGCTGATAGCATTAGTGAGAGCAATAGTAATTCACTCAACAATAGTTCTTACTCGGCCAGTTTAAGTGCCTCAGCTAGTCAGCGCGACAGCCAGTCAGCATTCAATAGTACTAGCGAAAGCTACAGTAATTCATTGAATAACAGCAATAGTTCCGCAAGCCAAAGCACTTCAAAGAGCCAAAGCGATAGCAAATCAATTGCTGATAGTACAAGCCAGAGTTACAGCACATCATTGAGTGCAAGCAATTTTGCAGTAGTTAGTGCTAGCCAAAGCTTCAGCACTTCAATCAGTAACAGTAATAATTCTGCAAGCCAAAGCACCTCAAGGAGCCAAAGCGATAGTCAATCTGCCGCTGATAGTACAAGCCAGAGTTACAGTACATCATTGAGTAACAGCAACTCAGCAGCAGTAAGTCAAAGTGACAGTATTTCTAAGAGCTTGCAAGACTCATTTGCATCAGCAATCAGTGCATCGGGCAACTCTAATGCATCAGAAAGCTTTAGTAATAGCTTGAGTAACTCAAAGGCAGCTAGTCTGAGTGAAAGCTTCAGCAATTCAATTAGTGCAAGTGACTATGTAGCAAGTACCAGTCGTTCAACTAGCGAGAGTCGCAGCAAGTCGCAAGCTGACAGCATTAGTGAAAGTAATAGTAATTCACTCAATAACAGTTCTTACTCGGCAAGCTTAAGTGCCTCAGCTAGTCAGCGCGACAGTCAGTCGTCAGCAAGTAGCGAGAGTCGGAGCTATAGCACATCAATTAATAACAGTAATGAATCCGCCAGTTTAAGCACTTCAACTAGTCAAAAAGACAGTAAGTCAATCGCTGATAGTAGCAGTCAAAGCTATAGTAATTCGTTGAGTGCAAGCACATCTGTAGCTGCTTTAAGTAGCTTGAGTATGAGTAAGTCATTAAGTGAGAGCAACTCAATCGTTATCAGCCAAAGTGAAAGCTTCAGCACGTCGATTAGTAACAGCGATTATGCAGCAAGCACCAGTCGCTCAACTAGTGAAAGTCGCAGTAAATCGCAAGCTGATAGTAATAGTGAAAGCAATAGTAATTCCCTCAACAATAGTTCATATTCAGCTAGCTTAAGTGCATCGACTAGTCAGCGCGACAGTCAATCGAAGGCAGTTAGTGCAAGTGAAAGCTATAGTGCATCGCTAAGTACCAGTGATTTTTCGGCAAGTCGGAGTGCATCAACTAGTCAAAAGAATAGTCAATCAATCGCTGATAGTGGCAGTCGAAGTTACAGCACTTCACTAAGCGATAGCAATTCTTTAGCCAGCTCAAGTACGTCGACAAGTCAGAGCACTAGTCAATCTGCCGCTGACAGCACAAGCAAATCATTTAGCGCAAGTAACGCAGTAGTTATTAGCCAAAGTGACAGTTTTAGTAATTCAATTAGTGCTAGTGATTATCTTGCAAGTACCAGCCGTTCAACTAGTGAGAGTCGTAGTAAATCGCAAGCAGATAGTGCCAGTGAAAGCTACAGTAAATCATTGAGTGATAGCGAATATATTGCTAGTTTAAGTAGATCGACTAGTCAACATGACAGTCAACTAGCTGCTAACAGCGTTAGCGAAAGCTACAGTAAGTCATTAAGTGAAAGTGATTCAGGAGCAAGTGCAGCAAGTTTGAGTTATAGCAAGTCACTTAGCTTAAGTAATTCAATTGCTGTTAGCCAAAGTGATAGCTTTAGTACTTCAATTAGTAACAGTGACTACCATGCAAGTACGAGTCGCTCAACTAGTGAGAGCCATAGTCAATCACAAGCTGACAGCACCAGCGAGAGCTACAGTAATTCTGTTAACAATAGTTCTTACTCAGCTAGTCAAAGCATTTCTGCAAGTGAGCGCGACAGTCAGTCATTAGCTAACAGCGCCAGCGAAAGTTACAGTAGATCGCTGAGTGCCAGTGGTTCAGTAGCAAATGATGCCAGTCTAAGTATGAACAAGTCACTGAGCTTGAGTAACTCAATTGTTGTTAGTGCGAGCGAAAGCTTCAGTACTTCCATCAGTAACAGCGATTGGTCTGCATCTCTGAGTCGGTCAAATAGCCAGAGTGAAGGTAATTCAATGGCTGATAGCACCAGCCGTAGCTTTAGTACTTCAACTAGTGAGAGCAAATCACAAGCCGACAGTACTAGTGAAAGTTATAGTGCTTCTGTCAATAACAGTTCGTATTCCGCAAGTTTGAGTACTTCAGGAAGTGAGCGCGACAGTAAGTTTGCGGCCGACAGAGCTAGTGAAAGTTACAGCACATCGCTTAGTCTCAGCAACTCAATCGTTGTTAGTGCCAGCGAAAGCTTCAGTATTTCAATTAGTGACAGTAACAATTCCGCAAGTCGCAGCATGAGCCGCAGTAATTCACTTGTAGATAGTGCCAGTGAAAGCTTCAGCACTTCAATTAGTGACAGCAATAGTTCGGCAAGTCGCAGCATGAGTTTCAGCAATTCACTTGTAAGTAGTGCCAGTGAAAGTCTTAGCACTTCAATTAGTGATAGCAATAGTTCGGCAAGTAAGAGCACTTCAACTAGTCAAAGTGAGAGTACTTCAGTAGTTGAAAGCACCAGCATCAGTAATAGTGCTTCACTCAGTAATAGTTCTAGTGCGGCTAATGTAAGCATGAGTAACAGCCAGTCAACTTCAATTATTGCCAGTCAGAGTGAAAGCACCTCAATTAGCAAGAGCAAGTCAATTGCTAATGACTGGGATAACAATGGTGGCGGTGGTAACTATGTACCATCTAATACACCATCTGCTTCAAACTCTGCTTCTACATCAACTTCAGGTGCTGAGGATACTAATGCAATAATTAAGAAGTTACATCATAATGCTTATGTATACGATAAGAATGGCAACCGCGTAAGCAATCTTGTTATCGCAATCGACACGCAGGTTAAGACCTATGGCGATAAGCAATTGATCAACGGCCGTTACTACTATTACATTGGTGATGACCATTATGTAGTTGCACGCAACTTTGTTGGCTTTGAAGGTAAGCTGCGGCACAACGCTTATGTTTATAATTCAAAGGGTAAGCGAGTTGGCAAGACTGTCTTGAAGCGTGGCAAGAAGATGAAGGCCTACGAGACAATTTATATCAATGGTCGCAAGTTCTATAACACGCAGCACGGCAGATACATTGCAGCCGGCAACTTCAAGGGTAGTGAATTACGCTTAAAGCACAATGCCTATGTTTATGACAAGAATGGCCATCGCCTTAGTGATAAAAAGCTGGGCAAGGGCCAAAAGATTAAGATTTACAGTACCAAAATAATTAAGGGCAAGAAGTATTACCATGCACGTCATGGTCGCTACATCTTGGCCGCAAATTTCAAAAAATAGTAACAAGATAAGTTAAATTAAGAAAGCATCCTCAATGATTGGGGATGCTTTTTGGTTTGTTTAAAGTTAGAAACGGTATCTTTGTGAAAATCCTTTGCATTTGATGAAAAAATGTTATAACATAGCTATTTGTGATAGTTAGCAAGCTAACTATTTTTAATTAGGGGGAATTTGATGCAAAGAAAATTAGACGCAAAATTAATCTTATCAATTCTTGCGGCAGGTCTGATGTCATTTTCAGGTGTGTTAATTGAAACAGCGGGGAACATTACCTTTCCCGTTTTAATGCAGGAATTTAATGTAAATATGGCAACAGTGCAGTGGATGACGACCGGCTATCTTTTGATTGCCGCAATTATCATGCCGCTGTCGGCTTATTTAAAGAAGAATTTTAGTTCTAAAAAATTGTTCGTGACAGCTGCGATTTTATTTATTATCGGGTTACTGATTGACTCATTGACCACGAAGTCGATGGGCTTCATCTTTTTAGTTATTGGACGTATTGTTCAGGGTGCCGGCGCTGGGATTGCACTGCCACTCATGTTTAACATTATTTTGGAAAGAACGCCGCTTGATAAAGTTGGTCTTTTGATGGGGATTGGGACAATGATTACGGCGGTAGCTCCAGCTTTAGGGCCAACGTTTGGTGGCTTAGTTGTTAACACGCTTAGCTGGCGGTACATTTTCATCCTGATTATTCCGGTAATGATTATTTCCTTTATTATGGGTGTTCTGTGCATCACCAAGGATCCATATCCTTTAAGTCATACCAAGCTTGATTGGGCAGGTTTTATTGAAATTGCCCTGACTTTTGTTGGCTTGATCTTAGCTTTTAGTAATTTATCAGGAATTTTAGTGCGGCCACTAGAATTTGTTGTGCCGTTAGTTATCGGTTTGATTGCCTTAGCCATCTTTATTAAGCACTCACTTAAGGTAAAAGAACCACTACTAAATATTCGCTTACTGAAGAATAGCAAATTTACTGCTGGCATTATTGCCTACTTTATTTTCCAAGTTAATACAGTTGGCTTATCGTTTATTTTGCCAAACTACTTGCAAATCGTGAATACCACTTCTGCGATGGTTGCGGGACTATTGCTATTACCAGGTGGTGCCATTGGTGCCGTTGCTTCTCCAGTTAGTGGGCGAATGCTAGATAATTATGGCCCGAGAAAGCCAATCATGACTGGTGCATGCTTTGAACTTGTCGGCAGTATCATGTTTTGCCTGTTTGCCCAACATTTTACCGGTAGCAATGTGCTTGTTTCTTACCTTGTGATTATGATGGGTACTGGTTTAATCATGGGTGACACAATGACCTCATCTTTGAACCTGCTTACTAAGGAAGAAAACGCTGATGGTAATGGCCTGTTCAACATGGTGCAGCAATTTTCCGGAGCCGTGGGGACGTCGATTGTTTCTGCTATCATGCAATTTGTTCAGCAAATGAGTTCAAAGCCAACACCGGCTGGCAAGCTGATTGATGGTGCTCAAGTTGGGTTAATTTTCTTATTAATTTTGGTTGTGATTGGCGTATACTTATTACATAAAGCAACAAAAAAGGACAGTTTAAGTGAGAGTTAACTAATGAAGAAAAATTTTGGTTTAGCTTTGCAGCGAGCACAAAATACCTTTAATCGCAATGTTGATCGTTATGCGCGGACAATTGGTCTAACAGGTACACAAATGGTGATTATTCAATTTTTAAGTGCGGTACCTAAAGAAAAGAAAATCTATCAAAAGGATATTGAGCATGAGTTCAATATTCGCAAGTCAACGGCAACGAACATTTTGAAGTTGTTGGAACATAAGGACTTAATTGCTAAAAAGGTTGATGAGCATGACAGCCGGCTGAAAGAAATAACGTTAACGCCAAAGGCAGAAGTTATTGAGCGGGATGCGGCTGCTTATATTGAGCGCTCGGAAGCAAGTGTTGAACAAATATTGGGCAAAAAACTGCGTGATGAAGTGACGCAGGCTCTGCTCAAGCTGGACCAAGAATTATAACGAATTAAAGCCATGTAGTGAAATCTGCATGGCTTTTATAATTTTTACAAGTACTTTGTGTTATTCTTAATAAGTAAATAAAGTGGTAAGTTTTAGTTAAAAAGTCGGTGGCATAAATGAAAAAATTACGTTCGTTAATCTTTGTTTTTTTAATTAGTTTAGGAATAGTTGCTTTTAATAATCAAAAAGTAGCAGCGACAGTTCGCCATGACGACCAATATTATTTGAAAAAAGCTAAACTAAACAAGGATGAGCTAGTTGGCAAGTATTTAATTGATAATAATGGTAGGCGGCACAAGTTGACACTTAGTAAGAAAGGCAATCACACCAAGGCAGCAAGAAAAGTTGCCAAGGTAATTGCTAAAGTGTGTCAGGAGCAAGGTGGGACAACTGATTTGCAGAAAGTTGATATGGCAGCTTATTACGTTTCTCTATTTTGCGCGCGTGATCACTACACAATGCAAGGGCCATACTTTACCACGGCTTACGGCGTTTTCATTGCCAAGCAATATTCTTGCGCGGGTAGTGCGGCGGCCTTAGGCATGGTGCTGAAGCAAATGGGTTATAAATACCATCACGTCAATAAGAACAAGTATACTCACCAGTGGTGCACGCTAAAAATGGATGGTAAAAAAGGCTACGCTGACGGTCAAGCTGGTATTGCCAATTATGGTAAGTATTTTACAAAAAAGCGGCAAGTGATTAAAATGCCTGCTAACACCTTAAAAAGTCAGCTGCTTCAGGAAGCCCTCCAGAAGTATAGTGAGACTCTTAATTAAGAATTTTTTAAAAGTTGTGAAAAATTAGTTTAATCCAAAATTGGTATTATAATTAAACAATGAACTGTTAGGAGGTAATTAAGATGGAACAAGAACAAAAAATGCAGATTTTACAAGATTTAATAGCCTTGCACTCAGTCAATGGTGACGAGTTGCCAGTAGCCAATTATCTGAAAAATTTGCTTGATAAAGCAGGTATTAAGAACAAGATTTTACCGCTCAAAGATGAGGCCAATCGGGCTAATTTGGTGGCTGAACTCGGATCAGGTAAGCCAGTTTTAGTTATTTCTGGGCATATGGACACAGTTGACGTTAACCAAGACAACTGGAAGACCGATCCGTTTAAACTCACTAAAAAAGGTGATAAATTATATGGCCGCGGCACTACTGATATGAAGGCAGGCCTAGCAGCAATGGTAATTGCCATGATTGAACTAAAGGAAAGTGGTGCAGAAATTGCCGGCACAATTCGTTTATTGGCAACTGCCGGTGAGGAAGTTGGTCAACCAGGTGCCGAAGAATTGGAAAAGCAAGGTTATGTTGCTGATGCCGATGCTTTGTTAATTGGTGAACCATCGGGCTTGCTCAGAACTATTTATGCTAATAAAGGTGAGCTTGACCTGACAATTTCTTCAGAAGGTAAGGCAGCTCACAGCTCCATGCCATTTTTGGGCAATAATGCGGTTGAGCACCTGCTCAATGTTTTGACTAACATTAAAAAGTGCATTAAGGAATTGACAACTGGCGTCAAAAACGATGTCTTGGGTGAAACTGTCTTTAACATCGATACCATCAAGGGTGGTAATCAAGTCAACGCAATTCCAAGTTATGCTCAAGCTGAGCTGAATTTGCGGACAATTCCAGAGCTTGATAACCCTAAGATTTTGCAGGCCTTCCAGCAAGTGATTGACGATTACAACAATTCGACTACTGGTCATATTAAAATGACGGTTGACATGGACATTGTTCCCATTATTGGTGATCGTCATTCTAAACTAGTTAAGGTTGTTCAAGATGCCGCTCAACCGTATGTCGCTAAGCAAAAGCTGTCAGCTGACCAAGTAGCCTTGATGAAAAAAGAGGCCCAAATGGCAAATACTGAATATCACGAGGGTGGCTTCTTAACTGAAGGCGTTTCTGGTGGGACCGATGGATCGAAATTCCTTGTTAGTCGGCCAATGGGCTTTGCTTATCTGATGTACGGTCCTGGCAGCAATACGCCACACCAAGATAATGAGTATGTTTCCGAGCAAATGTACCTCGACTTTATTGATATTTTTAAGGACATTTTGGTTAATTTTGGCAAATAATAATTAAATTAGGGCAGCACAATTAGCGATCGTGCTGCCTTTTTAGTGAGCAAAAGAAAAATTTTGTCTATTTAATTAATCTTGGGCTGTAAATGGATACAAGGTCTGTTAAACTTTGTTAAGGTGATGAAAATGGAAAACAAAGCAATTGATGTTGGCGTATTAGCTGCCAAAATTTTAATCGAGTCTGGTTCAGAAATGTGGCGTGTTGAGGACACAACCAAGCGGATTATTGATCATGCCGCTAGCAGTAAGGCTGAGGCCTTTACTAGCCTGACGGGCGTTTTAGTTAGTTTGAAAAATGCATCTTATACCCGATTTATTCAAATTGAAAAGCGGGGGATTAATATGGCCCGAATTAACGGCGTTAACCGGTTGTCGCGGCAGTATACTGCTAATCAGATTACGCTGGATGAGCTAGAAGCTGGCCTAAATCAGGTTCAAGCGGCTAAACCACAGTTTCCAATTTGGGTACAGACACTTGCCGCTGGCTTTGAAAGTTCTTTTTTCATGTTTATCTTTACGCAGACTTATGATTGGCGTGATTTTCCATTGGCTTTTGTTGCAGGAGCCTTGGGCTATTATGTGACCTTGTTCTTATCGTCGCGTGTACGCATTCGCTTTATTAGCGAGTTTTTCGGTGCCTTAGTAATTGGCTTATGCACGGTTATTGGGGTTCATTTTCATCTCGGGTTTAACAGTCAGAATATCATTATCGGTGCGATTATGCCGCCAGTGCCGGGGATACCAATGATTATTGCCGTGCGTGACATCTTCGAAGGAAACTTGTTATCGGGACTGGAACGGATGATGGAATGTTTGATTACGCTGAGTGCCTTGGCCTTTGGCATCGGCGTTGTGCTGCACTACTTGTAGCAGAAAGGCGGGGATGAGATGACTTTTTATCATTTTATAATTCAGGTTCTTTTCAGCTACTTGGGGACAGTCATGTTTGACCTCTTTATCAATTTACCCAAGAATGCCCTTAACGCGTCCGGCGGCATTGCTTGTGTTGGCTGGCTCGTATACTGGTTCATGTTTGAATTTGGCCTTGGCTCGATTTTGGCTAATTTTGTGGCGGCGTTTGTTGTTGGCAGCTTAGGGATCATCTTCGCTGTGAAAAAGAAAATGCCAAGTACGATGTTTGTCAGTGGCTTAGTGCCATTAGTGCCGGGAGCCAGTGGCTACGAAGCTTTGGCTGCGATGATTAATCACTCGCCGATGATTGCCGTCCAAAAGACAATCCACGTGGCAATGGTTGCCGGTGCAATTGCTCTTGGCTATGTCTTTTCACAAGTGGTAGTTGAATTAATGCACCGGAAGCGTCGCTAAATTATATTGTTTACAAAACTACTAATTGTATATTATTGAAAAACTTGCAATTAATTAGCTAATAATGCAAATTGTTAAAATTAATAATTAATTATTAAACTAGAAGCACTATTTCATTTTGAAATAGTGCTTCTTTTGGTCTATACCTTGATATTTAAGCGATTTATAAAAATGTTATTTTATAACTTATGCAAAGATACGCCAGCACTAGCTTGAAGCAAATCGAACTATAATATATTTTGTTATCTATAAGCATACTGCTTGTATGAATTAAATATAGGGTCTACCATGAGTTGTGTAAGCATTATCAATGAAAAGTTGATTTTCTAATAAATAAGAGGTAGAAATATGCTGGGAAAAAATAATTTTAAGGAAAGATTAAGGAAAACAGAGATGCAATCCAAGAAGGATCGCTTCTCAATCCGGAAGTTGACCGTGGGGGCAGCTTCCGTTTTGTTGGGCTTTAGTTTTATGGCAATGAACGGTCAAACTGCTAAGGCTGACACCATTTCTTCATCTGATACTGAAGTTCAAACAAGCAAAAATGATACTACTACTTTAGAAAATAAGCATCAGTCTGCAAATGACAAAACTAGTGCTAAACCAAATCTAGCTACTTATTCGGGCTTGAAATCATTTTTGAAGAGCGGTAAGAGTGACACTGAAGAAACTGATAAAACTGATACCAATAAGGAGCAGGAAAAGCCAGAAACGCCTACTTCAAGTGATACAAATTCTACTGCCAAGCCAGCTGAAGACACAAATACAACTGACACTACTAAACCAGCTGATACTAATCAGCCAGCAGACACAGATATTACCAAGCCTGGTGATTCAAATTCAACCACGCCAGATACGGATACTGCTGTCAAACCAAACGACGGAAAAATTACTAATCAGGATGACCCTGCTCCAACTTCGGCCGATGTCACAACTTGGGATGAAATGACGAAGGCTTTAGAAAGTGACACCATTGTTACAATTAATCTGAAAAATGACATTATCGCCGATCCAAATGAAACCAAAGAGTACACGATTTTGAGTGACAAGGTTGTTAATGGTAACAGCTATACTTTAGATATTGGCTCCAACCTTATTCAAGATACCCACTTTTCATACGGGATTACCTTTAATGACTTAAAGTTGATGGGACAAAAGCCAAATAATGATCCTGAATCATTCAACTTCTATGGCTATGATAATGATAAAGCCATTACCTTGAATAATGTCGAGAGTGATAATGTCAGCTATGATAACATCATCAAATTTCAAAATAAAGTTGAGATTAATTACAACATTGACGGCAATATCTTTAGTGACTATTCAGAACCGTTAGCAATGACTGGGTCTGATGTGACGATTGACTTTGCGCCAACTGTCGGAACTTCATCTAGCTTTATCTGCGACATCTTTATCCTTGAGGATAGTTCCAAGGTAAATATTCATGTTGCCAATACTAAGAGTGCATTGCGTGGTACTGGGACAACCGATACTGCCAGAGTCGAGGTCGGTGAAAACGCAACCTTTGATATGACAATTGATCCATCAGTTAACTTCTTATACCGGGTTGATGATGGTATTCCGCCGATGTGGTTGAAGCTGAAAAAGGGTTCGGTAACTCATATTTATAATAATTCTTCGGATGCTGGTGTTAACCCAGGTAAAGACAACCAGATTAAGTTAAAGGTTGATACACCGAAGATTTTCAGTATCACTAGCGATACTGCAGATGTTAATAACTTTAACTTCCCAATAACCGATATTTCTGGTGCTAAGATGGGGATGATTACTGACCACTATAAGTGGATCATTCAAGATTCTGATAATGCCAATATCATGGACCCTACCCTAACCGATGATAAGATGCAGATTTTGGCTAACCCAACTTTACCAGAAAACATTCTGCAAGATGGTAAGGCCAACAAGACATTCCAAGACTTAAGCACAATAGACGATTTTCAAACGGTAATTAATACTGCCGGTGGTTTTAACGGTTCTGCTGGTTTTGAACTGGGGACTGATCTTTATGATTCCTGGAAGAAGACTGATGCTGGGCGCTACAATATTTCTTCAACTAGTCTTGAAGTCCACGGCGGTCAGACAAGCGGAATTGGTCTTGCTAATGACAGATTGAATGCAGTTGATAGCCATGATAATACTCCAAAAGATATTGCTGACTTATTAACTCTTGTTGATAGTATTAATCCAAGTAATGAGACCATTACTGGTATTGCATGGCTGCCAAACAAGGCAATGGATGCCAATGGTAATTTGATTGACGGTGGTTTGGTTAAAGATACGACCGGTAATTTAATTGAAAATATTGGTTCGCAAGTTGGCCCAGAAGGCGATACTAACTTAGGTAATGCGGTCATTCAGGTAACTTATGGTGATGGCACGACTGATGATATTCCGGTAATGCTGAAGGTTATTTTGGCTAGTTCGTCCGGTGATACGCAAAAAGTTGACCATGGTAAGTTCCCAACAGCTGAGCAAGCAAAAGATGCCGTTGTTTTTAATGGTGATGCAAGTGGCTTAAATCCAACTTATGAATGGTACAAGGCTGATGGCTCAGGTCCGTTAACTCAGGCAGATTTGCAAACTGGTAATAATGCCGTTCAAGTTTTGGTAACTTATCACCGTGCTGATGGTCAACCAGATGGGACACAATTAGTTCCCGCAAATGTCTTTATGGGTGAAGATCAAGCAACTGCATCTGGAATTACAGCTGGTAGTGGTCCAGTTGCTGTTCATGCAGTTACCATTCCAAGTGAAAATGATCCAATAGTGCCAGACTTTACTGATTCTAATAAGTGGCATGAATTTTTAGGTGGTAAGTTAGACCATGTAACAGGTGTTACTTGGGATGATGACACTAATGTTAGTGACATTATCAATGATGCAACTGGTGAAAAGACGGCTAAATTGCGAGTAACCTTTGAAGATGGATCAACTGCAGAAGTTGACGGTGTTCAGGTCAATGTTCTTGGCGGCGAAAAGGCAGATAATCAGTCAACGACAACACCTAATGGGGTAGTGCCAACGACTGATCAGGCTAAGCAAGCACTTAAAGATACGACAACACTAACTACTGATTTAAGTAACGCTGGTTACGACGTTGATTATTCATGGGCTAAGGATGACAAAGGCACGCCAATGGACCAAGGCTACGTTTCTTACGCGGATCAAGTTCCAAATAAGACAGTGCCAGGCTATGTTGTTTTAACCTACTATAAGAAAGGTCTGCCACATACACCAGAAAACGTTGATGGTAAGCAACTTGTACCAGTTGATGTAACAATTAATAAACAACAAAATAATTTGTATCATGATCAATTAGCTGGTTCTGGTCAAAATTCCGAAGGTGTGTCCGTTGCTAAAAACACAACGATGGATGATGCCACTGCTAAGGATGCAATTTACAAGCCAGCAAACTTCCCACCTGATGCAACATTCAAGTGGGAAAGTCCAGTTGATACTACGACAACCGGTGATAAGTCAGCTTGGGTTGATGTCACTTATGTCGATGGGACGACCGATCGCATTCCTGTCTTAGTTAACGTTTATGACACTGCCTCAAAGGAAATGCCAGAAGGCAAGACACAGACTGCTGACTTGAACGGCGCGGTACCTGATGCTAAGGATTCAATTGCTAATAATGCTGAGTTACCGGCTGATGCCCAATATGAGTGGCAAAATGAACCTGATTTGACACACGAAGGTTCAGCTGTTGGCACGGTTAAAGTAACGTATGCAGACGGCTCAATTGACTATGTCACTGTTCCGGTAATTGTTGGTAATGCTAACCCAACGCAAGACAATGACCCGTTAGGTCAAAGAACCGATATTAACTATGGCGCAACAGCAACGGCAACTGATGACCAAGCTAAAGCCGCAATTTCTAACGCTGACAGCCTGCCAGAAGGAACGACTTTCTCATGGCAAACAGCCCCAGTTGTTAATGATTTGAACAGATTGGGTATTCAAGCAGCTGTTGTTAAGGTAACTTATCCAGATGGCACATCGAACAATGTCCCAGTAGTTGTTGATGTCCTCAGTGATGCCCATTCGGCTGCACGTCCACGGGCAAAGAATGTCTGCATTAATGTTGGGGAGACAATTCCAGATGCAAAGGATGCGGTAATCAACAGCGCAGATTTGACTAATGCAACCAAGTTTGAATATGTAATTAATCCGTCAAAAGATACAGTTGGTGTAACGCAAAACAAGATTAAGATTACTTATGCAGATGGTTCAACAGATGAAGTGCCAACACAAATTATTGTTAATGAAATACCGTCTGATACCGCAACTGAAGCCGAAAAGAACAACCCGCACGTCAAGACAGTTCGGGTTAACTTGAATAGTTCAGTTAACGCAGAAAGCGTGATTGACAACTTTACAGAACTTAAGGGTAATCCAAAAGCTGAATGGGTTGATCCTAATGTTAAAACCGAAATAACGGATACAGCTGGCTTGAAGCAATCACAAATTAAGTTAACCTTCAACGATGGTTCGGTTAAGATTGTCACAGGTTATGTCAGAGTAGTTTCTGATGGCGAAAAGCATACCGATTCGGTTACTGGTAAGACAGTTACTAAGAAGATTGGCGCTGCAATCACCGCTGCTGAAATGGTAAATGATTTGCCAAGTGATGCCGAAGCTACATTTGCATCAACGGTTAATATTACAGATGGTAAGGTTGTTAATCCAGGAACTTATATTGAAACAATTCACATTAAGTTCCACGATGGTACTGAAAAAGAAGTTTCATCAGTCTTAACAGTGCCAAGACAGAGTTCACAAATCAACTTTGTGCAGAACCACCGGGTTGTCTTACACGTTGCTAACGTAGGTAGCGATGTCTCACAGGCACCAAAAGAATTTGATGATCCAAGTTCATTCTTAGGTAATACTGAAGACGCTAATATCGCTAAGATTGAGTGGGCAACAGATGGTTTTCCTAACGTAAGCGAAGCAAATGAACAAGCCAAAGCTAAGATTAAGATTACCTTTAAGGATGGTACGTCAGTTACTGAGAGTATCAATGTTAAGGTAATTGGTGCAAGAAAGGCTGACACTCCAACCACCATTACAGCTGGCGATAATAGCAAGTTGGATGAGGGTCGGGCTAAGTCAGCTTTGAATTCTACTGATGTGATGGCAATTGATTACAAGTTCCCTGGTGCTACATATTCATGGGCCGCAAATGCAGATGGTACAGGCGACGTTGATATTAGTAATGCCGGAGAACAACACCCATATGTCATTATTAGTTATGAAGATGGCACTAAGGAAGCTGTCCAAGTTGACTTAACAGTTAATGAAAAGCCGACATCAGGTGCAACTTATAAGCCAGAAGCAACTAGTGGCTCTGTCACAACTCACATGACAACTAATGGCGTTACAATGCCACCAGAATTTAATGATCCGTCAAAGATGGATGACTTTATGCAAATCCCTGGTGTTGATGACCTTAGCAGCGTTGTTGCCAAGTTAACTTGGGCTAATGATGCTCCAACAACTGCTGGTGATAATCAACAGTTCCAAGTAATTGCGCACTACAAAGATAATTCAGTTAGTGATCCGTTCACAATTAACGTTAATGTGTTAAGTGCCAAGAAGACAGACACACCAACGACGATTGCGGCAGGTGATAAATTAACGGGTGTTATTGCGGAAGCAGCTTTGGACCCAGCAGAAAACGCTAAGATTAAAGCTAAATATCCAAATGTTAAGTACAGATGGGCAACTAGTGCCGATGGTTCAGGAACCGTTGATACAAGTAAAGTTGGCAGTTCACAACCTTACGTTGTTGTTGACTACGGCGACGGTACCATTCAGACTGTCCAAGTTGACTTAACTATTAAATCTCAAGCTGATTCTAATACTGGCAACATTGATGCAACTCAAGCAGCAACTATTACAACTCACTTAGCTAATGGTCTGCACAGTGAAGTTAAGGTTCCTGAATTTACTGATCCAGCTTGGATTAAGGACAACATTAAGCTCAATGATGGCAGCGATGATTCGAGTGCCAAGATTGATCATTTGAGCTGGGACGGCGCCCAACCAGATACGATTGGTGATGGCCAGTCACTTAACGTTGTTGCTCATTACAAGGATGGTTCAACTAGTGCACCATTTAAACTGCCAGTTAATGTAATTGGTGCCGAGAAGAAGACCGATAAGCCAACAACTGTTAAAGTTAATAGCGAGCCTGGTGAAGCAGAAGCCAAGAATGCTTTGATTCTGGAACAAGTTCAGAAGATAGATGGGCAATATCCAAATGTTAAGTATTCATTTGCTAAAAATAGTGACGGCACCGGTAAAGTCGATACAAGTACGCCAGGTACTAGTTCAGCCTATGTTGTAGTTGATTATGGTGATGGCACCAAGCAAACCGTAAAGATTGACCTGACGGTTGGTAGTGAACGTGATGCTGATATTCTTCATCCAGTTGTAGCACCTGTTAACGCAACTGAGCCGATTAAGGCGCACCTAATTCACGATTATGGTACTGGTAACCCGATTACTAAGTATCCAGATGGCTTTTCTACTGATCATCTGGATGAGATGAAGAAGATTATTTCAGGTATTAGTGATCCTGATTGGGATAAAGTAGATTACTTAACTTGGGCAGCTGCATCACCAGATAAACCGGGTGAAAACCAAGATGTTCAGGTAATGGTTCACTACAAAGACGGTTCAGTTAGTGCCCCAATAACTGTTAAGGCCAATATTTATGGTGTTCAACACTTAGATGTTGCTGGGGTAACGAACCATGCGGAAGTTACAGAAGGCGAGCAGCCGACTGCGGACCAAGCAAAAGAAGTTTTAGGTCAGAAAGATTTAGTTGATCAGATTTTGCAACAATATCCGAATACTAAATTTGGCTGGGCTAACAAGCCAGATGGTACTGGAACTCTTGATACAAGTAAACCTGGACAAAAAGATGCCTACGTCATAATTGATTATGATGATGGCAGTAAGCAAGTATTGAAGGTACCATTAACTGTTAATCCAAAGACGCCAGGGGACACTCATACGCCAGAAAAGACGGATGGTTCTGTCACAACGCACTTAACAACAACCGGTGTTGCAACGCCTGATGAATTTAAAGATCCTACAAAATTCAAGGACTTCATGCAGATTTCTGGCAGTGGTGATCCAGCTGACTTAGTTGATCATGTAGATTGGGCCGACGGTACAGGACCAACAGCAGTTGGCGATAATCAACAAGTTGAAGTTGTCGCTCATTATAAGGATGGTACAAAGAGCGATACATTTAAGATTAATGTCAACGTCCTTGATGCACGCAAGAGTGATAAGCCAACAACAGTCTGCAAGGATAGCACTCCAGATCCAAACGTGGCAAAGAATGCTTTAAACGAAGATGACGTTCAGAAGATAGATGCTCACTATCCAAATGCTAAGTATTCATTGGCAGGAAACAGTGACGGTACAGGTACAGTTGATACAAGTACTCCAGGTAAGAAGAATGCCTTTGTTGTAATTGATTACGGCGATGGCACGACGCAAATTGTACCAATTGAGCTGAATGTTGCTGATAGCACGATGGCTGATGATAATCATCCAGTTCCAGCACCTGACAACGCAACTACTCCGATTTTGACGCACTTAGTTCATGATTCTGGCACTGGCAATCCAGTCGCCAAGGAACCAGCTAGCTTTAAAGATCTGGATAAAATGAAGCAAATTATCTCAATTGACAATTGGGAAGTGGTAGATCACTTAACTTGGTCTGATAAAGTTCCAAATAAACCGGGTGATGATCAAGATGTTGAAGTTGTCGTTCACTATAAAGACGGTTCAGTTAGTGAGCCAATAACAGTTAAAGCTAATATTGTTGGTTCCGAGCACTCTGACGTCACAGGTAGCACTCCTGCTCCTGCAGAAGTAGCACCTGGTAAACAACCAACTGAAGACCAAGCTAAGAATGCTTTAGGTCATGGCATAGCCGATGATATTTTGCAACAATATCCAGATGCTAAGTTTAGTTGGGCAAGCAGGTCAGATGGTACAGGTACACTTGATACAAGTAACCCTGGACAAAAGGAAGCTTACGTTGTAATTAAGTATAGTGACGGCACTAAGCAAGTAGTTAAGGTACCACTGAATGTTACGAATAATGGTGGTTCTGGCAATGATACTGGTTCATCATCAAGTAACGATTCACAACCAATTGGCGGCAGTGTCACAATTCCACAAGGTAAAGACTTGAGTAATGATACTGAATATGCCGAACAAGCAATCAGTAACTCAGCAAGCTTGCCAGCAGGTACCACCTACAAGTGGCAAGAAGTTCCAGACACATCAGTTGCTGGTAAGACGCTTTCTGCTTCAGTATTGGTAACTTTGCCTGGTGGCACAAAGGTAGTTGTCCCAGTTTCAGTCACTATTGGCACTAAGAAGGGCGAAACCGTAACTTTGCACCATAATGCATACCTCTACAACGAGGCAGGTCAACGGATTAACGAATTAGTCTATAAGACTGGTTCAGTTGTTCCAGTATATGGTATCAAGACGATTGACGGCAGAGACTTCTACATCTTGGATGATAACCACTACTTAGCTACTGGTAATGTCTTGAGTACTAAGCAAAAGTTGACTCACAATGCCTATGTTTATAACCAATATGGCACGCGGGTTACTAAGAAGGTATTCAAGCGCGGCAAGACGGTTAAGACTTACGGTGAACCAATTAATATTCGGGGTAAGAAGTACTACAAGCTTGATAATGGTTACTTCTTGAGAGCCACGAACTTTAAGAAGCCAAAGCGTGATCTGACACCAGTCCAAGCAATTGCTGCTGATCCAACTAAGGACCGGATAATGCACAACTCTTACTTGTACGATGAAAACGGCAAGCGAGCTAATGGCATTATCCTGAATGCTGGCACGCGGGTCAAGATTGACCAGACGGTGCACAGTATTGCTGGTAGAAACTTCTATAAGACTGATAAGGGTTACTACATTGCAGTTGAAAATATTACGGGCACTAAGGTAAGCTTGAAGCATAATGCGTATGTCTATAACAGATATGGCAGTCGCGTTAGCAAGAAGACCTTGAAGCGTGGCAAGAAGATTACTGTTTATGGTAATCCAGTCAAGTTGCACGGTGCTTCATACTACATTGTTGGTAACAAGACTTATGTTAAAACCGCTAATTTTTAGATAAATTAGTGTAAATGAAAAAACTGTTTGATGAAAATCAAGCAGTTTTTTGTTTGTATTTTAATTAATATTAATTTTGCATAGACAAGAATGGGCTTTTATAATATATTAAATAAAAAGGTATAAAGAAATGTTAAAGGTGACGAGATGGTTAATATTTCTGGGAAATGGTATGTTGCGCCAATAGAAATAAATGGCACGATGTTATTGCCAATATTTTTGTTTGTATTTATTTTCATTGCTATTAGACAATTTAAAAACAAGCAATTTAAGTTAGTAAAAATATTATTGATTGGCTCATTGCTGATTTATTTATGGATGTTAATTGACGTTACAATTTTTCCAATCCCTTTATTTTTAAATGGCTCATTGCCTATTGAAAAGTATGGCAAGCAGCTTTTCATTAACCTCAGGTTCGATGTGTTGGGAACATATCTGCCTTTACAATTAATAGGGAACATTATATTACTAGCACCATTATCTTTCTTTGTGGCTATGCTTAATGATAAATATGCCAAACTTTGGAACAATCTTGGATTAATGTTTTTAAGCTCGTTATTAATTGAGAGTACACAATTAACTCTAAGTTTTTTCTATCTTGGAAATAGAATTTTTGATGTTAATGACCTGTTATTGAACACGTTGGGCTCTATGCTTGGCTTTGTCTTCTTTAAATTTTGCAACAAAATATTCAAACCTATATTTTGAAAAATAACTATAAACATTAAAAAAAGTGCCCCCTAATTGTTGACTTGACGTCTAACAATTATGGAGCACTTTTAAATTTGGTTAAAATAAATTTAGCCTAGCCATTAGCAACAGTGAAGCGTTCCTGATGGTGCTTCGGGGTTAAAATTTCTTGAACCAAAGCCGTAGCCATTGTTCCGGCAGTGGTAACTGATTCACCTTGCTCGTTATACAGCAGCTCGTCCTTGCCAGTAAGAATTTTAGCGGCTTTTTCTCCAGGGACGAATAGATTAGCTGGCGAGATACCGAACCAATTAACATTATCGACATTTTGCAGGAATTGGTACTCAAAGTATTGGTTCTTTGGAGTGTTGCGCCAAGGTTTAGTTGACTCATCCTGTTCAATATCTTGTAAAACGCGATGATGGTCAGCACCGGTTATTAAGCTGCCGGCACCAAGAATAAAGGCCAATCGCGGACTGGTGGTTTCTCTGAATAAACGAATTAAATGAGCAGCTAAGTCAGTGTGGCGATATGCTTGTGCTGGAGCCGTTGAAAAGGCATCAACGATCACATCACAGTCACCGAAATCATCTTTGGTTAGCGTGAAGGCATCTTGAGCGACAGTTTGAATACTGGGCACCTCAGCCTTTAACTTGGCCAGCTTGTCGGTTGAACGACCATTGGCAATAATTTCGAGATTGTTTTTAGCTGCTTCTTTGACAAAAGCGGAGCCTGCCATACCAGTTGCTCCAATTACAAATACTTTCATAATTTTCCTCCATACTTACTTAAAACTTCATCTAATGAAGTTTGTAATGCCATCTTTAACACCTGTAATTGCTCGGAATTTGGTTGTGCTTCTAAGCTATACATCACCTCAGGATTAACCCACCAGACAGGTCCAGGCCTGGGCGTGTCCCCAGTGTGTCTTGGAAACAGGTGCCAGTGAACATGCGAATCGCCGTTGCCCAGCAATTCACAGTTCATCTTATCTGCCTTAAAGGCATTTGCGACAGCTTCACTGACCAAGCTCATTTCATGCAAAAATAAATCCTGATATTCTCGCGGTAAAAAATGCAGTTCCGTGACGTGCTTTTTACATAAAAACAAAGTATAACCCTTAAAGTACTGCGAGTCACCTAAGACCACATATCCCGTTGACAGTTCCTTGACGAAATAGGGGTTCTGGTGCTGGTTGATGAGCTCAATTCGCCGACAAATTTCACACTGATTATTTGTCATTAAAATCCGCTCCCTACTGTTAAAAATTAATGACCTTTATGTTTTTCTAGTTTCTTCTTTTGCCGTAATTTAAACTTCTCTTGAGCAACTCGGGCTTTTTGCTGCTGATTGGCTGTTTTTTTAGATAGTTTAAATTGCTCCAGCTGTCTTTGTAAAGCAATTTGCGCTTTAGTGCCGAGACCGTCATTCTTAATTGCCTTTTTGGCTAAGCGTTGCCGTCTTTTAGGATTAATTCTTTTGGTATTAATCTCTAATTCAGGACTATCTTGCCGAAAAAACTTGATTTCATGCCAGTGATTAATAATCAGCGAATAAATTAGGGTAGTCTTGGGCTCAGAAGTCCCCATATTGACTTTGGCAACTTCATAACTTGTGCCGACACGCCGCTCAAAGATAGCTTGATAAAATGGCGCTTCAAAGATGATGGTTAAAGAACTATAAACAATTGACATAATGTCATCCTCCTTAAAATTTAAGAAAGATGGACAACCAAGGAGGCAGGTTACTGATGATCGCGTGCGATCACGTCCGGACTACCAGCCGAACTGTGTTTTTACTTTCTGATATTAATATAGCATAAACTGCTCTAGAGAAGCGCAAAAACCTTGCACTAACACCATTTTTTGCTTAGAATAATTTCTTGCAGTATAAACTTGGAGGGAAAGGATTAGGATGGAAGAAATTAAAATGAATGAACAATTAACTTCGATAAATTTGGACAGCAGTGCACTGACTAATGCACAATTAAGAATTGATAAATTAGGCTTGTCACTGGCTGAATATTTGAATTTGGTTTTGACTAATGTGCCTACTAGTCGCACGCAGCTCAAGCATATTCTGGCTGAAGTCGGCACTCAACCAGCCGATCGTTCACTGGCAATGTGGCTTAATCGCGTTGATGCAGACTAAAGAATTAACTCGCTAATTAAATTTAGCGAGTATTTTTTTACCCAAAAAGCGTTAATGTTTACAAATGTAAATTTAGGATATATACTAACTATAGTTTACAAATGTAGACATTGAAATGAATTCAACGAGGTAAAGAACATGACTAAGATTATTATTTTTCTAATTGGTATTGTTTTAATAGGTTTTATTGCATGGTGGTTCTTTGGCCAGCATCAAGTGCAGGCGGAACAGGCTGTAGTTAATGATGATCAACAAAATGTGGACATCGAAGTCAAGGGAGGTTACTCGCCTGAACGTGTTGTCCTTAAAAAAGGTGTGCCTGCAACTTTAAAGTTTAAGCGCACGGATGCATCAACTTGTCTTGACCATGTTATTTTTTCTGACTTGGGCATTGACCAAAAGTTGCCTCAAGGTCAGGTTAAGGAAGTAAAGATTGATACAACTAAGCCTGGCGTTTATGATTGGGCATGCAGTATGAATATGTTCCACGGTCAAGTGATTGTTAAGTAGGAGCTACTAAATGAAAATTACAATGCGCTTTTGGACAGCACTAGTTTTATCGCTGCCAATGCTAGCAGAAATGGTGCTCCATCCATTTACTGGCTGGATGCTCCCTGGCGGAGAATGGACCATATTAATTTTGACAACTCTTGTGATGTTAATTTCAGCAGGACCATTCATTAGCAGTGCATGGGCATCATTTAAAAAGCACCACGCCAACATGGACACGCTCGTTGCATTAGGGACACTAACTGCTTATATTTACAGCATTTATGCCATGTTCAAGCACTTGCCGGTTTTCTTTGAAAGTGCAGCGTTTGTAATTACTTTTGTACTGCTCGGGCAGGTTTTAGAAGCAAAAATGCGCAGCAATGCGTCAGATGCCATTGGCAAGTTGGCTAATCTGCAGGCAAAGGATGCACTGGTTAAACGTGCTGGCAAGTTTGTCAGTGTGCCAATCGCAGAAGTGGTGGCAGGCGATTTGATCCAAGTTAAGCCAGGGCAAAAGGTGCCGGTTGATGGTGTGGTTGTTTCTGGTATTTCAAGTGTTGATGAGTCAATGGTCACCGGCGAAAGTATGCCAGCAGGTAAGAAGCCCGGCGATCAAGTTGTTGGCGCGACGATTAACCAGAATGGTACTTTTGAATTTAAAGCACAAAAGGTTGGCCGTGACACGATGTTGGCGCAAATTGTGGCCATTGTAAAAAAGGCCCAAAATAGTCACGCACCAATCCAAAATTTAACTGATCGTGTTGCCGATATTTTTGTTCCCACGGTTTTAATCATTGCAATTGCTACCTTTTTAGTCTGGTTTCTTTTACTTGGTAAAAGTGCAGGAACGGCCTTGGTTTTTGCGGTGTCAGTATTAGTCATTGCTTGTCCGTGTGCGCTTGGCTTAGCCACGCCGACGGCCTTAATGGTTGGCACAGGTTTAGGTGCCAAAAAGGGTATTTTAATTAAAAATGGTGAAGTGCTGGAAGCCGCAAATAACTTGAATACAATTGTCTTTGATAAGACGGGAACAATTACCGCAGGTCATCCTCAAGTAACTGATGTTGTTGGTGATAAGCATGTTTTAGCAGTTGCGGCTAGCTTGGAAAAGTTATCGGAACACCCGCTAGCTTCAGCGGTTTTGCAGGCTGCTAAAAAATCACAGGTTCATTTGCGGGCCGTCAGCAACTTTCGGGCAATTGAAGGTCAGGGTGTAACTGGCACGATTGATGGCAAAGAAGCATTTGCTGGTAGCCCGGCAAGTAGGGCTGCTGGCACAATCTCGGATGAATTAACAAAGCAGATTGCGACGTTTGAGCAAGAAGCAAAAACAGTTGTAGTCGTTGGTTTAGCTGGCAAAATTATTGGGCTAGTTGCTATTCAAGATGTACCTAAGAAAAATAGCAGCAAGGCAATTGCACAACTGAAAGCAGCAGGATTAAAGACCGTCATGTTGACGGGGGATAATGCGCAAGTGGCTCATGCAATCGCCCAGCAGGTAGGAATTGATGAAGTAATTGCCGGTGTTTTACCAACAGGTAAAGCCGCCGCAATTCAAAAATTGCAACAAACTGACAAGGTTGCCTTTGTTGGTGACGGGATTAATGATGCCCCCGCGTTAACCCAGGCTGACGTTGGGATTGCAATGGGCTCCGGCACAGACGTCGCAATTGATGCTGGTGGCATTGTTTTAGTGAAAAACGACCTGATGGATGTTGTTCGCGCATTAAGATTAAGCCGCAAGACTTTTAACCGCATTAAACTCAATTTGTTTTGGGCATTTATTTATAATGTACTGGGAATTCCAATTGCGGCGGGATTGTTTGCTGGCATTGGCTTAGTACTTAGCCCTGAGTTAGCGGGATTGGCGATGGCCTTTAGCTCATTGTCCGTAGTCATTAGTTCGGTCTTATTAGGAAAAGCAAAAATTTAGTTATGTGAAAAAGGAACGTTAATGTTGAAAATTAACGTTCCTTTTTAGATATATTTTTAATTACCAGATATGAACTCGCTTATCAGGGTCTAGCCACATACCATCGGTTGGCTTGACGTCAAATGCCTTGTAGAAGTCATCTTGACATTGAGCCTGGAGATTAGCACGCAAAGGTTCTGGGCCATGAACATCAAATGATAGAATTGCCTTAATTGTTTCCGGTGTTGCTTTAATCATCCAAATACGAGCATGATTTTCAAATAATTCTTGCAAATCATCGCCTTCGTTTTTGGCAGCTTCAACTGCAGCAGTCAATCCACCTTGATCGGCAATATTTTCTGAGACCATTTGCTTACCATTAAGCTTAACTGGGCCGTATTGAATCCCATCAAATAAGTCAATTTCTGCTTGTGTACGCTTTTGAAATTCTGCATAATCTTCCTTGGTCCACCAGTTATTCATATTACCATGCTCATCAAATTGGGCACCATTATTATCAAATGCATGAGAAATTTCATGAGCAATAACAGAACCAATACCGCCAAAGTTAGCAGCACGACTCTGGTTAATATCGTAGAATGGTTTTTGCAAAATTGCAGCTGGGAAAGTCAAATCATTAATTTGACCATTATAGCAAGCATTAACCATATCGCCTGGCATTTCCCAGACAGTTGGATCAACAGCTTGTTGTAACTTAGCAAAATTATATTTAGCTTTAGCAATTCTAAACGAACGCCGATTAGCATATAAACTGCCGCCTTGATCTGCTGGGACAACCTGTAGTTGATCGTAAATCGCTTCAATCTTATCTGGATAGCCAATTTTCAGCTTTAATGCCCGCAGCTTCGCTATTGCTTTTTCCTTAGTTGATGCAGATAGCCAATCGTTGTTTTGCAAACGATGTTCATACACCGCTAACATTCGGTGAATCATGTCCTCAACATCTTTTTTGGCATCAACGCCAAAATAATTTTGACCGTAATAAACACCGACTACTTCAGAGAAGTCTCTATCAGCAATGTGAAAGGCCTGTTTCTCTCCAGTAGCCAATTCTGGTATACCTGTCTTTGCCTGAGTAAATGGGAAACTTGCTTCACGAAATTCTTGTGACAAGTTTTCAGCGTTATCATTAATAAAGTTGACAATCATCCAAGCTTTAATTTCAGCAAACGTGTCTTCATTGATTAACTCGTTAACATGGTCTAAAAATCTTGGCTCTTTGTTAATGATCCGTTCAGGCTTTTTATCTAAAATTGCATCAAGATAAGTGTTCATCTTGAAGTTCTTAAACTTAGCTTCAAAGTCTTCTGTATTTAACGGATTATACCATTTCACTTCGTCAGCCCACTCTTCACCAGACTTAACGATACCTGCTAGCTTCTTATCAAAGTTGACGGCTTTGCGTGCATAATCAGCTGCCTTGCTTGAGTCAACACCAGCTAATTCCAGCAATTTTACTGATTGCTTTTCCCAAACTGCAAGTAATTTTGCAGCATCCGGACTCTTATAAGTTGACGCATCTGGCAGCACAACCTGTGGGCCTGAGAAATACAGCACGTAAACTTCTGTATTTTTCATATCAACTTCAACTTCTAAAGAAAATGGCATTGTTGCAAATTTGCTCAAGCTTGCTGCTTTAGCATTCAAGTCATCCAAGTCTTTAACTTCTTCAAGTACTTGCAAGTCAGCCATAATCGGAGCTGCGCCGTCTTGATTACGCTTAGTAAAATCATTAGCTAGTTTATATAATTCTACTGCCTTAGACATATTAGGTACATCAGGTAATGGCTTTTTCCCACTAGCAAAATCTGCAAAGTCATGCATTAAGTTCTTTTCTAATGCTTCCGCAATCATAATAAAAGACCCATAACGTGAACGATCTGCCGGAATTTTTGCTGTTTGCAGCCATTCTGAATTCACTGCTAAATATAAATTGTCTTGTGGTCTTGTACCAACTTTAGGTTCTAGTACGCTACCGCTACCGCCGCGTACTTTAGAAATGTTTTTCATATTGAAGCCTCACTTCATTATTTATAAATTAAATTTCCAATAATGCAATCATATCATTTTAATTTATATCTTAAAAGCATAATTTTACTGCATTTAAAGAAACAAATAAACTAGTCCTAAGCTAAAGTTTCATATTAATTCTTGGTCTATTTTTTTAAACATTTTTGCTTAAATTTCTTCTATAAACTATATGCTATAATTATTAAATATAAATAAAAATATTTAAGATATTAAAATTAATAATTAATTTTAAGAGCAATAAAAACAATACTTTGTATTTACTCAATCTATATATCCTAGTTAAAAATTTTAAAGATCAAAAATGAAAAAATATAAGAACATCTATTATTTAATAAACATTTTATACAATAGTGGGGTTACGATTTGGAGTGGCACCATCTATTTGTTCATGCATCAGGTTGGCTATTCATATGGCCAAATTAATTTATATTTGGCACTCTTTTGGATAATAACTTTTGTTTCAGAAATCCCATCAGGTTATACGGCAGATCATTTTGGCTATTTGCATACAATTCAATTTAGTGCAATTATCAGAGCAATTGGTTTAATTATACTGACTGTGCCGTTTTCAAATATTACAGTCCTTGTTGCCAGTGGGATTTTAACAGCCTTAGGTGATTCTCTACAATCTGGGACGATGACATCGTGGATTGCGAATAAGGCTAAAAAGGAAAATAAAGCAGCTGAACTAGGCGATATCTATTCAAATTATCGAATATTAGCAACGCCAATAAGTATGATAGTTGGCTTTATAGGTGCCAATTGGTTAGGCAACGTTAATTTAGCATATCCATTAGTTGCTGGTTCTTTGCTTTTGATAATGACAGCCTTGATACTAACTTTCCTACTTAAATATGATAATAAAAATATTGCTGGAACTAGTGCAGACCTGAAAAGACTCAATTTGATAAAAGATGTTAAAAGTGTAGTAAAGAATGAAACGGACACATTTAAACTGATTTTGCTATTTTTGCCAATAGATTTTATTACTTATAGTCCCTATACTCAGTGGCAGCTATATTTTCAACGTGGGCACAAAATCAATACTGGCTTTATACTGGTGGCAATTAATCTAGTTGGCATTTTGGCTTCTGTTGTTTATAAAAAACTAAATAAAAGAAAGGTCAGTCAATTTACAATAATTATCTTTGTGGCTTTTTTGGCAGCGATAATGATTATCCTGTCAATTTCATTAACTAACTTTTATTATGTTTCAATTCTGTTTTTCCTGTTGCATATTGCATTTTATGATATTAGGTTAATTGCTCAAGATACTATTTTGCAATTAAAAATTAGCACAGAGACAAGCAGGGCAACTATTATTTCGGTTAATAATGCACTAGAAGCTGCGGTTTATGTGGTTATTTTAGCCATCAATGGTTATATTTCTGATCATTTTAATATCGGAGTTGCATGGGGCGTGCTGGCTATCATTGGGACAGGTCTATTTTTAATAGCATTAATTATCTATCATAAGAGTTGCAGACAAAACTATAACAATTTAAAGTAATAGAATATTTCCATTTGTTGTTGACTTAATTTAAAAAATATCTTATAATTCTCTCATTGAGAGTTGGAGGTAATTCTGATGATTAGTAGAAATTGTCTAAAATTACATTTGAATACTCGTAGCTACTTTAGCTTCTTTAGATAGCGTTTGGATTCATCTAGTTGGATTCAAGCGAAACGCAAGTTTGAATCTATCTATGATGGCTAAAGCAGTTTGTTTGCAATTAGTCACATGATTTCTAAGTGGCTAATTGCAACATTAAATTTAAAATGATTTTTTTAAATACCCACTTAGGAATTAAGTGGGTATTTTTTTATTGAAATATATCGAAACATTACGGAGGAAAAATAATGCATATTAAAAAAATAATTACGGGACTCAGTTTGGCAAGTTTATTACTTTTAGGTGGCTGCACTAGTAATAAAACTGGTAAAAGCGAAGCGGTTAAACACGTTGGCGTTTTACAAGTTGTTCAACACCCATCACTTGATGAAGCATACAAGGGTTTTAAAGAAGGCCTAAAAGACGGCGGTTACGTTGAAGGCAAAAATCTAAAAATTGATTACCAAAATGCACAAAATAGTCAAGATAATTTAAAGAGTATGAGTGACAAATTGGTTAATGAAAAATCTGATCTCGTATTAGGAATTGCCACGCCAGCTGCCCAAAGCTTAGCTAATACAACGCAAGATATTCCGATTGTTGTTACGGCTGTAACCGATCTAAAAGCTGCTAAGCTGGTCAATTCAAATAATAAACCGGGCAAAAATGTCACGGGAACCACTGATATGGTTTCAATTGATAGGCAAATCAAATTATTACTGTCAATTGTTCCTAAAGCAAAGACCATCGGTATTATGTACAATGCCGGTGAAGCCAATTCAAAAATCCAAGCCGATTTAGCAATAGCCGCATTAAAGAAGGCTGGGGTTAAGGTCGTAGTTAAAACAGCAAATACAACTAACGATGTGCAACAAGTAACAGAAACTTTAGCTGACAAAGTTCAGGGGATATATGTTCCAACTGATAATACTTTTGCTTCTGCCGCTTCACTGATTGGTAAGGTCGTGAAGGAAAAGAAAATTCCGTTAGTAGCTGGTGCAACTGAGCAGGTTAAAAATGGTGGACTTGCTTCAATCGGAATCGATTATGAATCTCTAGGAAGACAAACAGGTAAAATGGCAGCTAAGATTTTATCGGGCAAGGCAAAACCTCAAGATATGCCTGTTGAAAAAGCTACTAATTTAAAATTAGTGGTTAATAAGAAGATGGCTAAGGCTTTAGGAATTGATCCAAAATCGATTAAGGCACCTAAATAATTTAGAAAGGCAAGTGAATAAGCAAATATGATGAATACTTTTTGGGATTTATTTCTTTCGGCAACCTCGCAAGGACTGCTTTGGTCCTTGATGGCAATTGGAGTTTACCTGACCTTCAGGATTCTCGACTTAGCAGATATGACTGCTGAGGGCAGTTTTCCTTTAGGTGGTGCAATTACCACAATGTGTTTAATTAACGGCGTTAATCCAATTTTGGCAACTCTTGCTGCTTTTGGTGGTGGCATGATTGCTGGTCTAGTCACGGGTATTTTAAATACCAAGTTAAAGATTCCGGCACTATTAGCAGGGATTGTCACGATGACTGGCCTATACTCGATAACTTCGCGAGTAATGCTAAACGCTGCTAATGTTTCGCTTCTAGGCAAGGCAACTATCTTCACTATGGCACAAAACCTGGGTCTGTCTCACAACAACGCCGTCATTGTTACGGGGCTAATTATTTCGTTATTGGTAATTGGACTGCTAGTTATATTTTTCAGAACTGAAATCGGCTTAGCAATGCGGGCAACTGGCGACAATCCTGAAATGAGTGCTGCTAACGGTATTAAGACACAAAATATGAAAATCTGGGGTTACATGATTTCTAATGGCTGCATTGCTCTTTCAGGTGCACTATTAGCTCAAAACAATGGCTTTGCTGACCTTAATTCTGGAGTCGGTACACTTGTTGTTGGACTAGCTTCAATCATTATTGCTGAAGTATTAATTCGTAATTTAGCAATTGGTGGGCGAATGCTGACATTGGTCATTGGTGCAATTGTTTATCGTTTAATTTTAGCCTTGGTTTTCCAAATGAACGTTGAACCTTCAGATGCTAAACTCGCTTCAGCTTTAGTATTAATTGTTTGTTTGGCTCTACCTAATTTTAAATTATCGCGCAAAAATAAAGGGGAGAATAAAAATGTCTCAAGTACTGAAAATTAAAAATTTACACCAAACCTTTGAACGAGGAACTGTCAACGAAAATCGTGTATTACGTGGAATTAACCTTGAATTAGAAGCCGGCGATTTTGTAACAATTATCGGCAGTAATGGTGCAGGCAAATCTACGTTGCTTAATAGCATTGCGGGAACTTTACCCATTCAAGAAGGCCAGATCATTTTAAATGGAACCGACATTAGTAAATTACCCGTTACTAAACGTGCCAAAAACATCAGTCGCGTCTTTCAGGATCCCAAGATGGGAACAGCTGTCAGATTAACGGTTGAAGAAAATCTGGCTTTAGCAATGAAGCGCGGGCAACATCGCGGCTTTCGTGCAGGTGTTAAAAGACAGGATCGGCAGTTTTTTAAGCAGCAACTTTCCCAACTTGATTTAAATTTAGAAAACCGCTTAGATGCCGAAATTGGTTTACTGTCTGGTGGTCAAAGACAAGCAATTACGTTATTAATGGCAACGTTGCAACGACCAGATTTAATTTTACTTGATGAGCATACGGCAGCACTTGATCCGCGAACCTCAATTACGGTAATGCAATTAACTGAAAAATTAATCAGTGAGCAAAAGCTAACGGCATTCATGGTTACGCATAATATGGAAGATGCCATTCGTTATGGTAATCGGCTTATCATGCTTCATCAGGGTCGCGTGGCATTAAATCTTGCCGGAGAAGAAAAGAAAAAGATGACGGTGCCCAAACTGATGGAACTATTCCAAAAGCACGTTGGTTCAGAATTAAAAGATGATGCAATCTTGCTTGCTTAATTAGTTGTCAATAAAAGTATTCATAAAATTTGCTTAATTAAAAAAAAGGTCTTTGCTAATTGCTGCGCAACACAGCTTTTAGTCAAAGACCTTTTTTAATTATTGGATTTGCCTAGTTTCAGGCATTATTATAATTCTTTAAAACTATTATAAAAAATGACTTTCTTTAAACCAAGAAATGAATTCCTTAAAATAAGGCAAAGTGAAGGTTACAAAACCTCTTTGAGCCGTATCAATTAACTGATCATCTTTAAGTCGCGCTCTATATACAGACAAGTAATTTTTACTCTTATTTAGCTTTTTTTGTATCCAATTGATAGGAACACTATTATTAGAATATTCTGCCATTGCATTAAGAAAATCTCGATCTGTACTAGAAATTTCAGTATATAGTTGTTCGTATGAATTATGGTAGAGATCGTTTTGCGTACGCTTTATTGTTTGTTTAATAACTTTATTATCAATAATGTTTTGGTTACTTTCACTTAGTCGCCATGCATAATAACCAACTGTTTGAAAGGCATAAGGATAACCGCCAGCTGCTTCAGCCAGCCTATCAATATCCATTGGCGCAATTTCTTTATTACCAGCTTTGAACGCTTCTTCATAACTATTAATAACTGTTTCTCTATCGAGCTTTTCTAAGTAAATTCGATTGCTACGATATAAAAAAGTTAGCACTTTGTCTTTTTGTAAATCTGAAACTCTACTTGGTAAGCCAGTCATAATTAATGCTAGGTTTAGCTCCTCACCAATCAGTATCTGATAAAGTAGAGCAAAAGCCCGAACATCATTACTTATTTCAATTTCATCAATTCCTATTAAAACAAAAATCTTTTGTTTTTTAAGCTTCAAGAGCATTTCTTCTAAGATTCCCTTATAATCCAAAGTTTGCTCGTTTTGCTCACTTCTTATGGTAAATCCGATGCCTGCAAAATTTAATTGAGCAGAGAAGCCTTTAAGCACTTGTTCCCAATCGATTTTTCCAATTTTTTGTAAACCTCTAATTAGCTGATTGAGAAGGTTACCTTGGCTTAATGAAAGCTGAACAAAATACCAGCCATCTATCTTTTTAAGTTGATTTCTGACATTAATTAGAAAAACAGTTTTTCCAGCTCCACGAACGCCATAGACAAGAGAAGTTTGGTATTTTCCATCCATATTTTGTAGAGCGGATAAATAATCATTTAAGGTTTCATCTTGATCTAAAACCATTGGCGGCTTTCTACCAAAACCAGGTAGAAAAGGATTCTTGATAATTTTTTCTGGCATAAAAATCAATCCTTATTTGTTTTATACTTTTTTTATACTTTGCATTTTTATTTTATACTTTTTTTATACTTTTAGCACATATTTAAATGGCATACTGTTTTTAATTGAACTTACTTGGCAATTTTTTTGAAAAGCGTTTCTGAGTTTTATCAAAAGAATAACCGATTTTAGCATAAAATTGATGCGCGCCAGTTCGATTAGTACTCGAATTTAAGCGAATTGCTGTAATCTGCTTTTCTTTGGCATATTCTTCAACTGCAGTCATTAGTGCGGTGCCGATACCGCGGTGTTGTGCAGCACTGCTTACCGCTAGCGCCATAATATTGAGCATGGGGTCAAAGTAAGTTTCTTGATAAAGTTCCGCGTGAACATAACCTGTGATTTTACCTGTGTGAGCATCTTCTGCAACTAAAATTAAATGGTGAGGATCAGCGAGCAAGTGTTGCATGCTGGTCTGCGTCTTAATTAGCGGATAGTCATATCCGAGTTGCTCGTAATTTATTTTTTGAATGGCTGAACTGTCTGTTATTTTTGCATGTCGAATCATTGTTAGTACCGGTGTCCTTTAGTTTGCCGAATTTGTTTAAGCTGAATAAGATAGGCGATTAAACCGATAAATAGCCAAATAATAATTGTGAAATAGCTTGCTGCGAGGTTACCTTGTCCAGTTTTAATTAAGTTAACTGGCCCGTAAAAGGGAAATAGCACAGCGATTTTCGCTAGCCAAGCTGGATAAGCTGTAATGATTACCAAAATGCCGGAGACAAGTTCAATTAATGAACTAAACAGATTTTGGGCAAAATATGGGTCATTCATCTGCCACGAAATTGTCCAAGCCGTAAAGCCTAAAATAATGCCATCAATGCAAAGCAATGGTAATAGTGTTAAGGCGCGAGTGATAATCGTTAGCGGTGCGCCAAAGCAGAAGGCCAGAAAGAGGTTAATTATTGCTAGTAAATAGCCAACAATCAAGGCTACGATTGCTTTACTGAGCCAATAGCGCGGGCTAAAGGGACGCTGAGTAATCATTTCAAAATCGATGCACAAGTTTGCATCTTTAACTAGTAACTCATTCATTGTTTGCAAGGATAGTCGTGCGGCATCAATTGCAATTGATGCAATGCCCACACTCCAGTTAAATGTCCCCGTGTATTGCGTTGTAATTAAGACTAGCAATAGGAGGTCGATTAGCGGCGTTAAGAAAAAGTAAACTAGTTTTGTGCGCCAGTTATTTAAGAAAGATAGTGAAGAAAATTGGGTAGCAATCATTAGATAATCTTCAGAGCTCCTTTCTTTCTAGCCAAAAAGTTGACTCTTCTGACAATAACATTAATCAAAAGCAGCCATAGACCTAGACTAACGCTGTACGCTAACCAGTTAAAAGTGACTTGTCGAGTCAATGTCGCAATTGGTGCGGTAATTGGAATTAGCCATTGTGAAAAATTAGTAATGGGTTCTAGGATTTTGCTATCGCCAAATAAGCCAGCTAGTAGAACAATTGGTGTTCCGATTAATGTTTCGTAGACCATTGCATCGGCTGTTAGTGTTAAAAACGAAGCAATTAGCATTCCCATGATGGCCGCACCAAGCCATAATAGAAAAATAATCAAGATTAGTTGTAAATTAACGCTGCCGGTAGCAACGCCAAGTATTTTGGCTAACAAAAAGCTGAGTGGAAAGGCACACAGACCATAGGCAGAAGCGGGCAATAGGAGTGTGATTAGGGATGCACGCTCATCGTATTGATTATTCAATAAATAAGGTAGTGTTCCCTTATATTTTTCAAAACTGATGCAGCCAGCGACTGTTGTACAGGATGACCACATCCCAAAAATGCCGCTTTGCAGCCACAACATGGAATTATCCAAGTTGTGATTGGCGTAGGCAATGGTGTACTGCATTAAAAAAATCGCGGTAGTACTGGTAATTGTCAACCAAACAAAGTATTGGTCAGACAGATAATCTTTAACGTGAAAGAGGAATAAACGAATAAAACGCATGTTACTTCCTCCTTAACTGTGGTGCTAAGGCTAAGTAGGATTCTTCTAGCGTTGCTGGTCTGTCAATGTGACTGACTTTTGACAAGTTAACAATATCGTTAACACTGCCAGTGGCAAAGACTTTACCACCGCCAAGTAAAACAATGTGGTCAGCCAAGGTCTCAACCTCGCTCATTGTATGACTAGTTAGTAAAATACTGATTCCGCTATTTGCCAAATATTTAATTGTGTCACGAATGCTCTTAGCAATTTCAACATCAAGCCCACTTGTCGGTTCATCAAGTAAGAGTAAATTAGGTTGACCTAAAAGTGCTCGAGCGATATGCAATCTTTGGGTCATCCCTTTTGAAAATGTGCCGGCCTTTTTGTCAGCCACATTCGCTAAGTCTACAATTTCTAAAACGCGTTTAATTTCATCTTTTTGCTGGCGATAGGGGATTTTGGCTAAGTCGGCAAAGAAAGCCAGGTTTTGTCTAGCAGTTGCGTTGCGATAAAAGCCCAATTCGCCACCAAAAGAAACGCCCATTCGTGGTCGTCTTTTTGCAGTAGTAATTTCTTGGCCATTAACAAATACCTGCCCAGAAGTAGGAATTAAATAGCCGCCAATAATTGATACGGTGGTGGTTTTGCCAGCACCATTAGGTCCTAAGAGCGAAACAATTTCGCCTTTAGCAATTGTAAAAGAAACGTCAACAAGTGCGTCAAATGACTGTTGTCCGTTTTGATAAATCTTTTTTAAGTGTTTAACTGATAATATATTTTCCAAAAATTATTCTCCGTCAATTAAGTTGTAATTTGATCAATCACTAAAAAGGAAGGTGTGATTATCGATCGGATGATTACAGGTTAATTTGAAGAACAAATTGATGTAACATTAAGTCTATGAGAAAAATTATAACATAGTTTTATTTTTGTGCTAGATATTTTTAATAAATAAGGAGGAGAAGATGACATCATTTAAGTATTTGCAGCACGTAACGATTGGTAAAGTTAAAACAAATCAGCCAATTAAATTAGTTGATTATGATTCTACTTGGCCGCAGAAATTTGCACAGGAAGAAAAAATAATTAAACAAGCCCTTGGCAAGACAGCTTTAAAAATTGAGCACGTTGGCTCAACTTCGATTACTGGACTTGCTGCTAAACCAATTATTGATATTTTATTGATTATTTCAGATCCTGCGGATGAAGCAGCTTATTTACCTCAATTAGAGCAGGTTGGTTTATTTTTACGGATTCGCGAGCCGGAACAAGAAGAGCACAGGATGTTAATTGACCAAGACGAGCAGTTTCACGTGCATGTATATGGACCAGATAGCAAAGAAGCACATGATTTACTGGCTTTTCGCGATTGGCTGCGCAGTAATCCCGCTGATCGATTGAAGTATCAGCAAACTAAACAAGAGTTGGCCCAAAAAACTTGGACGACTGTTCAAGAATATGCCGATGCCAAGGGTCCCGTAATAGCAGAGATTAAGCGGCACATTGACCAAAATTCATAAAAAAAGAAGGATTTCTTATTTCAGAAATCCTTCTTTTGATTTAATCAACAGACTTTAGAGCTGCCAACATGTCAAGATTTTTTAATTTATGATTAACAATAAAGCCGAGTGCAATCGTAATTACACCGACAACGCCTAACGGCCAAAGGAAACTATCGGTAGACAAAGCAGGGTTAAACATTACATTGGCTGGCGGCACAACATAGAGAATGTATTGGTAAAGCAAGTCACCTGTCAAGTAGCCGACCAAAATTCCGATACAAGTCAGCAATATTGTCTCGCGATAAATGTACATTGTCACTTCATTATCATAAAAGCCAAGCACTTTAATAGTTGAAAGTTCACGGATCCGTTCGGCGATATTGATATTAGTTAAATTATACAAAATTACGATTGCGAGCAATCCCGCTACAATTATCAAGACAAGCATAATCATATTCAGCGATTGAACAACGACATCAAGTTCCTGACTGATTGCGGTGTTTTGAACGACACCGCTCACACCGTTTAATTTCATAAACTTGGCGGCCATGGTGCGGGTATTTTGGCGTGAGCCGTTTTTGAGAATGACAAGGTTGGCATTAGGCTTAAACTGTCTGCCAAAGATACTTTGATAAACCGCTGGCGTCATTAATGCAAAGTGTCCCATGTACATTTCTGTAATTGCAGCGACTTTCATTGTGCGCTGGTGATTATCTTGGTCGGTTAAGGTAATGCGCTCGCCAGCTTTGACTCCTAATAAGCTAGCTAGTCGCTCTGAAATCACAATCCCTTGATTAGTCAATGAAATTGGCCGTTTAGTTTGGCGCTGGTCTAAATGCAGATACTGGTGAAATTGTTTCTTATCTTGCGGCACAATCATTGTAATATCCTGTGTGTCGCCGTTTTTGCCAGCAATTTTAGTCAAGGATTGATAATAGATTGGCATTTCTTGTTTGACACTGTCGGCTTTGAGTTGGCGATTTAACGTTGTCTTTTCACTAGCAGAAATCGGCGATTGTTGGGCAACAATCAAATTGTAGTGAATTAGGTCGTTAAATTGGCGATCATTCATGTTACTGATTGAGTTTTTAACAGCAAAACCAGCAAAGAGTAGCGTGGCAGAGCCACAAACACCAAAGATGGTCATGAGCATGCGCTTTTTATACCGAAAAATGTTGCGTGCGGTGACTTTATGGGTGAAATTAAGATGCTGCCAAATAAATGGGATTTTTTCTAATAAAATTTTGGAGCCAGCAGCAGGTGGCTTAGGCAACAAGAGTGCTGCTGGCTTTTCCTTAAATTCATTTCTAGCAGTTAAGTATGCTGGCAGAACCGAGCTGACCCAAGCAAGAAGGAGCGCGATTAGACTGATTTGCCAGTGAAAATGTTCTTCAATTGGCGGCAAGGTTAGCGACTGGTAATAAGCATGGTAAACAATTTGTGGCATTAATGTATGTCCCAAATAGACACCAGCAATCGTCCCGAGCGTTCCCGCAAGAAAACCGTACAGAATGAATTTGTTAATAATGACGTAATCGTCATAGCCGAGAGCCTTCATGGTACCAGAGTTGATTCGTTCCTCATCAATGAACCGGTTCATCGTTGTGAAGGTGACTAGTGCAGCAACAAAATACAGGAAAATAGGGAAGACTTTGGCAAGGTCCTCGACCACTTGTGCCACCGTGCTGTACACAAGATCGCCTTCGCCGCCCGGTATTTCGCGGCGGTTATAAACGTGATAGGTGGGTGCTGGCAATTTAGCGAGCAATTTTTGCGACTGCTTAATTTGACTCTCGCCAGTTGCCAATTTGATTTTTGCTTGGGCAGCAGCGTGAGTTAATTGTTGCTCTTTTTTCTGTAATAGTTGCGCTTTAGCAGTTAATTCCTGTTTGGCCGCAGCTAGTTGTGCTTGTTGAGCGGGCGTAAAATTGTTAATTTGGCTAGCTTGAGCTGTAAGTTGTGCTTGCTGCAGCTGTAGTTCATTTTTAGCAGTAATTAAATTTTGTCTTTCAGTTTGAATTTTAATCTTAGCAGTCGTGATTTTAGCAGTTTGCGCCCTTAATTTTTGCTGAGCTGCGGCAACAATTCTTCGCTTGCGTTTAGGAGCTTCAGTCTTTAATGTGTGTTCAAGCGTGCGCTTGTGGTCGTTAAGGCGAGTGGCATAAAGCTTACCATAAGAGTCAATTCCGCGCAGGTTGTGATAAGTTAAATTAGCTGTTGTATAGATACTCTGGTCAAAATCAGCGGGCAGAACAACGGCGTATCCCTTTAACTCACCCGTGCCGCTATTGCTTTGACCAAGATTGACATTAGATAATATTTGGCTGGAGCGAACAAACCCAACAATCTTAAATTGGTGTCGCCGCAACATTTTTGTACCTAAGAGACTCTTTTTTTCGGTAAAAGCAATTGTCTGACCTAGTTTGTACCGTTTTTGAAAGTGAGCGGCAATGGCAATTTCGTTCTTAGCTCGTGGCAAACGACCAGAGCGCAGTTCGTAGCGACCAATCTTTTGCGGCTTTGAAAAAAGGCGCCAGCTTTCGTGGCTATTTTTTAACACAGCGTCTGTCATGTAGCCGAATTCGACAGTTTGGCTGCCAGCAGCGTGCCGGATTTTCTTAGTATCTTGTTTGTCTAAGCCATAATTGCTGATAACTGTTAGGTCCGGTGTCTTTAGCGTTTGGGCATAATGATTTCCTGTGTCGCGCATATCCGGCCCTGTGACCATCAAGCCCACGAGGGCGAAAGCGCCAATCATCATTAAGCCAAAAATCGATAAAAATTGTCCTTTAGTATGCTTAATTGACTGCCAAAAATCTTGCCAAACCACTTTATTCATCGTGATGCGCCTTCTTTACCATTTAACATTGGCGATTGCTTCAGGGTGGGGATTTTGTTCAATTTGTGTAACTTGGCCATCATGAAAATGAATTACACGGTCAGCGATTGGCGCAATGGTGCTGTTGTGCGTAACAATAATCACGGTTGCGCCTTTTTCCCGGCTCATATTAGCGATAATTTGTAAGACGCTCTTCCCAGTTTCATAATCTAGGGCACCAGTTGGCTCGTCGCAGAGCAAAATCTTGGGGTTCTTAGCAATTGCGCGGGCAATTGCGACGCGTTGCTGTTCACCACCAGATAGTTCGGCGGGAAAGTTATTGATGCGCTTTTGCAAGCCAACATCAATCAATGTTTGCACTGGATCTAATGCGTCCTTAACGATTTCTGAAGCAAGTTCCACATTTTCTTTAGCTGTCAAATTTTGAATTAGATTATAAAATTGAAAAACAAAACCAATATCATTTCTGCGGTAAGTGGTTAATTGCCGTTTGTTATACTTGGCGATATTTTGGCCATCAATGATGACGTCACCGCTAGTGTTGGTGTCCATCCCACCCAAAATATTAAGAATGGTGGACTTGCCGGCACCAGATGCCCCCAGAATAATCGCCAGTTCACCTTGCTCAACAGAAAAACTAACATCATTATTGGCCAATACTTCCGTGTCACCAGTTTGATATTTTTTAAAATTATGTCTTACCTCAATGTAGCTCATGTAAATTCACTCCCTGAAAGAACAAAATTTATTTTAAATATTCTTCTAAAACCTGCAGTACACCCATGTCATTATTGCTTGGAGCTTCGTACTTGGCAATTTTCTTTAGCTTGGGATTGCCGTTTTTCATTGCGTAACCAAAGCCGGCGAGTTCAATCATCTCTTTGTCATTCATGCCATCACCAAAGGCAATTAGTTCCTCTGGTTTAACGTTGAAATAACGCAGAAAATATTTGATGCCTTGTCCCTTGTTGACGCGATTAGGCATGACGTCAATGTTATCGAAGCCACTTGTTGTGCAGTGGATTCGCTCGCTGCTGTTTTGGTTAAACCTTGCTTCAAGTTCACTGGCTAAGTTTGCATCGCAGTTAAGGGTGAGTTTAGTCAGATTGTCGCTAGTTGGCAAGTCAGTTAAGTCTGCGACTTCAATGACATTTGGATAGAAAAAATGCATTGAACTTTTGAATTTTGCGGAAGCTTGTTTACTAAGATATGAACGCTCAAGTCCGCTAGCAGTAATTTCGGTTGCTGGGTAATTTTTTTGGATAAAACTGATTAATTTAATCCCCGCTTGATAAGTAAAAACGTGCCGTAAAATAATATTGTTGTCCTGCGTTAAAATGGAGCCATTGTCAGCGACAATATCAATCCGGTCTAAAAAGCCATAAAAGTCTTTTTGCAGGCGAGATAACGGTCGCCCGCTGGAAGCAATGAAGTGGATATGATGCTTGCGCAATTCGGTTAGAATTTTATCAAAACGTTGGTGGTCAAATGTCTTTTCGTCATTTACAAAGGTGCCGTCCATGTCAACGGCAACGGCCTTAAAAGGAATCTCTTTCATGTTCTTCTCCTTAATTATGTCTTAAAGTTATTATATAGTAGTTGCGATAATATTTTAATTGATATTGACCATTCTTTTGCAAATAAAAACAGCCCCACATTCAGTGTGAGGTTGTTTTTAAAATATTTAATTAATCTTGCGCATTATTTGGCTTTTTTCTACCAACTAGCCAGCAAAGTAAAACTGCTAAGATGGCTTCAATCACAATAATGATAATGTTTAAGCCTAATTTCAATTGACCCAAATTCATCATGCCAATATTGTGACCGCCAAGGTAGAGGTCAAGAATGATTGAGCCGATAATCAGGACAAACATTGTAATCCATTGATTGCGGCTGAAGGCAATGCCATATTCTTCTTCGCGACGTCTAATACTTGGCAAAATCACGCCAAGACCGATTAAGACGACAATTGCGACAATATTAATGATTAATTCATACCACCAATAACTGCTGAATTGTTTAACGTCTAGCGGGGCAATTCCTAAAACAGTTGCGACAGCCGTAACTATTAATAGGAAGAATCCTGCGAGATAAGCCAATTTATCGTTTTTGATAAAGACATAGTCAGACGAAAACTTCTTGGAGTTTTTTCTAATTCGCATGAAGGAATAGAAAATCCAGCAGGTAACACCTGGTGAGATGATACCGTTAAGGTTTAATAACCAGTTAAAAATGTCATTCATGTCAGGTAAGAAAATACCAAGTAACATGATAAAAGCTGACAGGGCAACAGTTAAGATATAACCGTTGATTGGCAAACCATTTTTGTTCTTTTTGCGTAAGAACTTCGGCATGTACTTGTCACCGGTATCAGAAATTAACATTCTGGTCATAGCATCTAGTAAGACGGCTAAAAGAGCAGCGTTATAAAAGACGGATGTCCAAGACCACAGGTAGAGTAGACCTTTACCAAGGCCATATTGTCTACCAACCATGTCGAAGACGTAGTATTCACCGTTCATCTTCAAGTCATTTGGAATATGATTGGCATTGAAATAAATACCAAGAGCAAATGAACCAAAGACAGTTAAGAAGATGGTCATGATTGCTAGGGCAATCATTGCTTTAGGAAAGTCGGATTTCGGCTTCTTCATTTTAGTAACGTATGGCGCAACTAATTCACAACCGTTGAGGGCATAGATTAACATGGCAATGGTAGTCCAGTAATGCATGTCAAACTTAGGAATAAGTGAGTGCCAAGTGAAGTTGGTAGTTGCCATGTGACCGCCGGATTTGCTTAGCCCAACAAAGGCTAAAAAGACAAACATGAAGGTCATAATCAGCATCATGCCACCGCCAATTGTTGATAATACTTCCATTGATCTTGAGAAGTAGTGTTCAACAATAATGAAGATAATGAACATGGCAAAAGTCATCAAAGCAAAGTTCTTGTTTGAAATTTGGTCCTGAAACTTGCCGGAGCCAGTAACGGCCCAGCCAATATCGACGATAATTGTGTTAGCCGAATCAACTGCATAAGGAATTGAGGCTGCCCAGTATGTCCAAGCGGTAAAGTAGCCTAAAAATTCGCCATCTGTTCCGCGGACCCATGATGATAGCCCGCCACCTTCCTTATTAAAGACTGATCCTAACTGACCAACCATTAAAGAATATGGAATCACGTAAAAAATACACATGATAATCCATGAAGTGACAACAGGCATTCCCTGATTTTGGAAGTTGTACATGATATCGTCTAAGCCGATAACAGTACAAAAAGCCATCAGAGTTAATACCGGCCACGAAATATATTTCTTGTTTGAACCTATTTCATCCACTGAGATTATCTCCTTTAAAAATAATTAACGTGTTCTATTTTACCATTATTACAGTGTCTGACTAGACCCAAAATAAAGATATTTAGTTAGAATAATCTTAAAATAATTTAATTTGAGAATAATTTTGGCAAAAAGTTAGCTGAAATTGCTGCTAGTATTGAATTTTGTGCTGCTGTGAGTTAAGATTATTATCGTTAATAACTACAAATAAAGAAAGAAGGATTCTTATGTCAGGACATTCAAAATGGCACAATATTCAAGGCCGCAAGAATGCGCAAGACGCTAAGAGAGGTAAAATTTTCCAAAAACTATCTCGTGAGATATATATGGCTGCAAAGAATGGTGGTCCTGACCCCTCAGGGAATCCTAACTTGCGGATGGTAATGGATAAAGCTCGTGCTAACAACATGCCTAAGACTAACATTGACCGCGCACTTAAGAAGGCTGAAGGAAATTCAGACGAGCATTACGATGAGATTACTTATGAAGGCTATGCACCAGGTGGTGTTGCTGTCTTTGTTGAAGCTTTGACTGATAACAAGAACCGGACAGCTTCTTCAGTTCGTGTTGCTTTTACGCGTAATGGTGGTTCACTTGGTGCTACTGGTTCAGTTGCTTACATGTTTGACCGTAAGGGTTACATTGCAATCGACCGGACAACAACTGATGCCGATGAAGACCAAATGTTACTTGACGTAATGGATGCCGGTGGCGATGACTTGCAAACAAGCGATGAAGTTTACGAGATTTACACTGATCCTAAGCAATTGGCACAAGTTCGTGATGCTTTAGAAAAGGCTGGCTACAAGCTTGCCAACGCTGAGTTAACGATGATTCCTGAGAACACTACACCAGTACCAGAAGACAAGAAGGAACAATTTGCTAACCTTGTTGACGCCTTAGAAGACGATGATGATGTGCAAAATGTTTACACTGCCGCTGCTGATGAAGACTAGGGTTAACATAAAATAACGATAAATCACTCAATTTTTTGAGTGATTTTTTATTTACAAAAAATTTTTCACCTCTTTTGCGTATGTACTTGTAGAGTGCAGGCAAAGGAGGTTTTTTATGCGAATTAAGGAAACGGTCAACTCGTTAATTGAAGAAGCAATTGCCAAGCACGCCAGTGACATGTTTTTCCTGGTACATGATGAGCAAATGGTGGTCAACTTGCGGACAATTGCTGGGATTAGTCAAAAGGCCGTGTTTACATTAAATGAAGGGAAAGAAATTATCAACTTTCTCAAATATGGCGCGCAAATGGATATTGCGGAGCACCGCAGGCCACAGGTTGGAGCACTAACGTATGACTATCACCAAGAAAAATATTATCTGCGTTTATCAAGCATTGGCGACTTTACCGGTTGTGAATCGTTGGTATTACGGATTATTTATCAAGTGCAGTTGGGCCAGTATTTTTTACCTAAGCAAATTGAGAAATTAACGCAGTTGGCTAAACGGCGCGGCTTAATTGTCACAAGTGGTCCCACTGGCTCTGGTAAAACGACGACGATGTATAAGTTGGCGCAAGCTGTTGGGCAGGGAAAAATGGTGATGACAATTGAGGATCCGGTTGAAATCCATCAAGCGACATTTTTACAAACTCAGGTTAATGATGAGGCTGAAATTAGTTATGCACGCTTGTTAGAAGCAGCTTTGCGCCACCGTCCCGATATTTTAATTATTGGCGAAATTCGAAATGCCCAAACGGCACGTCTAGCAGTTGATGCCGCACTAAGCGGACACCTCGTGCTAGCAACTGTTCATGCCAAGAGTACGCTGCAGACAATTTCGCGATTAGAGAGTTTGCAGATTAATCAGAATGAGCTAAGTAACTGTTTAACGGCTGTTTCTTACCAGCGACTCTTGCCGACGATGGCCGGCTTTTCATGCTTACTCGATATTGCCAGTGGACAAGACTTGCAGGATAGTATTGGGCAAACTCAACGAGGGAATTTTGTTAAGTGGACGGATAATTTAGCAGAATTGAAACAGCGAGGTGAAATTAGTGCGCCAATCTATAAGCAATTTCAAGAAGGGTAAGTTGACAGGTCAAGAGCAGCTAGCCTTTCTTGATTACTTACAAAATAGCCTGGCCAATGGCTTTTCTCTCAGCACTAGTTTGGAATTAATGCCGATATTATGGCCGAAACGTAAAAGGCTGCTAGCAGGTTTGAGCCAAAGAATGACTCTGGGTGCTGATTTAGGTCAGGAAATGTGGCAACTGGGTTTTAGTAAAACAGTGGCCACACAAGTCGAATTAGCAATGCAACAGGGAAATTTGCTTGATTGCTTGTCGCAGCTGGCTACACTGAATCGTCTGAAAAATGAACAGATTAAGAAGTTAAAAACCGAAATGTCATATCCGGTAGTATTAGTCGTAATGATGATTGCACTACTTGTCTTTATGCAGACCTTTGTATCAAGCCAATTTTCATCTTCTAACGAGCACACTGGTGATGTCTTGCTGGTAGGCATACTGGGGTTAGGTTTGTTATTTCTCTATTATTTCACGCAAGTTCTAACCCTTTTGCGTAAACAAGATTACCATTCACTAAAAAAACTAGCGCATTACCCAATTATTGGCGCAACGGTCAAAGTGTATGTCAAATATCTCTTAGTTTATGATATTGGCTTATTGGTTGCAAGCGGTTTTTCTCTGCAAAAGATGTGTCAGTATGCGGCAAATCAGGAAAAAGGATCACTGCAGCAGTATCTTGGTGCCAAGGTAAACCGGCAGTTAGCCAAGGGTAAGAGTTTGCAGGAGATTATTAAGCAGGAATTATTTTTGCCAGATGAATTAGTAATCTTGCTTGAGACGGGATCAACTAAGGGTGATTTAGGCAATCGCTGTTTACTACTCGGACAAACATTATTTACAGATTTAACTAGTAAAATTGAAAAATTAATCGTTAATGTACAGCCAGTTTGCTTTATTTTGATTGGGTTGTGCATTATCGGGATGTATTTAAAATTGTTGCTGCCAATGTATGCCATGATGCAGCAGATTTAAGGAGATTATAATGAAGAAAAAGTTTAAACAATATTTATTAAAGATTTTAGCTAAAAGTCGTAAGGCACAAGGTTTTACGTTGATTGAAATGGTCGTGGTCATTGCCATTATTGTGTTGCTACTCTTGATTATTGCACCTAATTTGACTAAACAAAAACAGAGTGCGGCTGATCGTACCGAAGATGCCTTTAAGACAACTTTGCAAACTCAAGCTGATCTTTATGAAGAAGATAAGGATCGCAAGGGTAAAGATATTACTTTCCAAAATATGTTTGAAGATGGTTATTTGACCAAAAATCAACTTGATAAATCCAAAAACTATACGGTAAATAATGGTGTGGTTGAAAAAGGCAATTAAAGTTAAATTTTCTGGCTTTACATTAGTCGAAATGGTTGTGTGCCTAATGATTGCACTCAGCTTAGTAATGCTTGGAACTGTCGAAATTTCCGCATATCGCCAGCAGTTAGTTCTTAATAATACTACTAGAGAAGTTAAAAGTTCTATTGAACAAGCGGCGCGGTACAGTACGATTAAGCATGAGTCAGTTACAATAGTATATCGGCCAGATACAAAGATACTTGTTTTTAATGGTGATGGCTTTTCTCAAAATATCCAGATCGCTTCAACAATTACTATCTACGGTCTTAAGAATACAACACTGATTACAAATGATGGAATACTAGCACCCAAAACTATTACTATTGCTGATGGTCAACATTCACAGAAGATAAAGTTACAAATGCTTTGGGGGCGAGCAATTGAAGAATAGATTTCGACTAAAGGGCTTTTTACTGGCAGAAAGTGTGGTGGCACTTGTTTTAGCAGTGATGGGTGTGACTCTAATTGCGCTAATCGTTAGCGGCAGTATGGTAAATGAGCACCAAATCGAGTTAAAGACAGACCGAACTTATGCTTGGCATGTGCTGAAAGAAAGCAATTTAGATAAAATTACCGTTCATGATCGTGTTTATCAACCTGTAGGAGCAAAAAGCGTCTATGATACAACAGATAAGAAAACTTATGAAATTAAGGAATAAGGGCTTTATGTTATCCGAAGCCATGTTTGCGGTTTTTATAACTTTGTTGGTTGTTTTAATGTTACAAAATTTGTTAAAAAGCATGACCTTGGCCAACAAAGCTGAGCACCATACCGACGATGTGGTGTTTTCTTATGTGCAATTCAACCGCTTTTTACATGATGGTAATACTAAATTGGCCTATGTTGATGCCGCTGCTTCCACGGCAAAAAAGGCAAAGATTGTGAAAGTAGACCAAGATAATAATGAAAATATTTATTGGTTAACTTTTTATAAAAATATGATTCGGGCAACAACTTTTGAAGGCGGACATATGCCACTTTTATTGAATGTTAGTAAAGCAAAGTTTGTGACGCAGTCGCAACAGCTGAAGATTGTTGTGACAGAAGATGATGGCCGCCAGTCTGAATTATATTTTAAATTAGCTAAGCAGCCGGAAAAGAAGGCAAAAAATGAACAAGCTAAAAAAGCAAAAAGTAAAAGCTAGTGCGTTACTTAGTAGCGTTTTGGTATTAATTACTTGTCTGTTGTTCCTACAATTTTATCAGGAAGTTTATCGTTTCAGCATGGAAAGTGACCTGCTATTAATTGAATATCTAGTCAACAATTGATTTGCTTGCACCGATAACCTTCTTTCTATTAAAATGGTAAGGAGATAAGGGGAATCAAGCATGGATAAAATTGAAGAACTTTTTAATAAATTTTTGGACTGTGTTAAGTGTCTGCAGGATAGCTTAAATGTTACTTTTGGTGAGGCTTTAACCGAAACCTTTGATAATCTTGAAACAGGTAAGATTAAGGTTGAAATGGGTGCCCCAGATAAGGACACGGTTGCTAAGTTAAGTCAAAAATATGCGGCACTAGATTATGATCATTTAGCGCAGAAGGACAAAGTACAAATTTTTACTTACCTAGTCCTTAAAGCAATTAATGAAGACGAATTAGACGTCAATCAGATGCCGACACCACCAGCTATTGCCACAATTATTGCAATGTTGATGAAGAAGCTGCTGCCGGCAGATAAGGACTTGACGATTGTCGACCCAGCAGTTGGAACTGGTAGTTTGCTATATGAAGTTGTTAACCAGTTGAAAATGGCTAACCATTCTAAGCTGAATTATGAGTTAGCTGGAATTGATAACGACGAGGAAGTGCTGAACTTTGCCGACGTTGGTGCTCATTTAAATGGGATTAAGATTGACTTGTATTGCCAGGATGCTCTTAGTCCTTGGTTACTTGAAAGTCCAGAGGCAGTAGTTAGTGATTTGCCAATTGGTTATTATCCGATTGATGATAATGCAGCTAATTTTGCAACGAAAGCTGAAAAAGGGCACTCATTTGCACATCTTTTGTTTATTGAGCAAATTATTAAAAATCTGCAGCCTGGAGGCTATGCCTTTTTAGTTGTGCCCAAATCAATTCTTTCTGGTAAAGTTGGGGCTGATTTTATGCCGTGGCTTGCCGAAAAGGTCTTCTTGCGGACGATTGTTGAGTTACCGGATAACATGTTTCAGAATAAATTTAACCAAAAATCAGTCTTGGTATTTCAAAATCACGGCACTGGTATTAGTAGCAGTGAGGTTTTGCTCACAAAGTTAGACTCAATTAAGAAGCAAGAGGAGCTAATTAAGCTTAATGTTAAGCTAAATGAGTGGTATACTAATAACATTCATTAATTTGTGAAAATACAAAGTTACATGTATGGAGGAATTTTATTTATGAAAAAAGTTTTAGCAATCAACTCAGGTAGTTCTTCTTTTAAGTACAAGTTATTTGCTTTACCAGAAGAAAAGGTATTAGCAGAAGGCCTTGCTGACCGTGTTGGTATTGATGGTTCATCATTTGAAATCAAATTAGCCAACGGCGAAAAGCACAAGGAAGAAGTAGCTATTCCAGATCAAGAAACAGCCGTTAACTTGTTGCTTAAAGCATTAGAAGAATACAAAGTTATCTCTGATTTAAGTGAAATTGTTGGTGTTGGTCACCGTGTTGTTGCTGGTGGGGAAGAATTCTCAGATTCAGTAATCGTTGACAAGGACAAATTACAAGCAATTTATGACTTGAAGGAATATGCACCATTGCATAACCCGGCTGAAGGCAAGGGAATTGAAGCATTTATGAAGTTGCTTCCAGAAGTACCAGAAGTTGCTGTCTTTGATACTTCATTCCACCAAACTTTGGATCCAGTACACTACATGTACTCAATTCCTTATAAATATTATCAAGAATATGGTGTACGTAAGTACGGTGCTCACGGTACTTCAGTTCGTTACATTGTTGGCCGTGCTGCTGAAATGCTTGGTAAAGATGCCAAAGATTTGAAGATGGTAGTTTGCCACTTGGGTTCAGGTGCATCAATTACTGCTGTTAAGAACGGTAAGTCTTACGACACTTCAATGGGCTTCACACCACTTGCAGGTATCACAATGGGTACTCGTTCAGGTGATGTTGATCCTTCAGTTTTACAATACATTATGAACAAAGACAACATTGATATTAACCAAATGATTAGTATTTTGAATGACAAGTCAGGATTACTTGGTATTTCTGAAATTTCTTCAGATATGCGTGACTTGGAAGATAATGCTGATAAGAAGGCTAACTTAGCTCGTGAAATCTTTGTTGACCGTGTAATTCAATACATTGGTTCTTACGTTGCTGAAATGGGTGGCGTTGATGCGATTGTCTTCACTGCCGGTGTTGGTGAACACGACAGCAGCGTTCGTGAAAATGTCATGAAGGCTTTTGAATTTATCGGTTTGGACCCAGACTTTGAAGCTAACAAGTCTAACGGCGAGAAGTTCATTTCTAAAGACGGCTCAAAGGTTAAGGCAATGATTATTCCAACTGATGAAGAATTGATGATTGAACGTGATGTTGTTCGTTTAGCTCATTTGAACTAATTAATTGAACTTTTTAATCGTTTGTTGATGTGAATTATGCTATAATTAGAGAGTCTCAAGGGGATGTTTTGGGATTCGACAGGCGTAGATTCGCATTGACTGCGATTTGTAGGTCACGTCTACATTAAAACGTCACAGAACTTTAACTGCAAATAAAGAAAATTCTTACGCATTAGCTGCTTAATTTAGCACTTATGCCTTGCCTAATATTGGATTACTCACGTCTAGTAGTAGGTATCAAATTAGTGAGTTACGTTTAACTACCTCATCTGAATAGTTAAAAAGAGTCCTAAACAGGTTAGCTAGTCCATCCTAGCCCTGTTATATGGCGTTTTGGACTAGTGAAGTTCAAGTAATATAACTATGATCGTAGAGGTCAGTGACGGAATGCGTTTGGACAGGGGTTCAATTCCCCTCATCTCCATTGTATGTCTAAGAAGTCTTGATTTATCAAGGCTTCTTTTAGTTTTAAAGTAATTTCACATGATTATATAATTGAAAACACTGATTTAGTAGCGTTCTTATAAATGGATGTAAATCTTTAATAAATTTTAGTCTGTGAAAAGTCTGTGGAATTTCTATATAGAAAGAAAGTGTCTGGGAAAAAACTCTGATTTTGAAAAAATTAGGTTATAAGTAGCCGTTAAAATCGAATGCTATTGCTAATGTCTTTAAATTTTTGTAACTTTCCAGAACATAATATGAACAAAATATTGTATAAAAAAGGGAATGTTAGCTTTTTATTCTAACATTCCCTTTTGTGCTGAGTTTTTTCCCAGGCACTTTTTAAATGTTTAAAAGTTTGATTGAGTTGATAGTATCTTTCTTATTCTGACTGGTTAGATGGGTGTAAATATCCATTGTCATTTCAATTGTTTCGTGTCCCATTAACATCTGAACTGTTTTTGGCTTAACATTGGTTTCACTAATCAATAGAGTTGCAAAAGTATGACGGAAACCATGTATGGTTATTTGCTTTAATTTGGGATTTGCTTTATAAATTGCATGACGCCACTGGTCAGGTTTACTAAGTGTTAAGTAATTTCCATTTTGTGTGTGAAAAAGTTTATTACTCACAAGGGGTTGGCTTAACTCATAATCACGATATTTAATTAATGTTTTTTGAGATTATCAGATACTGGTAGGGTTCTGATCGACATTTTACTTTTCGGTGATTGAACTATCACCTTGTTATTAAAACCAATAGACAGAGTCTTGTTTACATCGATTTTATTTTGCAATTAATTCGATACCTTGCAAATCAGTATTTAAAATTTCTCCTTTAGTCAATGTAGCTGTAAATTTTGTTATCTGATCATCATCTTTATCAACTGTGGTTCCTAAGATTTCATTGATGTCATCATCATCGTTGCTTCCATCAGAGGAAATATTGCCACTACCTTTTGTAGCGACAATTGTGTATCTTCCAGGCTTAATGTCTTTTCCAACTTCCCAGCTTCCAGCACTTAAGCTTGTTTTATATTGTCTATTAGTAATCGGCGTAAATTTTGTTTCTTCTATATCGTCTAACTCAATTTTTTCTTTTTTCACTAAGTCTACAGTATATGAAGTTACTTGGTCATCGTCATAGTCTTTACCGATAATAGCATTAATTTCTTCATCATTGGATTCATTGTCAGAAGAAATATTGCCACTACCTTTCACAATTGTAATTTTATATCTTCCGGGTGCGATATCTCTACCAACTTTATAGATTCCAGCATTCAAAGTAACTGTCTTAAGCTCAGTTACTGTATTATTTTTTACAAGGGAAGATGTTTGATTAGAAGATGTTTGATTAGAAGATGTTGGTTTAGTAAATTTTATCTTGGAAAATACGAAAAAGCCGAGAAAAACAATAATAATTATTCCAGAGCCAATAGCTAGGTACTTATATATATTAATTTCCTTTTTAGAATTATTAGAAGTGTTAGACTTAACATTGTTTTCCGAATTAGTTTTCTCATATATTTTCGGATCAACTTTTGTGTTTTTCTTGTTATTAATGGTTATATGATCATTGTCTTGGGTTAAGACAACCACATGCCATAAAAAGAAAATTAAACCAATTATAATAGCTATCCAACCATAAAATGAGAGATCAGTAAAGTCTCCGTGAAAGTTTAAATCTAAAACCCAAGTTAAAGCCATAATAATTAAACTAATTGCGTCACCGATAATTTTTGGATCTTTTCTTGTAACAATATAAATTGTTCCAGAGACAACGTATAGTAATGCTGTTAATGTTCCAAGTGCAGCGTTTTTAGCACCTCCAGTAGCTACTATATTTGCCATTCCAACCATGAATGATTGAAATAAAATAATAGCTGCAAAGACCATTTGTAGAATTCCTACTACTAATTTTGTGGTTTTCATTTTAACTCCTTCAAAGTATTATATTTCTCGCCATAGGTTTATTGTCACTGGCTTTGTGGACGTAGATTATTTGACTAATTTATACCAGTGCTTTGGAAAATTCCCAGTTTCCCAAAAATAATTGCTAGAGTTGAAATAGCCATTTGCTAGACCTTTTTTCTGAACTATCCAAGTATAACTAGCAACATGTTGTATTTTGAGTCGTGTGCCTTTTTTAAGAATCTTGTGACCTACACAATGTGACTTATAAAGTGGAACTTCTTTTTTAATTTTATTAATTCTTACGGATTTAACAACCTTAACTTCACGTGGCTTGCACCACCATGCAAAACTATGCGCTGAAGTGATTGATGAATTATTAACTGTTCCCAGTAAAATAGCAACTAATGCTGTAACTACTATAATTATTCTTTTTTTCATGATTTCTCCTTTTTAAACAAATAAAGTTGTTCTATACAATTTATTTCAATTTTAAAGCTAATACCCGTATAAGTCTATTCAATATTTCATTTGTTCCAACCTAAAAACACCACCCGTTAATTTGGATGGTGTTTTACATTTACACATAAAAATCTATATAATAAGTCACATAATAAAGATTTAATAAAAATATTCCTTTTTTATCCGATAAAAGTTTAAACTAAATATGAGGTGATTAGAGTGGAACCAATATTTTTAACACCGTATTTCAGACAAAAAATCTGGGGTGGGAGAAAACTACAAACAATTTTTAATTATGATATTCCAGCTGGCAAAGTAGGCGAAGCATGGATTATTTCTGGATATAAAGATGATGCGTCGCTGGTTAGCCAAGGCCCATTAAAGGGGCAAACGTTGCGGCAAGTATATCATGAACATCCGGACTTATTTGGCAATCCTGAGGAAAAAGAATTTCCATTATTAGTTAAATTTCTGGATGCTAATGATAACTTGTCAGTGCAAGTTCATCCCGATGATGAATATGCTAGAAAAGTGGAGAATGACAGTGGCAAAACTGAGAGCTGGTACGTTTTACAAGCCGATCCAGATTCATATTTAATCTATGGTCATACTGCCAAGACGCGTGATGAATTAGCCAATATGATTCATCAGGGGCAGTGGGATAAGCTTTTGCGTAAGGTGCCGGTTAAGGCTGGCGACTTTTTCTATGTTCCAGCGGGAACAATTCACGCTTTAACTAAAGGAATTATGGTAATTGAGACCCAGCAATCCAGCGATGTTACTTACCGATTATACGATTATGATCGAGTTGATGAGAAGACAGGCAAGCAGCGTGAGCTGCACACACAGAAGTCGATTGATGTTACCACAGTGCCACATGTTGACCCAAGAATTGACGTTAAAGTAACTAACGAGCAGGGAGCAACTATTAAGACTTTAGTTGAGCCGCCAGTGTCACCACATTTTTATTTATGGCAAATTGATTTAGATGGTCAGTGGCAAACTAGCTTAAATGGTCACCCTTACCTATTAGTTTCGGTTATTAAAGGAGAGGGACAACTGCAAGTTGGCAATCAGACTTATAAGCTAAAGGTTGGTACTAATTTCATTATTCCTAATCAGATGAAAGACTTCTCGTTCATTGGTAAAATGAAAATAGTAATGTCTGCTCCTGCTAAGTAGAATTAAAATTCATTAAAAAAGGAAAATAAGAAGTATGATTTATATTGCTTGCGGCGCAATTTTACTTGTTGTCGGACTTATCTGGTTAATTAAACCAGCCAAAAAGGCTAATCCACTATATGGTTATTTGTCATACTTAGCACAGGTTAACCGAAACAGTTTTGCTTTTGCCCAGAAAAAGGCGAGTATGTATTTTGCCTTTTTTGGCTTACTGCAACTGCTAATTGGAATTGGCATTCATCTGTTAAAGTGGGATCGGTATTTTTTAATCTGGTTATTGACGTTTTACTTCTTTATTTTGTTTCCAATTGTTGCGACCGAAAAAAGTTTGAAACGGTTTTTAATTAAGCGCAATGAGTTGCCACCAGATTATGTTGATCCAGATAAAGTCAAGCACGAAAGAACTAAAGGATTTAGGGATCGAAAATGAAATTAAAAATTTTGATGGTTGAAGATGATAGTTCTGTCGCTGAAATGATGGGGATGTTTTTTGCTAAAGAAGGCTGGACAGAAGATGTTGCCGTCGATGGCGTGCAGGCTGTTGAAATGTTTAAAGAACACGTTGATGAATACGACTTGATTACTTTGGATCTTAATTTACCTAAAAAGGATGGTATCCAGGTTGCTAAGGAGGTACGCGCGCTTTCGCCAACAGTACCGATTATCATGTTAACGGCTCGTGATAGTGAGGCCGATCAGATTTTGGGATTAGGTGTCGGCGCCGACGATTATGTTTCTAAGCCTTTTAGCCCGCTGGCATTAATTGCGCGGATTAAGGCATTGCACCGCCGAATTATGATTGAAGATAATCAAAGTCATCCTAAATTAGCTAAACGAACGAGTGATTATGATGTTAATACCAAGCATGTCAAGATTTCCAAGGCTCGGCGTGAAGTTTTATTTGATGATAAAAAGGTGGCCAATATAACGCCCAAGGAATTTGACTTGCTTTATACAATGGCCCAAAAGCCCAAGCAAGTTTTTTCACGCGGCCAGTTGCTTGAAGCTGTCTGGGGCTATGACTATTTTGGCGAAGAACGAACTGTCGATGCCCATATTAAGAAATTGCGGCAAAAATTGGAAAAGGTTGGTGCTGATGTGATTCAAACTGTGTGGGGTGTTGGCTATAAGTTTGATGATGAGCAGGTTAAGAAATGAAGCTAATCTATCAACACTTACTTAGTTTTTTGCTAATTATTGTGACGACGGTATCAATCATTGGCTATGCCGAGATTAAATCGGTGACAGCCCAATCTTATGAGCAAAATTATCGGCGCATGGACGATTATGCTTCATCATTAGGTGACTTAGCTGCTAATGACCAAAAGAATGGCACTATCATGCTTAACTCGGAATTTTTGGATCAATTGCAGTTTGTCTTGCGTGGTGATGACCTTCACCTGCATATTTTTAACAGTCAGGGGATGCAAATCTATCCTAAAAGTCGCCGCTTACTCCGCTTAAAAGGCAATGTTTTTGCCGCGTTAAGCCACGGTGAAGAAATTCACATTAGAAATAATAATGAAGAAAAATCGTATTTGTGTCATACGAAAAATGCGTATACGGGTGTAATTGTCCCGTGGATGAGTGGACATAAGATTGTTGGGGCAATTTGGCTAGGTTCGCTTGTCAAAGATGTTGAGCGGCCAATTGACACAGCCAAACGCAATTTAATCAACGCGTTAATTATTGCCTTATTTGTCGGGCTAATTATGAGTGCCATCTTGAGCTATTATTCAACCAATAAGATTAATCGCCTTTCACGAGCAATCAAAAAAGTGCGCTCTGGTAATCTTGATGTGCAGATTGAGCAGACGGGTAATGATGAGATTGACCAGTTAGCTGATAGCTTTAACAAGATGGTGCAGGCATTAAAAGAATATAATCAAGAAGTTAAATCACAGGAAAAGCGCCGCGACCAATTTATGGCTGATGCAGCCCATGAAATGCGTACACCGCTTACGACAATCAATGGTATTCTGGAAGGATTGCAGTATGATGCTATTCCGGAAGAGTCCAAACCGAAATCAATTGACCTAATGCGTCGGGAGACCGAGCGCTTAATTCGCCTAGTTAACGAAAATTTAGATTACGAAAAGATTCGTAATAATCAAATTAATTTAAGTAAGACGCAATTTAATGCCAGCAAGGTTTTAGAAGATGTGATCATTCAACTAAAGCAAAATGCCGATAAGGTTAACGATCAGCTCGAGATAGAGGTACCATCTGAATTACCAATTTATGCTGATCGTGACCGGTTAACCCAAATTATTGTCAACTTGGTGCAAAATGCAATTCAGTTTACTACTAATGGCCACATTTTGCTTAGTGGTCGCAGAATTACTCACGGAACGGAAATCGCGGTCAAGGATGATGGGATTGGGATGAACAAGGAGCAAATGAAGTATATCTTTGAGCGCTTCTTTAAAGCCGATCCGTCACGTGCTCGTCTGGGAACGGGTGAATCAGGTCTGGGGCTAGCGATTGTTTCCTCTCTTGTTAAGCAACACGGCGGCAAGGTATCGGTAACTTCCGAAATGGGCAAGGGAGCACAATTTACGATTACAATTTATGATCAAGGTTATGAACAATATTTAACTAAATAATAGATAAAAAAAGAGAACTCCAAAATGAAGCTCTCTTTTTTGTTATAGTTATTTTTCTTCAGCCTGATGCCAAACTTTAGCAGCAGCTGGTAGATTACCCAGATTGGTTATTTCATCCTTGTTGACGACAATTAAATTATCTGGACCAGCAGCCAACTTATTGAAGCTGTCTAGACTTTGATTTCTAAAGTAGCCTTCGCTAGCATCTGCCAAACTAGCTTGCAGCTGGTTAATTCGATATGCTTCAGCATCCGCTTTGGTTTTGATTGCTTGTGCGTTAGCCTTAGCCGTTGCAATTAAAGCATCGTTTTTGGCTTTGGTTGTCAATTCAATATTTTTAGCTTCACCTTCAGCCTTTTCAATTGCAGCAATCTTTTCACGATCAGCCGTTAATTGCTTGTCCATGGCTTTTTGAATTTCAGGACTTGGCAACAATTCATCAATATTGACCCGGACAACGCGAATACCATAAATATCCGTTAAGTCGCCAATTGCTTCAGCTAATTGAGTGTTAATTTTACTTGTTGAACCTAGGGCCTCATTTAAGTCCATTCGGCCAATAATATCACGCAAATGTTCGCGGATTAATTCAACCATGGATTTAACTGAATCAGTGTTGTTATAAAAGTACTTGTAAGAATCAGTTACCAGATAGTTTAAGGTTAGGCTCGTTGTAATTTCAGCATTGTCTTTAGTAATGATCGAATATTTGGAAATTTCAGCGGGGAACATCGCCAAAGAAACGCGCCGCATCTTTTGAATAAAAGGAATAATGAAAACAAACCCTGCTTTAACAGTTTTAGAATATTTGCCTAAAGTTTCAATTAAACCCTCATTATTTTGCGGAACAACGCGGCAACCTGCAATAAAAAACGCAATTAGTAAGATAATAATAATTATCAATTTCATTTTAAATTTTTCCTTTCTTAACTAAATAGCGATAATTATTAATTATATGCTTTTTTCTTGTTTTTACTAGATTTGTTTTTCTTTTCGGTAAGGTGATTGCCACGGACGGATTCAGGAATGGTAGTAATTTCGTCTTCATGTCCTTCAAGTTCTGGAGCATCGGTTTTGTATAGTTTAGTTGTTGAACCGTGGTGCAAATTAATCAGCGCCGTCGACTTTTTCTTTAACTTAGTTTCGATTTTTTCCATTTGTTGAAAATTGGTTAAGTAATCAAACTGGTTAGGATTAACTGGCTTAAAGCCTTGCGGGGTATAGAACCGCAATAAATTATGGTTATTTAACAAGTCGGAATATTTTAGAGATTGTTTAGCCTTCTTGGCAAGTCTAGCAATTTCAACTTTTTCCTGCTTGGTAAAGTTGATGATTTGCTTGCCAGTTTTGCGGTCATAAACAAGGCCCTTTTTCCCCTTGGCGCCAATAATCACGTATTTTTTACTGATAATGGTACCGTTACGAAAGACAATCCAAGGCTTGTAATGTCGTGACAAAAGATCGCTGCCGAATTGCACGTAGTGCTTGTTGCTGATTCCTAGAAGGTGCATTAATGTCGGCAAGACGTCGATTTCGCCAGCAACTTCGTGGTTAATTTTGCCTTTTAAATTAGGCGCATGAATCATAAAGGGCACACGCTGCATTTGCGCATCATTGTAACTGCTCCAAGTATCGGAACTTTCGCCGACAATCGGTGCTAGAGTTTGATTTTCGGAGTTGGTTAAACCATAATGGTCGCCGTAAATTACTACCATCGTGTTCTTGGCCAAGCCGGATTTTTTCAGATAAGCAAAAAATTCTCGTACTGATTCGTCTAAATAATGAGCTGTTTCAAAGTAATTGTTAATGGTCTTATCGCTAGTGTCAGTTGTTTGAAACTTGGGATCGAGGTCCTGCTCATCCATTGAAAACGGTGTGTGGTTGGTTACCGTGATGAACTTGGTGTAGAACGGCTGCTGCATGCGCTCTAAATACTTGATACTTTCAGCAAAAAGCAGCTTATCTTTGACGCCGTATTCTTTTTTATCATCCTTATTATTACTGAAATAATTCTGATCGAAGAAATAATTGTAGCCCAAGTTTTTATAGACATCGTCACGATTCCAAAAAGTACCGACGTTACCGTGGAAGACAGCGGAAGTATAGTTGCCGTGTCTGCGCAAAATTTGCGGTGCGGCCTGGAAAGTGTTTGAACCGCCAAGAGCCGTAAAAAGTGACCCGTCAGAAATGCCATAAGTACCAGTTTCCAGCATATTTTCTGCATCACTAGTGCGACCAATGCCTACTTGATGGTAAAAATTGTCAAAGCTGATGGTGTGCTTGTTATGGTAGATTGAATTAAGAAACGGGGTGACTTCCTTGCCATTGACCTTTAACCCAATCAGAAATTGCTGGAAACTTTCCAGGTGAATTACGATGACGTTTTTACCTTTTTCTTTACCAAAATAGTTGGCATTAGCAGGTATCTTGTTTTTCTTAGTAAAATTAAGAATTTTATTTAAATCGGCGGCGTTGGCATTACGGTTAACCTGCTCCGTTTGTTCATTTTTAATACCGTCATAAATGGTATAGGTGTCAAGCCCCAGATATTTCACAACGTAGGCACGATCAAAGGTGTTTCTTAAGAGGCGCGGTCTGGATGATTCGGCCAGAAAAATATTTAACGTCAAAACAAAAAAGCCGAATGAGGTAATTGTAAACGGCGTTAGGAGTCCATAAGACTTTTGATCGATTTTTAATTTATGCGTTACTAAAAGTGCAATGACCAGAATTAAATCTAGCCACAATAGAATATCCGATGGCTGCAATAATGAAACGGCACTTTTGCCTAAGCCAGGCGCCACTTTGCCGGCATTGGCGATAGTTTTAACCGTAATAAAATCAGAAAATTCTCGATAATAGAGGATATTAGCAAATAATAGACAGGTATTAGCAAAGTCCATTAATAGCATGACACAATAGGAAACAATCGGTTTAGGAAAATAAAAACCGATGCTCAAGAGCAAAATTGCCGTGCCCAGGGGACTAAGCCACATGATGATGTGCTGGTAGGGGTCAGATATTCCCAAATTGAAGTCATGATATGCCGCAAAGATGTACTTTAGGGCAAATAGCAAGACGAGCAGAACAAAAAAGCCTGTTCGAGATTGCATGAAGTTTGCTAGATTCTTTTTTTTCAAAACGAACGCTCCTTTAACAATGATTTTAAAGGATTAATAAGCGTGAGACAATCTTTTAGCGATTATTAGTCTTTTTTTAAGATTTGTATACGCAAAAATGAGTATAATTTAGATAAACTCTATTTTTAGGAATTGATTAAGCATGATTTTTTTAGGACCGCTATATAACATAATTGCGCAAAACTTCGCTACCAAAATCAACCATTTTGCGTTGATTAAGCTGACAATGCTAGCAATTGATAAAACTATTTTATATTTTTTATTATTTGCCGTTGTCCGCTTATTTTGGTTAATGGCAATTAGGTGCAGGCGATCAATCAGGTCCGAGGCTGGTGTGTGGGTGTTTGCATTTTATCTTATTTTAGTGTTAATGCTCACAACTTTTCGAAATACGTATTTTCCGTGGCAGCTAACCTTTTATTTTAACCGACCATTAACCGAAATCAACTTGGTATTTTTAAAAGAAACATGGAAATTATTGTATGCTCAGAGTCGGCTCGACTTTTTTTATAATTCGTTTGGTAATGTGTTGTGTTTTGTGCCTTTTGGCTTTTTAACACCGCTTGTTTTTTCCAAAAAGCAAACTTTCAAAAGGGTGCTTGTGGCTGGGATGCTTTTTTCAATCTTGATTGAAGGGATGCAATTTTTGCTTGAAACTGGTGTCAGTGACATCGACGACGTCTTCTTTAATAGCTGCGGCGCCGCCATCGGATATTTACTTTACTGGGTGTTTAAGTCTGTGCGTAATAAGTTTGCAAAACATTAAAGAAATCACTGGAATTTACAAAATAAGATTGTTAGAATATTCTTGTGAAATAAATATTTTGTTTAGTTAAGGAAGCGTACTTATGAGTTTAATTAAATTTGACAGCACTAAATTGACGCCATTTGTTCATAAAAATGAACTTAGTGAGATGCAAGCATTGGTTAATGCTGCTGCTCAGGAATTAAAGGATGGCACCGGTGCAGGAAATGATTTCTTGGGCTGGATTGATTTGCCTGTTGATTATGATAAGGATGAATTTAGCCGGATTAAGAAGGCGGCTAAGAAAATCCAAGGCGATTCTGACGTTTTGATTTGTATTGGAATTGGTGGCTCTTATCTTGGTGCTCAAGCTGCTGTTGAGTTCTTAAACGGCGCATTTTACGGCAAGGGTAAAGACAAATATCCAACCATTGTTTTCTGTGGTAACTCACTTTCAGGATCATATTTGCATGACTTAATGGTTTGGCTTGGTGACAAGGACTTCAGCGTTAACGTTATTTCTAAATCAGGAACAACCACTGAAGCCGCAGTTGCTTTTAGAATTTTTAAAGACAAGTTAATTAAGAAATATGGTAAAGAAGAAGCCCAAAACCGGATTTATGCCACAACTGATCGTGCTAAGGGTGCATTGAAGACCGAAGCTGACGCAGAAGGTTACGAAGAATTTGTTGTTCCTGATGACATTGGTGGTCGTTACAGCGTCTTGTCAGCCGTTGGTTTATTGCCAATTGCTGCTTCAGGTGCCGATATTGACCAATTGATGCAAGGTGCAGCTGATGCTCGCAGTGATTACCAAGATACTGATGTAACCAAGGCTACACCATATCAATATGCTGCTTTGCGCAACATTTTGTATAGAAAAGGTTACACTACTGAAATTGTTGAGAATTATGAGCCAACTTTGAGAATGTTTGGTGAATGGTGCAAGCAATTAATGGGTGAGTCTGAAGGTAAGGATAATAAGGGAATTTGGCCATCAAGCGCTAACTTCTCAACTGACTTGCACTCACTTGGACAATACATTCAAGAAGGTTTACGTAACTTGTTTGAAACAGTTATTCGCGTTGAAAATCCAACTAATGATGTTGAGATTCCTTCTGATGATCGTAACTTGGACCAACTTAACTTCTTAGCTGGTAAGAGCTTGAATTATGTTAACGAACGCGCTTATGAAGGCGTTGTTTTGGCTCATACTGATGGTGGTGTGCCGGTAATGACAGTTAACATTCCTGATCAAACGGAACATACACTTGGTTATTTAATTTACTTCTTTGAATTAGCAATTGCGATTTCCGGTTACTTAAATGGAATTAATCCGTTTAACCAACCAGGAGTTGAAGAATACAAGCGCAATATGTTTGGTTTGCTTAACAAGCCAGGCTATGAAGAATTGCACGATGACTTAACTGCACGCTTCAATAAATAAATTAAACAGACTTTACTTTTAACTATAATTGGTTTTTAATTAAATAAATATTAAAATATTTAATCATTCTTTGAATAATGAATTATAATTGTTTTGGAGTATTTAATTATGGCAGATAATAGTAAAAGTAAATTAACACTTGGGCAATTGGTCTTTTTAGCATTGTTGACTGCCCTGAACGTTGTTCTAAGCCGAATATTAATTATTCCAATTCCTGCAACTCATGGTAATATCAATTTTTGTGATACCGGAATTTTCTTGGCAGCAATTGCGTTAGGACCAGTTGCGGGATTATTAGTCGGTGGTTTATCCGGCTTTTTACTCGATTTACTTTCAGGATACGCACAGTTCATGCTCTTTTCACTCGTTATTCACGGGCTAGAGGGTCTACTTGTGGGACTGTTAGTAAGAAAAGCAGCACGAGACAGACGCAAGTGGTTCCAATATATTTTGGCACTCGTGGTTGGCGTGGCTGTGATGGTTGGTGGATATCATTTGACCAACTGGATTTTGTATTCGACAGCAGCCGGAGTTTTAGGACTCTTGACTGATACCATTCAAGGAATAGCCGGTGCTATTGTTGCTCTTATCTTGTTACCAGCTTTACAAAAAGTTTTACTAAGATATTGGCGATTGTAGTTTAATAATCTGGTTATTTAATATAACTACTTTTTTAAGCAGTTAGAGAAAGGGCAAAAGCATAGAAATGCTTTTGCTCTTTTTATAATAAGGAGATGTTTTAATGGAGAAAAATGTAGTGACACCAAAGCATGTTGGGGCAATTATTAGTTGTGCATTAATGGCCTTTGTCTCGATTTTGACAGAAACGAGTTTAAACGTAACTTTTCCAACGATGATGAAGCAATTTCATATTGGCTTAGGTTTAGTGCAGTGGACTACCACTGGCTATTTGTTAGCAATTGCGATCATTATGGTTTCAAGCTCGTATTTAAATGACCGTTTCTCAGCTAAACAGTTGTTTTTAACAGCGGCAATTAGCTTTATTGCGGGGTCATTTGTTGCAGGAGCAGCCACTAACTTTTGGGTGCTTCTTGCTGGACGCCTGATTTCATCACTTGGAGCTGGGCTATCAATACCATTGATGTTTAATTTGGTAGTTGAACTGATTCCGCAAAATAAGTGGGGCTTTTATATGGGGATTACTGGCCTTGTAGTTATTTTAGCCCCGTCTCTTGGACCAACTTTTGGTGGAACTATCGTTTATTTCTACGGCTGGCCATTAATCTTTGTGATTGCGGCAATAATCGGCTTAATAATTTTAATTTTAGGCTTATTTGTAGTTGAACAATATCATGAGAAAAAGCACCCGCAATTTGATTGGCGCAGTTATATTATTATTGCTGCAGCGATGATTATTTTTAGTTTAACTTTTAATCAAATTGGTCAAGGATTGACTAATATTTGGTTTTGGCTGGGGATGCTGATAGTTGCTGCTTTGGTTTGGCTGTTTATTAAGTCAGTTAAAAATAGTCAAAAGCGGTTGCTTAATCTAGCCGTCTTTAAAAACAAAGCATTTATTTATGCACTAATTTCGTATTTATTATTACAATTTATTAATATTGGTACTAGCTTTGCATTACCAAATTATGTTCAGATTGTTAATCACTCGAGTTCATTAATTGGTGGCTTGATTTTACTGCCGGGATGTATCTTAAGTGGTGTGCTCAATCCATGGTTTGGTCATATTTATGACCAAAAGGGTGCTAAACTACCGCTTTTGACTGGAGCTATTTTGTGCATGATCGCCTGTGTTCTGTTTGCAATGTTTAGTTTGAAAATTTCGACAATGATGATTGTTATTTTCTACGGGATTATGATCATTGGTCGACAGTTAGCCTTTAATAATACGATGGCAGAAGCTTCTAAACTGCAGCCGGACGAGCTGCACACTGATGCAACTGCAGTCTTTCAGACAGGCCAACAGTATGCTGGATCACTCGGGACAACTGTTATGGCAACGATTATTTCTGCTTGGCAAAAGAAGCCGGGTAATTATGCGCTAATGACGGCAAAGGGTAGCCAAATTGCATTTATTGTGTTGATTATTGCAAGCATTATTATTCTATGTAGTTACCTAAGAATGTTTAAGCTAGAACATCAAAATATTAATTAAATAACAGCTAAGAGAAATAGATAATTTTATATTGATGATTTTGGGAGAAAATAAAATATTTTAGTGTATGCTTACAGCTGTAAACATTTGATAACAATGCTGATTATCGGTGCAAAATTATATTTAGTTATCAAATCATAATTAAAAAACAAGAAAACCGCTTTCAATTACGGTGAAAATGGGTATAATTGAACTAGTTGGTTAAGTAAAAGGAGTTTTTTAACATGATGTGTGATAATCTAGTTATCAAAATTATTAACGTAATCGTATTTGGACTTGCAGCATACTATACTTTTACCCCAAATGGGATGATGTGGGCAATGTACTGGATGGCCGGTGGCATGCTGTTTGATGCTGTTGTTGACCTGATTTGGCACTTTATTCCTGATAAAAAAGATTGTTCAAAATAATAATATTGATTAAAAGCAGTCGTTATTGCGGCTGCTTTTTTCGATACTTTTAAGCATAATTAATGATATAAAAAGGCTACCTGATTGCAACGGGTAGCCTTGTTTTATTTATCATTTTCAATTAAAAAGCTGCGAATTATTTTTTCTCGCATTGTTAGAAAAATTTGATTGTGACCAGTCGGATGTACGCGATTAGTTAGCAAAATTAAACCAGATTTTTTAACTCGATCAAGTAAGATTAAGGTTCCTGTGTAGCCGGTATGGAGAATTAACGGGTAGTGATTTTCGGGATCAAATCGTAAGTCCCAGCCCCAAGATCGCGGCTTCAAGCCTGCCGGATTTTTATTTTCAAAAAGTTGACTGACAACATCTTGGTCGAAGGGCAAAATGTTGGGGTCAAGGCCGAGGTAGCCTTTGCTAATTTTGATTAGGTCTTCCATTGAAGAAAATAATCCAGCAGAGCCACAATCACTGCCTAGCTGCCGCGCTTTGGGGTCATGAGGGACACCCTGAAGGATTTTTTCATTAAGTAGGGCAGTTGGAACACAATCAGCAATAACGGGCTTAAAAGTCGTTTCAGTAAGTCCAGCGGGTGCAAAAACTTCTTTTGTCGCGACTTCTTGGACAGGTTTGCCGTAAATTTGTTTAATTACTAGCCCCAATAAAATGAAATTAGTGTCTGCATAGCGCATCTTGTGCTCAAATTCATCGGTGACAGGTAAATGGATAATTGCATCAAGCAGTTCATCGTGATTTAGGTCGTCACGATGCTTAATCCAGCCGCGAATGCCGCTAGTATGGGTGAGAAGATGAAACAAACGCACACGCCGGTCACTAAACTCGGGAATAAACTCGTGTAGCGGCTCAGAAAAGTTAAGTTTGCCTTCAGCGTATAATTTTAGTAAAATATTCTCAGTAGCAAGGACTTTGGTCAAACTGGCCAAGTCATACTCCGCGAACGGACTAAGCTGACTAACTTGAGGATAGATCGTGGCAAAGCCCACTGTTGAAGTGAAAGTTTGTTTATTTTTAATTAAGACGTAATTAACGCCTGGCACGATCCGTTCGGAAACCATTGATTCTATAAGGTTTTGGGTGGTTGAGTAATCAATCATGAATATCTATCCTTTTAAAAAATTTATCTTATTAATTATTATAACTAAAAATCTCTTGACAAGAACAACTTTTACAAGCATAATAATTAATGTTGATTTTGCCCGTTGGTCAAATGGTTAAGACGCCACCCTCTCAAGGTGGAGTTACGAGTTCAATTCTCGTACGGGTGATTTTATCAATGGGATATAGCCAAATGGTAAGGCACAGGTTTCTGGTTCCTGCATGTTTCGGTTCGAGCCCGGATATCCCAATATTCATGATTTGTCTTAGTTTCAACTAGCTTAAAGCGTTGATACTAAGGCATTTTTATTTTTTACGATTTTTTGAAATTAACTGAAATCAACCGAAAAAGCATAAATCAGTGCAAAATTCGGTGCAAAATTTTTGGCAATGATGGATTAATCAAAATATCTTAAAATTGGTCTAGTTGCATGCTGAAAAGTGCTATAATATCAAGTGTTCAGAGATTTAATTATCTATTAGCTTAGATATCTCAAGAAGCCTAAAAAGGCTTCTTTTTTTGTCAAAAATCGGCGATTAGGTTACAACATTAGCTGCATCCCTTTAGGGTGTTAAATTGTTTACAGGGGGCCTGTGATTTACCGCCCCCTATCGCCGTAAACCTTGTGGGGCAACGAAACGTTACTGTATTATTTTACACGGTATCAAAAAATCCTCTGCGTTAACAGAGGATCATTTTAATGATTGCCTAAAGTAATCGGCTTTAGGACTTTACAAGGTTTGAGCCTTGCAGAGCTTTATAGTTGGTTTAGTATCTGGAATACTCGCCAACATTATTTCTGAACTGATTTTGGATTACTTCCAAAATCATAGTAAGCAATAATTTTTAAAGGGATCATGTGGGTAATACCACTGTTCCTTTTTATGATAGCAGAAATGGTATTTGAGAGATAATAATTAGATGCAAGTTCCCTTTTATCTAGTTTCATCCATGGTGTCCCATCTTGGCCAAATATGCCACAAAATTTTCATTTTCGGTAATTCCCAGTTTGCTTTTCTCCGTCCCAATTAATCTTATCGTTTAAAATTTGCACGTGATGCTGTCGTTATTCATGATGGGGCTAAACATTGGCATGGCGTTGCTAAAGATTCATGGTTTAGTCACTTGGCAATTACGACAGGCTCAACGCAATGGCTTGAGCCGGTTGCTAATGATGAATATAACAAGTTGCCATAAATTTATTCTAAAAAAATGCAGTTCTTCATAAAGAGAGCTGCATTTTTTAATTGTTACATACCTGCCTTAATGATTTTCTTTTCAGCCATTGTTTTACGCAAGGCGAGAAGAGCAGTATAGGTTGATAAAATATAAACTTTTTTAGTTGGCAATTTGGCAATTTGCGCAATTAAGTCGTCATTATTTTCAGCTACGGTCATGTTAGCGGGATTAAAACCAGCAACTTCTAACCTGAAGTGCATATCTTTACGACGCAATCCGCCAACAAGTACCTGCTTAATTTGCTTATGGTTAAGGTCCTCAAACTGGCCATCCCAAATCCAAGAGGTGTCAATCCCATCTGCGTGGTTGGCATTGAGCAGAGCGACCAGCGAATAATCTTCAGGCTCCGTGTTTAACATGTGGAGCACCTCGTCAAGACCCACAGGATTTTTAACTAAAATCAGATCAATGTCCTTACCAGCATAATTAATTAATTCCTGCCGGCCAAAGACACGTTTGTTTTTGGCAAATGATTGTGCAACCTCATCATCGCTTAGACCAAATTCACGAGCAACAGAATATGCGGCTAGAGCATTATAAATGTTATAAGTCCCGCCAATGTTGATTGTATAATCCTTAGCCCCCATTTGAAATGCCAATTGGTTAGGCGTTTGCTTAATAATTTTATTAACCCGATATTTTAATTCAGGCCGCTTGTAGCCGCAATGTGGGCAGAAAAAGTCACCTAGGTTAGCATAAATGCGGTCATGAAAGTGAATAACATGGTCGCACTTGGGACACAAGACGCCGTCAGTGTTCACTGGCGCCTTAGTATCGCTATCTTTTTGTTCAGAATCCAACTTAAACCCGTAGAATACCTTTTTATTAGGTAAGTCAACTGATGAAAAAATGCTGGCATCACCATTAGCGATAATTGTTGCTTGCGGCGCCAACTTAATCCCAGCAACTATTTTGTCATAAGTGGTGTAAATTTCGCCATATCTATCCATTTGGTCGCGAAAAATGTTGGTCAACACGTAATAACTTGGGTGAACTAATTCAGTAACCATTTTGACATTGGCTTCATCAACCTCTAAGACCGCGATTTTGCGCGTCACCTTTTTCTGCTTATGGGCCAGGAATGCTGTCACAATTCCTTGCTCCATGTTTGAGCCTGACGGATTAGTTAAAATATCGCCATATTTTTGCTTTAATGCGGCCACAATTAGAGATGTCGTCATTGTCTTGCCGTTAGTCCCAGTCACAATGACAGTTTCATAATCCCGAGCTAGAGCCTTTAACACCTGTGGGTCAATTTTCATTGCTAATTTACCGGGGAAACTGGTGCCGCCTTTTAATACATTATGAAGAAACCAATAGCTTGATTTACCAGCTACCTTGGCAATTCCTGATTTTAGATTCATCTTTATCCCTCACTTTAAAATCATTATAACTATAGCATAGCACCGAGGTGAAAACGAGTTTTCACGACAATTTAACTGCACATAATTTGATTTTCATCTATACTAGTTAAGTTAGGTGAATTTAATTTAAACAAAGGAGCAAAAAATGGCACAATTATTTTTTCACTATGGCGCGATGAGTAGTGGCAAAACAATTGAAATTCTTAAAGATACGCATAACTATGAGGCCCAGGGGCGAAAGATTGCGCTGATGACGAGCGGTGTTGATAATCGCAGTGGTGTTGGCACAGTTGCTTCAAGAATTGGTCTTCACCGTGCGGCCGTTCCGATTGAGCCAGAGACGAATATTTTTGAATATATCAAAAAACTAAACGCTGAGGACCAAAAGCGCGGCGATGGTTCGATTGCCTGTGTCTTTATTGATGAAGCGCAATTTTTAGAGCGGCATCATGTCTTAGAATGTGCCAGAATTGTTGATGAACTTAAGATTCCGGTAATGACTTTTGGACTTAAGAATGATTTTCAAAATAAATTGTTTGAGGGTAGTAAAAACCTCCTGATTTTTGCAGATAAAATTAAGGAAATCAAAACAATTTGCCACTATTGCGGCCGTAAGGCTACAATGAACTTGCGGATTCACGATGGTCAACCTGTTTATGAGGGTGAGCAAGTGCAAATTGGTGGCGACGAAAGTTATTATCCTGTTTGCCGGTTTCATTATTTTCACCCGGGAAAGCTTAGAACAAGAGAGGAATAGATAATATGGATAAAGTTATGGCGCAGCTTGAAGGGCTGGTAGCCCATTATGAAGAGCTTCAAGAAATGATGGCCGACCCAGAAGTCATCAGTGATACCAAGCGCTACATGGAAATCTCAAAAGAAGAGGCAGATTTGCGCGATGTCGTGCAAAAATACCAAAAATATAAGGCAGACAAGCAAGAGATTGCCGATAATAAGGAAATTATTTCAAGTGAAAGTGACAGCGACCTAGTTGACATGGCTAAGGAAGAAAATCACGATCTTGAACAAGAAATCGGCGAATTGGAAGACCAAATCAAAATATTGATGCTGCCAAAAGACCCTAATGATGATAAGGATATTATCATGGAAATTCGCGGTGCTGCTGGTGGTGACGAAGCCTCATTATTTGCCGGTGATTTGCTCAGAATGTATGAAAAATACGCTGAACGACAAAATTGGCAAGTATCAATAGTTGATAGTGAACCAACAGAAGTAGGCGGCTATAAGCGGATTGCCATTATGATTACCGGTGACAAAGTTTATTCTAAGCTCAAGTACGAAAACGGTGCGCACCGAGTACAACGGGTACCGGTAACTGAGTCACAAGGTCGGGTTCATACGTCGACTGCGACTGTTGCGGTTATGCCTGAATATGAGCAGGTAGATTTGGATCTTGATCCTAAGGATATTCGGGTTGATGTTTATCGTTCAAGTGGTGCCGGTGGTCAGCATATTAACAAGACTTCTAGTGCCGTTCGAATGACGCACTTGCCAACGGGGATTGTTGTTGCCATGCAGGATCAACGTAGTCAGCAACAGAACCGGGAAAAGGCGATGCAAATTCTGAAGTCACGGGTTTATGACTATTATGAAAGCCAAAATCGTGACCAATATGATGCTAAAAGAAAGAACGCCGTTGGTACTGGTGACCGTTCAGAGCGGATTCGGACTTATAATTACCCGCAAAACCGGGTAACTGATCACCGAATTGGTTTTACTTTAAATAAACTTGACCGAGTAATGAACGGCGAACTGGATGAAATTATCGATGCTTTAATTTTATATAACCAAACTAAGCAATTAGAGGAGCTGGCTGATCAAAATGCCTAAAATTACAACACTGCGAGATTTACAAATTTGGTCTGTTGAAACTGCACCAGATGCAAGGCCTGAAGATGTGGAATACTTGCTGGCTGAAAGATTAAATTTAACGCCCAGTGAGTATGCCCTAAAGCATGATTTACAATTAACGCCTGAGCAATTGAAGCAAGCACAAAAAGATGTTAATAAACTAGCTAAGGGAATGTCGCCGCAATACATTTTGGGCTATGCCTGGTTTTACGGCTATAAAATCATGGTTCAACATGGGGTTTTGATTCCACGCTTTGAAACTGAAGAGCTAGTTAACTGGGCGCTAGATCATCTGCAATCAGGTGATAAGGTGTTGGATTTGGGGACAGGCTCCGGCTGCATTACGGTTGCTTTAGCTAAAGAAGCTGCAAGCAAGGGCATTACTGACCTAGATTTATACGCTTCAGATGTTACCGATGCAGCATTGCGAACTAGCGAGGAGAACTTTGTCACCTATGACCTTGACGTAACAACACGTAAAGCCAATGTCTTAATTGGCCTTGAGAAGTTTGATCTGATTATTTCTAATCCTCCTTATATTAAGGAAACAGAAAAAAATCTCATGGACCAAAATGTCTTGCAAAACGAACCTAAAGAAGCACTATTTGGCGGGAAAAATGGCTTAGACTTTTACCAAAAATTTGCCAAACAAGTTCGGGAGCATTTAAATAGTCATGGTGAGTTCTTCCTAGAGTATGGCTTTAGCGAAAAGGAGCAGTTAAGCGAATTATTTGCTAAAGAGTTGCCAGACTTTACGGTTGAGTTTAAAAATGACATGGCAGGTAAGCCACGCATGGTTTATGGAAAGTGGAATAAGTAGATGGAAACGAAAATTTTTTCAGAAGGACAAATTGATGATGCAGTCAAATTGCTAGCTGCAGGTGAATTAGTCGCTTTTCCAACGGAAACGGTTTATGGCCTGGGAGCAATTGCCACTAATGAAAAGTCCGTCAAGGGTGTTTATGCAGCTAAGGGGCGACCAAGTGACAATCCGTTAATTGTGACGGTTTCAGACGCTGAAATGATGGCAAGATATGCCAAAGAAGTGCCAGAACGGGCAAAAAAGTTAATTAAGCACTTTTGGCCAGGCCCATTAACATTGTTGCTTTTTGTTAAGCCTAGTAGCCTGCCTAGCGCTGTTACTGGCGGTCTTGACACAGTTGCCTTTCGCTGCCCCGATGACAAGCTGACCCATGATTTAATTGCCAAGTTGGGTTATCCGATTGTGGGGCCGTCAGCCAATACATCAACTAAGCCTAGTCCGACAACTGCACAACATGTTTATCATGATCTTAAGGGCAAAATTGCTGGTATCATTGATGGCGGAGAGACAAGAGTTGGATTAGAATCAACGATTATTGACTTGTCAGTTGCGACTCCGATTGTTTTGCGTCCCGGCGAGATTACTCCGGAAGAGCTAAGTGCAGTTTTGGGAGAAAAGGTACTGATTAACACCGGCAAGGTTTCTGATCAGGATGTACCAAAGGCACCAGGGATGAAGTACCGGCACTATGCACCTGCTGCTCCTGTAGTGGTAGTTGATGATGCTAAAGACTTTGCGCAGATTAATTTTGATAAAACAACAGGCGTGATGGCTCTTGATGCTGAATTAGCTAAAATTTCTGCACCAGAAGAAAATAAATTTAGCTTAGGGCAAAATTTAGCCGACGCTGATCATAATTTGTTTGGCGGCCTACGTTATTTTGACGATAAAAAGGACATCAAACAGATCTTTGTCCAAGGCTTCAGTGGTAGTGAAGCAACTTTAGCTTATATGAATAGACTAAATAAGGCTGCTGCTGGGCACCACTACCAAGCAAATTAAAAAATTACTAGCAAAGGACTTTAAACCCTCTGCCGTTTTGATTAAAATACTTGTTAAGTATGATTTATATTTTTAGGAGGAAATTATGGGCAAATTTACAGTTTTGGATCACCCATTGATTCAGCACAAGTTAACCATTATCAGACGTAAGGAAACGAGTTCTAACGAATTTCGCCGGATTGTCGGTGAAATTGGTGGTCTTATGACTTATGAAATCACCAGAGATTTGCCATTAAAGGATGTTGAGATTGAAACACCAATTGGCAAGACTACGCAGAAGGAAATTGCCGGCAAAAAAATGACGATTGTGCCAATCTTGCGTGCTGGTATTGGGATGCTTAACGGTGTAATGGAAATGATTCCGTCAGCTAAGGTTGGCGTTATTGGGATGTACCGTGATGAAGAAACTTTGAAGCCACATGAATATTTCTGCAAGATGCCAAAGGATATTGCAGAACGTGAATGCTTGGTTGTCGACCCAATGCTTGCCACTGGTGGTTCAGCTAATATGGCTATTGGTGCTTTGAAGAAGCGCGGCGTTAAGGATATTAAGTTAGCTGTCTTAGTTGCTGCACCAGAAGGTGTTAAGGCAATTCAAGAAGAAAATCCAGACGTTGATATTTATGCCGCAGCCGAAGATAAAGAATTATTGCCAAACGGCTATATTTTCCCAGGTCTTGGCGATGCTGGTGACCGGCTATTTGGAACTAAATAGTCTTGCATTTGGCAAATTAATTTTAGAATTCGCTTACAATTTTTCACAAAATTAATGTTTGGTGTTAATATTGTATGAGTGTTCGATAATTGAGCACAGGAAGGGAGGTCCGCGAAGTAATGGAGAAATCATTTGTTTTTAAATTCTTGGGCTTAACCTTTGATCTTACTGGGATCATTGGCTCAACTTTAATGGCAGCAGTGGTTTTATTTGTCTGTATTTGGCTTTCACGTAAAGTTGAAATGAAACCAAACAAAAAGCAAAATGTGCTAGAGTATCTACTTGATTTCACAGATAACATTGTTAAAGATAATGTTGGCGATCAAGATGCACAGAAGCACTTGTCACTTTATGCTTTTGTTTTGTTTCTCTTCATCTGGTTTATGAACATGCTTGGCTTGTTCATGGAAGTCAAAGCTGGTGACTACATGTTTGTTAAGTCACCAACAGCTGACCCAGTGACGACAATGTCGTTTGCAATGATGACCTTGCTTCTATCATTCACGTTTGGAATGCAAAAGTTCGGCGTTGGTGGATATTGGCGCAATTACGCTTCACCAGTTGGTTTTTTGTTCCCAATCAATATGATTGAGGAAATTACTAACTTTTTGACGTTGTCCTTGCGTTTATACGGGAATATCTATGCTGGTGAAGTTTTGCTAACATTAATTGGAAATAGTTTAGCTCCAAGCTTTGGTATTTCTACGTTAATTTTAGCTGCGCCGCTTGCAATGATTTGGCAAGGTTTCTCTGTCTTCATTGGCTCTATCCAGGCATATGTTTTCGTAACTTTGTCAATGGTTTACATTGGGAAAAAGGTTACAAAGGAATAATTTTTTTGGAGGTTAAAATATGTCACAAGCTTTTAAATATTTAGCTGCAGCACTTGCAGCAGGAATCGCTGCTTTAGCTGCTTCTTGGGGTAACGGAAAAGTTATTACTAAGACAATTGAAAGCATGGCTCGTCAACCAGAAAGTGCTGGTAATTTAAGATCAACAATGTTTATCGGTGTTGGTTTGATTGAAGCCGTTCCTATTTTGGCAGTCGTTGTTGCGTTCCTGATTCTCTTCCTTTAATTTTTTTACTAAAAGATTTAGGTTGAAAAAGAGAGAAGGGCAGTAAATGACATTTCAAACTTTATTTGCAGCCTCAGGTCATATTTATCTTGGTAATACCCTTTGGTATTTAATTGTTTTTGCAATTTTGCTTGCTTTAGTTAAGCATTATGCTTGGGGACCAGTCTCCGACATGATGGAGAAACGGCGCCAAAAGGTAATTAATGATTTGGATTCAGCTGCAAGCGATCGTAAAAAAGCTGAAATTTTAGCTAATGAGCGTGAAGCTGCCTTGAAGAATTCAAGACAAGAGGCAACTCAGATTCTCTCTGATGCAAAGGCTAATGCGGAAAAGACAAGCAGCAAGATTGTGGCTGATGCCAATAACGATGCTGCTTCAATTCACGATAAAGCTAAGGCTGATGCTGCTCAAGCAAAAGTTGATGCTTTGAATGAAGCACGCGGTCAAGTTGCAGATATTTCTGTAGCAATTGCTGAAAAGGTAATTGCCAAGAATTTATCTGCTGCTGACCAAAAAGATTTAGTCGATCAATTCATTAAGGGGCTGAATGAATAATGGCCTTAAGTAGAGAAGAAATAGCTGCACGTTACGGAACAGCACTGTTCGGCTACGCACAGGATATGAATTCTTTGGATGCTGTTCATGCGGATTTACAGGAGTTAGCGCAAGCTGTTTCTGCTAATCCGCAGATCTTGAGTGTTTTTAGTGATCCGATTTTTAATAGCGATGAAAAAAGGGCTTCACTTGCGGTGATTGAAAAAGATCTCAACGCCGAAGTACAGAACTTTTTGAATTTTCTACTAGAATATGATCGTTTTGCGGATTTGCTTGATATTATTGATCGTTTTAACGATTTATATGATCAGAAAAACAAGATTACGTCAGGTACTGCAACTACGGCAGTCAAGCTTGACGATGCGCAATTAGCTGCTTTAAGTAAAAGCTATGCGCAAAAGTACGGCTTAAAGGATGTTCGACTTGAAAATAAAGTAGACGAAAGCATCTTAGGCGGTGTAGTCTTACGCATTGGTGACCGTTTAATTGACGGCTCCGTTAAAAACAAGCTGAAGAAGATCCGCGTTCAGTTAATAAATAAAGATTAAAAGAGGTGAAACCATTGAGCATTAAAGCAGAAGAAATTAGCTCTTTAATCAAGCAGCAACTTGAGCACTATGATGACAAGCTCGACATTAATGAAGTCGGGGTTGTAACATACATAGGTGATGGTATCGCCCGGGCTCATGGACTAAACAATGTTTTGGCTAATGAGCTGTTAGAATTTGACAATGGTTCTTATGGGATTGCTCAAAACCTTGAAGCCAATGATGTTGGTATTATCATTTTGGGTAATTTTGATAACATTCGTGAAGGGGACCAGGTTAAAAGAACTGGTCAAATCATGCGTGTTCCAGTTGGTGACGCATTAATCGGCCGGGTTGTTAACCCATTGGGTCAACCTGTTGACGGTTTAGGCGAAATCAAGACAGACAAGACGCGACCAATCGAATCAAATGCCCCAGGTGTTATGCAGAGACAATCTGTTAACCAACCATTGCAAACGGGTATTAAAGCGATTGATGCATTGGTACCAATCGGTCGTGGTCAACGTGAGTTAATCATTGGTGACCGTAAGACCGGTAAAACTAGTTTGGCAATTGACACAATTTTGAATCAAAAAGGGCAAGATGTTATTTGTATTTATGTCTTCATTGGTCAAAAAGAGTCAACTGTTAGAACTGAAGTAGAAACTTTAAAACGTTTCGGCGCAATGGATTATACTATTGTTGTTGAAGCAGGACCTAGTGAACCAGCACCGATGCTGTATATTGCACCTTATGCTGGTACCGCGATGGGTGAGGAATTCATGTACAACGGTAAGGATGTTTTGGTTGTCTTTGACGATCTATCCAAGCAAGCCGTTGCTTACCGTGAACTTTCCTTGCTTCTCCGTCGTCCGCCTGGTCGTGAAGCATATCCTGGTGATGTTTTCTATTTGCACTCACGTTTACTTGAACGTAGTGCTAAATTGAGTGATGAATTAGGTGGCGGTTCAATGACTGCATTACCATTCATTCAAACTGAAGCCGGCGATATTTCTGCCTATATTCCAACTAACGTAATTTCAATTACCGACGGTCAGATTTTCTTGCAAAGTGATTTGTTCTTTGCCGGAACTAGACCAGCGATTGATGCCGGAAACTCAGTTTCTCGTGTTGGTGGTAGTGCGCAGATTAAAGCAATGAAGAAGGTAGCCGGTACTTTACGTACTGATTTAGCTGCCTTCCACGAATTAGAAAGTTTTGCTCAATTTGGTAGTGACTTGGATCAAGCGACCCAAGCTAAGTTGAACCGCGGTCGTCGGGTTGTTGAAGTTTTGAAGCAACCTTTGCATGATCCGATTCCAGTTGAGAAGCAAGTTTTAATTCTTTATGCCTTAACGCATGGTTATTTGGATTCAATTCCAGTTGAAGATATTGCGCGGTTTGAAAAGGAAATGTATGACAACTTTGATAGTTCTCATGCTGATCTTTTGAAACAAATTCGCGAAACTGGTGAATTACCAGATGAAAAAGAATTACAAGCTGCAATTAGCAAATTCGCTGATAGTTTTTCACCAAGTAATAAATAGGAGGTAGCTTATGCCTGCATCTTTACTTGAGTTGAAGAAAAAAATTGCTTCAGTTAAGCAAACTGGTAAAATTACGGAAGCCATGAGAATGGTTTCTGCATCAAAGTTAAATCAAACCGAAAAACGTGATAAAGGTTATACAATTTATAACGATCATGTTCGGCAAACTTTGTCGCGGCTAATGAGTAGACAAGTCGTTAACCACTTGCATAAAGAAATGGTAAGTGCTGACGAGGATAACATCAGTAAGATTGATTACGAAAATGTGTTTGGTCTTGGAATCGTTTCCGATATGGTGCAGGAGCGCAAAGAAGTTAAGTCAACTGGTTATTTGGTAATAACTGGTGACCGCGGACTTGTTGGCTCTTACAACAGTGCTGTCATTAAAAATATGATGGGATTAATCGAAGATTCGAAAGCCGAAAACAAGGATATTAAAATCTTAGCTGTTGGGTCAGTTGGCGCGGACTTTTTCAAGAAAAACAACCTTAACGTTGTTTATGAAAATGATGCGATCACTGATGTACCGACTTTTGATGAAGTTTTACCAATTGTTTCAACCGCAATTAAAATGTATCTGAATGGCGTTTATGATGAGTTGTACGTCTGCTACACGCACCATATTAACTCGCTGTCATCTGCATTTAGGGTTGAAAAAATGCTACCAATCGTTGATATTGATATTGGCGTTGAGGAAGCTGAAGTACATAAAGATTTAGAATATGATATTGAGCCAGACATTAATACTGTCTTGTCAACTTTAGTACCGCAATATGCGCGTTCAACAATTTATGGTGCCATTTTGGACGCCAAGACTGCTGAGCATGCTAGTTCAATGACGGCAATGCAGAGTGCGACAGATAATGTTAATGACTTGGTATCGAGTTTAACTACTAAATTAAACCGTGCAAGACAAGCTGAAATCACCACTGAAATTACTGAAATTGTCAGTGGTGCCGAAGCTTTGAAATAAATAGAGAAAAGGAGGTAGATGTTTTGAGCGAAGGTGAAGTTGTTCAAGTAATCGGCCCAGTTGTCGATGTTAAATTTCCACTTGATAAAAACCTACCTGATATTAACAACGCATTGCGCGTAGTTATATCAGAAGATACTTCTGTTGTCCTTGAAGTTACACTTGAGCTTGGCGATGGTGTTTTAAGAACTATTGCCATGGAATCTACTAATGGTCTCAGACGCGGGATGAAGGTTGAAGACACTGGCGGTCCAATTTCAGTACCAGTTGGTAATGATACTTTGGGTCGTGTGTTCAACGTTCTGGGCAGTCCAATTGATAATGGTCCTGAATTTAGTAAGGATCATCCGCGCAAGAGCATCCACAGGGAAGCTCCTAAGTATGCAGAACTGACAACTAGTCAGGAAATTCTTGAAACAGGAATTAAAGTTATTGACTTGCTCGAGCCTTATGTTCGAGGGGGTAAAGTTGGTCTGTTTGGTGGTGCCGGTGTTGGTAAAACCACGATCATTCAGGAGTTAATCCACAATATTGCGCAAGAACATGGTGGTATTTCCGTGTTTACTGGTGTTGGTGAAAGAACTCGTGAAGGTAATGACCTTTACTTTGAAATGAAGGCTTCAGGCGTTTTAAGTAAGACTGCTATGGTCTTTGGTCAGATGAATGAGCCGCCTGGTGCCAGAATGCGGGTTGCTTTAACTGGTTTGACTTTAGCTGAGTACTTCAGAGATGTTGAAGGGCAAGATGTTTTGCTCTTTATTGATAACATTTTCCGGTTTACTCAGGCTGGTTCAGAAGTTTCCGCTTTGCTTGGTCGGATGCCTAGTGCCGTTGGTTATCAGCCAACGCTAGCAACAGAAATGGGCCAATTGCAGGAAAGAATTACTTCAACAACGAAGGGTTCAATTACTTCAATTCAAGCCGTTTATGTGCCAGCCGATGACTATACCGACCCAGCGCCTGCTACGACGTTTGCTCACTTGGATGCTACTACCAACTTGGAGCGTAGCTTAGTTGAGCAAGGTATTTATCCAGCCGTTGACCCACTTGAGTCAACTTCTAGTGCTTTGGATCCAGAAATTGTTGGTAAGGAACACTACGAAGTTGCAACTGGTGTACAGCATATTTTGCAACGTTACCACGAATTGCAGGATATTATTTCTGTTTTGGGTATGGACGAGTTGTCCGATGAAGAAAAAGTAATCGTTAGTCGGGCGCGGAAGATTCAGTTCTTCTTATCGCAAAACTTCTTTGTTGCCGAGCAATTTACTGGTGTTCCCGGTTCATATGTTCCAATTAAGGATACAATCAAGGGCTTTAAGATGATTTTAGATGGTCATCTTGATGATTTACCTGAAGATGCTTTCCGTAGTGTTGGTCCAATCGAAGATGTCCTTAAAAAGGCACAAAAGATGGGTGTTACAGCTAGTGACCCAGCTGCAAAAGCATTATTAGAAAAGTAGGGTGATGTCAAATGGCAGATCCAGAGAAACTTTTTTTGGTAAATATTGTTACTCCTGATGGCGTGATCTACTCGCATCATTCCAGTATTGTGGAAATGCGGGCAATTGATGGTCAGCGTTCAGTTATGTACAATCACTTGCCGATATTAACTCCACTTGCAATTGGTGAAGTTAAGGTTAAGCGAAGTAAGGAAATGAACCAAGCAGTCAATCATATTGCTGTAAGTGGCGGCTATTTTGAATTTTCAGATAACGTTGCTACAATCATTGCCGATAGTGCTGAACGTGCCAAGAACATTGATGTTTCGCGGGCACAAGCTGCTCGTGATCGAGCACAAAAGTACATGGCAGAAGCAAAAGCTCAGCATGATCAACGTTCATTACAGAGAGCTCAGATTGCATTAAGACGAGCTGTAAACCGGATTAGTGTTTACAATTCTAATAATTAGTAATACGAGTTTTAAACGGATGCACGAGAGTGTATCCGTTTTTTGTTAATAATAGAATGCGAGAAATAGAATGTTTCAACTTGGAGTGCATGCGTTAATCAGCATTGTAATCTATTTGATTACAATTGGATTGTCTTTTCAAATTATGAAAAGCATCCAAATTGAAAAAATTATTCGCAAGGGTAGAACCTTTGAAGCACAATTATTGCTGATTTTTGCAGCAATCGGACTTGGCTTTTTAGTTGGCAATTTCTTTGTAACCTTAATTGATACGTCATTGCAATTAAGCAATTTCTTTTAAGACTTAGTAAAAAGGTTAAAGTCAAAGGAAAAGCTGTTTTCTTTATGGTAAAATGAACAATGAATATTTATGGAGGATTATCGTGGCACGAGATATAGGAATCGATTTAGGGACAGCAAATGTGCTTATCAACGTCTCCGGCAAGGGGATTGTATTAAATGAGCCATCAGTAGTTGCTGTCAACACAAGTACAAATAAAGTGGTAGCAGTAGGAACCGAAGCATACAAGATGGTTGGCCGGACTCCGGGCAACATTCGGGTTATTCGTCCGCTCAAAAATGGCGTAATCGCTGACTTTGACATTACTGAGGCGATGTTGTCATACTTTATTGAAAAGTTAAACGTAAAAGGCTTTATGTCCAAGCCAAATATTTTGATTTGTGCACCAACTGGTGTAACTTCAATTGAGCAGAAAGCAATTATTCAGGCAGCAGAAAAATCTGGTGGCGGTAAAGTTTACCTTGATTTTGAGCCGAAAGTTGCTGCTGTCGGTGCTGGCTTAGATATTTTTAAGCCTCAAGGTAATATTGTGATTGATATTGGTGGGGGGACCACTGATATTGCAGTCTTATCAATGGGCGAAATTGTTACCAGCCAATCGTTGCGTTATGCCGGCGACCACATGAACCAAGCAGTTGTTTCTTACATTAAGAATAAGCACAATTTGCTAATTGGTTCACGCACGGCTGAACAGATTAAGATTGAAATTGGTAGTGCATTTGAACCGGACAAGGAAGAAACAATTACGGTTCGTGGCCGGGATATGGTAGATGGCTTGCCTAAGCAGGTTACTGTTTCTGCACCTGAAATTCAGGAAGCCTTGCATGATGGTCTGATGACAATTATTGCTTCAACCAAGGAAGTCTTGGAAAAGACACCGCCAGAGTTGTCTGCTGATATTATTGATCGCGGCATTATGCTTACTGGTGGTGGCGCACTGCTCAAGAACATTGATAAGCTAATTTCGTATTATTTGAAAGTTCCTGTTTTAACAGCTGACCATCCATTAGAAGCAGTTGCTTTAGGAACAGGTACATTACTTAAAAATATCGAAAAGCACCAACGTCATTAATTCGCGGGGGAAATTGACTTGCGTAAGATTTTGATTTTTTTAGTTAAAATTTATCAGAAACTGATTTCACCAATTTTGCCACCAACATGTCGGTATTATCCAACGTGTTCAACCTATATGATTGACGCTCTTAAGAAGCACGGACCGTTGTTAGGACTAATAATGGGAATTTGCCGTATTTTGCGTTGCAATCCGTTTGTTCGCGGCGGCGTTGATCCAGTTCCCGATAAGTTTACTATTTTTCGTAATCCTCACCCTGAAAGGTATGAGGATGAGATTATTGCAAGAAAATTTCACCCAAATGTGAAGTAGGAGATAAAATGTCAAAAAAACCAGAAAATATTAATATTGAAATTAATGAAGTCAAGGGCAAAGAGGTCCCGACTTGGGAAGTGGTTATCCCGAATAAAAAGTCAATTGGCTTAATTGAAAAGATTGATGGCCGTTATCGTGCCACTACTGGCAAAACTAGTAATGTTTTATACGCAAAGACGCTTGAAAGTAGTGTCAATGACCTATTATCATACTTTGCGTTACATGAAAAATAGATGTGATCATTAATGGTAAAAGTAGAAAATGAAACGGATTTGTTTGACCGGATTGCATGGAATGTAGTTGTTCCGGTTATCCTGCTTGCATTAGTTGGTCTGTATTCGATTTATTTTGCGGCAGTTGACGATCCTAGTCACATGGGTAGTCCGATGAAAGCAGTGGTTATGCAGGGGTTGTGGTATGTCATTTCTCTTGCCATTGTTGTTTTTGTCATGCAATTTGATGCAGAGCAACTGTTGCGCGTCGCGCCGTATATTTACGGCTTTGGGATTATCTTACTGATAGCCGTCCTGTTTTTCTATAATCGTAGTGTAGCGGGAGATACTGGTGCCAAGAGTTGGTTCAAATTGGGGCCAATTTCGTTTCAGCCATCAGAAGTCATGAAGCCGGCATTTATTTTAATGCTGGCACGAGTTGTTCATGAGCATAACAAAAAATTTGCGCATACAATTAAAAATGATTGGCTGCTAATTGGTAAGATGGCAGGATGGTTATTGCCAGTTGCAATTCTGTTGAAATTACAAAACGACTTCGGAACGATGTTGGTCTTTATTGCCATTGTTGGCGGTGTTGCATTAGTTTCAGGTATTTCGTGGAAAATTATCGCGCCGATGTTTGCAGCTGTATTTGTTTTAGCTGCAAGTGTGATTTTTATGGTAACAACAGAAGGCGGCCAGGCTTTTCTGAGTCACTTCTTCCAGGCATACCAGTTTAAACGGATTATGTCTTGGCTGAATCCGGCAACTGACACCTCCAAGGGTGCTTATCAACTATGGCAAAGTATGCAGGCTATCGGCTCAGGACAGCTCTTTGGTAATGGCTTTGGTAAATTGAGTGTCTATGTTCCCGTTCGCGGCTCAGACATGGTTTATTCGGTTATTGGCGAGTCATTTGGCTTTGTCGGCAGTGTTGCAGTCATTCTGCTTTATTTGTACTTAATTGTTCAAATGGTTAAGATTACCTTTGATACTCGGAATGCATTTTATTCTTATGTATCCACAGGGGTTATCATGATGATTTTGTTCCACGTTTTTGAAAATGTGGGCATGAGCATTGATCTGTTGCCGCTGACGGGGATTCCACTACCGTTTATTTCACAAGGTGGGTCTGCCTTGATTGGTAATATGATTGGTATTGGGATGATTTTATCCATGAAATTTCATAATAAGGATTACATGTTTAGCCAAGCTGGCGACTTTTAAAATTTATAACAATCAAAAAAATGCATTTACTTTAGGGTAAATGCATTTTTTGTATTAACAATAATTATTTAGTTAGAGCTGAGTTTTCTCTTGAGCGGCAAACGAGAACGTCACAGTTGGCAGTTCTTGTAACATATTCAGTTACACTGCCGATTAGCAAACGCTCAACGGCATTAAGTCCAGTAGAACCAAGGACGATTAGGTCAACGTGATGCTTCTTAGGAAATTCATGCGCAATAATTGCTTTTGGCGAACCAAATTCGATTGAAAAATGAACGTCCTGCACACCTGCTTGTTTAGCATCTTTGTAATATTGTTCCATTTTTTCTTTTGCGTCATTGGAGACCTGTTCAATCATCTCGGAGTCAAAACTCGAGACATTTTGAAATGATCGCGTATCAATTACGTGCAAGATTTCTAGTGTTGCGTCATTGCGGATAGCAGCCGAAACTGCTTTTTTGAAGGCCAGGTCAGCCTCTTTAGAACCATCAACGGCGACTTGAATGTGGTGATATTGTTTCATCATTAGAACACCTCTTTCACCATCTATTTTACCAAATTTTTGGTTAGTTATTCATTCTTTTGATTAATTAATAGACTAAAAATCAAAATAGTGAGTGAACTAAAAATCAAAGTAATTAAATTTAGGTAGCGATTAACTTGTAATAATAAGAAAATACCGAAAATTGTTTCAACAAAAAGCAGTATCGCCGTCCAGCGCATAATTTCCTTGAAATTATTTGTGCTTTTGCTGTTATAGATTAGGAATTGATTGTCTTGACAGTGCCAGAGGTAGAGGGAAGTTATCAGTAAAATTAGCAGATAGATTCCCATAATAATTTTAATAGCCATAAAAACTCCACAAAAAAAACGGTTCAACAACCGTTTTGTAAAATCTCAAAATAAATCCGAGTTGACAAAACAGAGCATAATGACGCTTGTTGAACCCGCAGTGTTCAAAAATTGAGTAGTAGCGCAGCGAATATGGATCCTATTCTATGATAGTTTTCCGATTCGGTAGTTATTTACTTACTCGCACGTCTTTAGTTTGATCGGTCAACTTTAATACATTTAAGCTTGTCGATCAACTCAGATCAACTATTATACTACCCAAGATCATTATGATTGTCAAGAGTTTAAGTCGCCTTATTGTTAGCGCTTTCTAAAATTAATTAATTTATCATGTTAAATTCGAAAGTTAAAAGCTAGAGCAGGTAGTCTTTATTTGAAAGTAGGGCCATTATAGTGTTACTTGATAAAATCGGGCAGCAGACTAATTTCATTTAAAGTTCAGATTAAATTGTCACATTTCGAATTGTTAGAAGTAGCAGTTTGAAATGTTTTTGCTTTCAGTTAAACTATATAGCTACTTTGACAACGTAAATCAGCTTTTGCTTTGAATACTTATAGACCTATTAATTAGATTGATTTTTGAGCGATTTGTTGTCGATTAACAAGTTATATAGATATAAAAATGTAAGCGAATAAAATATAGCTCCTAATTAATCGCTAATAGAAATTCTGATAAATCAAGGATTTAAGCAGAGAATGATAAAAAGATACATTCATAAACTCTATATTTTTATGATTTATTTAATCATATTAATAATAAATTTATAAATTAATTAAATTACATAGATAATTTTATCTAAAATTAGAAACAAAATTTGTTATGAATATTATTCGAATTGATAATTACTTATATTTTGTAAGTGTTTATTTGATTATCATATTATCATTTACTACAGAAAGAATAACGCTGTCAAAATAGCAAAAAATATTCCTGGTTTTAAAATTATTTATTATTTTTATAAGCTAAATATAAATACTAACGAGTATTTTAGACATCGTAGCTATATTTCTTTGATAAAACAATCAAGACGTTATCTTATTTAAAATATCAATTATACTTATGAACATTGAGGATTGAAAAACAACTTTGTTTTTTATTAAATTGCTTTAATGAATTGATGTAAGCCTTCGTTATTTATAAAAACACAAAATGGTTCATATATTATATTTATAATTATGACTGACTGATTTAAAATATTTTTTGTACGTTTTTTTATTTAACAAGGAGAACTTATGCTAGGGAAAAATAATTTCAATGAGAGATTAAGAAAAATGGAAATGCAAGCAAAGCATGACCGTTTTTCAATCCGTAAATTAAGTATTGGTGCTGCTTCAGTACTACTTGGCTTTACCTTTTTTGGTATGGGTAGTCAGAGTGTCCAGGCTGATACTGTGACACCTGAGACCCAATCAACTTCTGTTGATACTGAAGCTAATAATGAGTCAGTTGATACGGCCAAAAAGGCAGTTACATCTTCAAAAGATAGTAACAAGCCACAAGTTAAGAAAAATAATAAAAAAGAACAGAAACTTGATACTTATGCCAAGTTAAGCAAATTTTTGCGCGACGATAGTGCGACAGTTGCGGCTAATGATGGTGATAATGCTGCTTCAAGTAAACCGACAGCGGCCAAACCTGATCAAAAGCCAGCTGATACTGCAAGTCAAACACCTGCAGAAAAGCCTAACCAATCAGCAAATAATACTAATTCAGGAAGTGATATTACTGGTAATAATTCTAAGCCAGCAAACACTAACCAGGCTGGCGAAGACAAGGTACCAGAAGATGCAAATATCACATCTTCCACTGCAAAACCTGGCCAAAAGCCAGTTGATTCTGATCCTGCTGCATCTGCAGCCGCTGGTGTAGCAGTTACTAACGGTGAAAAGCCAACTGCTCCAGATCAGGATGATAAAAAGAAGCCTGCTGCTCAAGGTGATAAAGGCAAGACTAGTGATGGCTTATCTTTGTCAACTACTCATGACAGTACTGTTTATATCAGCAGTTGGTCAGACTTAATGGAGGTATTTAGAAATACCAACATTACAACCGCTTACTTAACGCAAAGCATTGCTGATGATGATTATGATGGCGTCTGGGGTAATGATGGTTGGGGCTCAGGGTCTGCCCACTCATCTGCTGGTGATAGGTTTATTGCCTCTAGAAAAGGTGGCTTAACGATTGCGTCAGATCCTGCCAAAAAGCAAAGATTTACAATTGACTTTAAAGGATTACAGCCAAAACCTGAACCAGCCAGCAAATTTACAGGTCAATTTTCAAGAGGTCATGGTAATGGTGATAACGGTACCAATGACCGAATGTTTCTGACTTATGATAATCTTGATCTTTGGAGTGAGACGTATTATGGTCTTGCTGAAACAGAAGAGCTTGCGACAACATTAGTTTTTAATGATGTTTCTTTCCATGGAACCCAGATGTTATTTACGGGTAATAATACTGAGATTCATTTTAGAGGTACTGACACAGCTGAAGTTATCAGAACGCCATACATTGGCCCAGTTGATCACGATGATGCTGAACAAACTGGGAATGCTACTACTCAACAATTATTACAATTTACTGGGACAGGAACTAAACTATACTTTGACGAAGGATGTAATTTTACTGGGTCAACATATCAAGGTAATGTTATCGAAATCTCGGGTAATAATAGTATCGTTTCAATAGCTAAAGATGCTGTTGTTACTTTGAACCCTACTGGTACGGCTGATGCTAATGCAAGTGCTAACGGTGCTGAAAATACAAATAAGCCTAGTGGCATTGTAGTTACTGGTGGTGGTAAGAATGTTATTACTGTTGCTCAAGGCGGTAAACTGATTATTAATGTTGGCGGTCAAGATGCTGCTACCAGAAATGCTTATAATGGTAAGCTTGATTACCACCAAGCTGCGGCTATTTTGTTGGAAAGTAGCGGTAGTGAAATTGATAACGATGGTATTATCGAAATCAATACTAATGGTGATATCAGTAAGGATGATGAGGCACAGACAAACGTGCTGCTTTATGACAACGGTAATTTAAATGTTGGTTCTGGCGGTGAACTAAATATTATTGGTTCGAATATGCAGAACTATTCTGGTACCCTTGTCCAAATTAGGGGAAACGCTGACCTAGAAAACTCTAAATTCAGTATTAAATTGACTGGTACTGATGGTCAAACTACTGCAGTCCCAGGTGCAACCAGTGGTGGTACTGGAAAAGTTACCTTAATTGATGTTAATGGTAAATTAACAATCAATAACCCTAAATCATTAGAGATCGATGCTCACTTAAACAGTAACCCTAACTCTTCAATTATTGGTGATAACAAAGTTACGATTACCAATGTTAAGCAGGTCTTGGACTTAAACGGACAAAAGATAGCATTACCACCGTTTCATAAGTTAGTTGTTCATCATGCTAGTGGTCCAAATAGGATTTTGGTTGATCAAATTGAACTGTTAAACGGTAAGCGAAAACTTGATGCTAAGCAATTAGCTAAATTACAAGCTGATCCTAACTTAGCGGCGGTTATTGGTTCCTTCCCTAATTTAGGCACTCAACTTCAAAGTTTTATTGGTAAAACTTTTGACGAAATTTTTGCTAATGTGATTATGGCAGCACTTAAGGATCCTAATAGTCCAGGCTTTAACAATATTGCCTTTATTCCGGCTAATGATGAAGGTTTCTTAAATATTGCTAATGCTACAGTTACCGAAAAAGAAGACGATGATGGTTCAAGAATCATTTCAGGACATCTTAATAACTATAGCCAAGATAAAGATGGCCCTGGAAGCGACGGTATTTTTAACGTTCTTCTGCCAGGTGGTACCAATGCTTACATTATTGCTACGATTGAAGACAAAGGTAATACTAATTATGATGGTCACACTTGGTCTAATCCTGAGTTAGCAGCAAGTACCGATCCAGCTGATGACCCATATTCTGACACTGACTTATTCACGATAAATTCTTCAGGTAAGGGGACATATCCGACTAATCAAACTAGCGACTCAACTTTACCTCGGAAAGTAAAATTTGCAGCTAAAGTTGATGAAAATGGTGACTTTAGTTTCACTTTGCCGCCAGAATATGTGGCAATGCTAAAGAAGGGTGCAAAAGTTCGCTTGACACCAACTGCGAACTTTGTTGGTTATCAAAATTCGCAGCAAGAACCATCTCTTGATCTGAATATTAAAAACACTGAAGATTACCAGAGTGAATACGCTAATAAGATAAAAACTACTGCAGGTAATGCAATTGATGCAGTTAAGCAAGCTGCTGCAGCTGATCCTGACCAAACTCCAGAACACCAGAAGAAATATCAAGATTACATTGCTGAAATTAATGATGCTCAAGATAAGGCTTTAAACCAATCACCAACAGCTGATGATACTGATTCGATTTATAATCCGAATAATAAGCTTCCAGATATTCAAAAACGCAGAGATGCTGCTTTAAATAAGATTAATACAGCAACCAATAAGGCGCAGGCTTACAGCGATGTTCAGCAATATCTTGCTGCAGCTAACAAGGATTTGAATAATGCTGGAATTGATACTGCGGACTTTGCCGGTCAAGGTTCTGGCTTTAGCGACACTGACATTGATAATGCACTTAGCGCAATGGCAGCTGATGGTTCTAACAAGACTGATCTTGAAACCCCGCTTAAACAAAAGATTTTTGATAAATACAAGACAAGCTTGTCTGCCGCTATTACAGATTATGATGGTACAAAGGGTAAAGAATTAGCTGGTCTAACTTTACCTGCTGGCACGCATTATCAATCTGATATTGATAGTTCTAAGAGCAATATTGCTAATGATTTAGCATATAAGGGTGACGGCACTGAATTTACTGGCAGCGCAAATGTTACTGCTGCAAAAACCGCCATTGATTTGTCTGTTGCCAAGGCAAATGCAGCTTCTGAAGTGCAAAAATATGCCACCAGTATGGCTGCTGCTTATCCAAATTCTGCTAATGCGATTAATCAGGCAAATGCCGACCATCAAAAGATTATTGAGAATGAAACTAGTCTTGCAAACTTACAAGATAGTACCCCTGCTAACGCTAATGCAAATAACCATGATCAAGTTAAAGACGTTAAAGATGGTATAGCAGCAATTGATGTGGCAATTAAGAATTATAAGCAGGGCTTAAAGGATCACCTTAACAATCAAATTAATGGTGGTAAGGATGCAGACGGTACTGCACATGACAGTTTAAATTCTGCAGTCGAAAATCTGCAAAACAGCTTGAATGATGCTGGATTTGGCAACGATCCTGATATTATTAAGGGAATCAACAAGCTTAAAGATGAACTGAAACAAGCAGGAAACATTGCTAAAGATGGCGGCGATATTGATGCTGCTGATAGTGACCAAGCTGCTGCCGATAAGAATAAAGAAGCTCAAGATTTAATCGATGATGTCAATAAGCGCTTAGACGCTCTTAATCAGTTAAAAGATGCTGCGGACAAGGCCAAAAAAGACCACCCTAAGCAGTCAGCTGCTATCAATGATGCCTGGAAAGAAGCAGCCAAAAATGTACTTAATGCTGCTAAGGACACAGGAAAGAACACTCCGATTGAAGATGCAGGTAAGAATGGGGTTGCTGCAATCACTAATACTGGTTTGCAAAGTCATGCCAAAGACGATATTGATACTGCCTATAATGCAGCTAAGAAGCGCATTCAAAACTCAGGCTTATCTGCAAAAGATCAAGCAAAATATCTTGCAGACCTTGATGCTGCCTATAAGTTAGCAACTGATAAAACCGGTAAAGATTCAATTTATACAACTAATAGTTCTGATTACATCAAAAATCGTAAGCAAAGAGCTCTTAATAAATTCAATAAAGCAGCTGCTAAGGCTGAAGTTGCTGGTTATGCGGATAAAGTCAAAAATGAGTTGGGTATCGCAGGGAATAATGCTGCAATTGATGCTGCTTTAGCTGCTGGTGAAGGCTTAATTGATGGTATTTCTGAAGGTGGTGCAACTGCACCAGATAATTCCCAGCTAATTGCTGATAATGAGCAAACAGCTAAGGATAAAATTCTGGCAGCAGCTAAGACTGCAGCTAAAGATTTGTTAGCGCAAAAAGAAAAAGATATTGATGATGCACTTGCTAAATTGCCAAATCTATCTGGAGACGACTTAGCTGCAGCCAAGCAAAAGGCTAAAGACTACGTTACTGCTGCTGGCAAAGACATTGATGCAGCTACGGATGATACCGGCGTTAAAACTGCCTATGACAACGGCGTTCTTAATCTTAATAATTTGCTGCAGACTGAAACTAAGAAGGACAATCGTAAACAAGCGATTAAGGACATTGAGAATAAGCGCGACGAAGTTTTAGCTGATCTTAATGATAAGAACAAGTACCCTGACTTAACTGATGAACATCGTAAGCAATTAATTGACAATGCCAATAATGCTGCTAAGGATGGAATTGATGCACTTAATTCACCTAGTGCAGTACCCGATGATCAAGTTGAAGGCGAGAAGAACAAAACCCTTACTAATCTTGACAATGTTTTAACTAATGCAGCTAGTGAAAACAAAACTGATAAAGAAAATAAAGAGAATGAAGTAAATACAGCCAAGACTGCTGCACTTAATAAGCTGAAGGCAGCACATGATGCCGCAGTAAGTAAAGTTAATGGTTATAAAGATAATCAAATTAGCTCAACCGACAAGGCAAATTATCTTGCACAGATTGAACATGATTATTCAGCTGCCCAGAATGCAATCAATGGTGCTACTGATGTTGATCGCGTTAATGCTGCTGAAGCAAAAGGTGAAAAGGACTTTGATAAACAAACCGATCTGGCTGAGATTGAAGCAGCAAAATCTGACGCAATTGCAGAGTTAGATAAAGATCGTGATGCTGCTCTTACTGCAGTTGAAAATGCCCATAACAGTGGTTCAATCACCGATGACCAATATAATAAAATGAAAGATGACATTACCAGCTTCCATAATGACGGTGCTAGTGCCATTAATCAGGACAAGGATAAGGCTGCAATTACCCAAGATAAAAATACTGCTGCTGAAAAAATTAAGGGTGTTGTTGACGGCATTTCAGATACTGCTTTAGCTAACAGTAAAGAAAAAGCCAAAACTGACCTTGAAACTGCAGCTAAAGATGCTAAAGATCATATTGATGGCTTAGATTCTCTTGGTCAAGATGAAAAGAATAGTCTAAAGCAACAAATAGACGATCAATTAAAAGCAGCTGAAACTGCAGTCGACACTGCTAAAACGCCAGATGCGGCCGCTAGTGCTGGTAGAAATGGTAAGACTGATTTTGCTAATACTAGTGCTGATGCCGATTTAAAGAATGCCAAGATTAAGGGCAAACATAAACTGGATGATCAACTAAAGGCAGTTGATGATGCGATTGATGCATTAACTAACCTCGATCAAGCAAGTAAGGATGCTTTAAAACAGAGTGTTAAGAATGCATACAATGATGCGTTAAATAAGGTTAACAATCCTGATCCAGCAACACCATCTCAAGTTGCTACTAATGCTAAAGATGGGTACGATGCTATGCAAGACATCATTAATAAAGCTCAAAGCCTTGATACTGTTAAGCAGACTAATAAGAATAAATTAGACCAAGCAGCCCAAGATGCTAAGGATCGAATTGACAAGTCTGCTTTAACTGATAAGCAAAAGCAAGATGCCTATCAAGCAATTGATAAGGCTCGTGATAATGCTAAGGCTAACGTTGACAAGGCGACAGATACTTCAGGTGTTACTCAAGCTGAAAACGATGGTGAAAAAGCAATCACTGACGCTGAAGCAGCTGCCAACAAGGATTATCTTGATGGTTTAAAGGACCAAGCTAAGCATGATATCGACGAGGCATGTAATGATGCTGAAACAGCTTTAGATGATGAATGGAAGACTTTGACTTCTGATGAGCAAGATAAAGTTAAGGATGACTTTAATAAAGCTAAGCAATCTATTGAAGATGCTCGCAAAGCTGCTAAGGATAAGGTTGACAAGGCCACTAATAAGGACGACATTGATGGTGCTGTTACTGAAGCCACTAACTCGGCAGCAGCAGCTAAAAAGCCGGCACTATTAGCTGCTTCTAAGGAAAAGGCTAAGCAGGAAATCAAAGATTATGGTGACAAGATTAAGGGTCAATTAACTAATCAATCTGACAAAGATATAGTTGATTCATTAGTTAATGACGCAATCCAAGAAATTGACAAAGATGCAAGCGCTGATGAAGTCAACGGTACTGTTACTAAATATAAGGACAAGATCGATGGTGTTAAGACTGCTGCTGATTCTGCTGAAGCTGATGCAATTAAAAAAGCTAGAGAAGAAGCACTTGCTGCCTTGAACCACAAATTAAATGGTGATGGTAAAGATAAAGGTGTTCTTGACCAAATCGATGCCTTAAAAGATCATTTAACTCAAGACCAACTTGATAAATATAAAAATGAAGCAACTGGTGCTCATAAGACTTATACAGGCAATGTTAATGGTGATACTAATGTATCTGATATTAATAGTGATAAAAAACATGGTCTTGATGCTATGCAAGCTGCTTTAGATGAAGCAACTTTGCAAGCAGCCAAGAACGATGCTAATAAGAAACTGCAACAAGATGCCCAAGATGCAATTGACAAGATTAATGGCATGACTAACTTGACTGATGACCAGAAAAAAGATGCGATTAATAAGGTCAACAATGCCATTTCACCAGATCCTGAAGGTGGTCAATATCAAGTCAATAATGCTAAGGATAAGGACTCAATTGATAAGATTCTTTCTGATACTGAGAACACAATCAATAACATTGTTGGTAATTCTTCTAATACGTCCTTTACTGCTGCTCAAAATAAGGCTAAGGGCGATTTGGAAACCAAGGCTAAGAAACTCAAGCAGAAGATTAAGGATGACTTAGCTGCTGGTAAGTTGAGTGAAACCCAAGCTAATGGTCCTGACGGTAAGGGCGGATTAAATGCCGCAATTGATGATGCTTTAAGTGCAGCAGAAGGCAAGATTGACGCTGCAACCGACCAGGCTGGAATTGATCAGGCTGAAAAAGATGGAAATACAGCTTTAGATAATATTAACGATGAGATTAATAAAGATGAGGCTTACAATGCTGACCTTAAGAAAGTAGCTGATGCTGTCAAAGCTGCTAAAGACCAAGCTAAAAAGTACTTTGACTCGCACCCACATATGACGCAAGCACAAAAGGATAAGGTTAATAATTCGGTAGATGCGATTGGTAATGCAGCTAACGAAAGTATTAAACAGCACTATAACGATCCAGAAAATGCTATCAATAATATGGATCAAGCTGCTCACGATGCCGTTGATAAGTTAAGTCACTTAACATCAGGTTGGGACGACAAGGAACAAGCAGTTGAGAAATTAAAGGCTCATGCTAAACAAGACAGCGACAATGTAACTGCTAATAATCCTGATTTCGATCAATTAACACCAGCTGAAATTGCAGCAGCACAACAAGCTATTCAACAAGCACAACTTGATGGCGAAAACACAATTTTTGGTTTAGATACTTCTAAGAATAACTTGAATGATACAGAAAAGAATTGTGAAAAAGACGTCGACAATGCATTACTACCTTATAAATTGTTGAATAAGCAACATCATCAAACTTCCGCACTTGATGATTATGCGGCAGGTAAAGATGGTCAGTCTGGGGATGGTGCAATTGATGCTCTGCCTAACTTGACTGATAAGGAAAAGGAAGACTACAAGGCACAAATTGCCAAAGCTCGCCAAGATGCAGCTAATAAGGTTAATGGTATTAAACTGCCAGATAAGCCAACTGATGCTGACTATAATTCTGCTGCTAAAGACGTTGACGATGCAGAAAAAGCCGGCGAAGCTGCCATTGCTGCAATTATCAATCAAGCAAAGCAAAATGATGATAAACGGCAAGCTGATAAAGAATTGGAAGATGCAGCTAACAAAGCTAAGACTGATAATCCTGACTTAGCAGACGCAATTAATCAAGTGGTTAGTGATGCTGAGAAACAAATCGAGAATACTTCAGTTACTGACCCAACTAATGCTAAATCACCAGAAGGCATTAAGAATGATGCAATTGATAAGATCAATAAGTTGGTTGACGATGCTAAGATTGGCAGTCACAAGCAAGATACAATTAAGAAATTGGATCAGGAAAAATCGAAGGCTGCAGCAGTTATTAACCGTTCGCAATTAACTGATGAGCAAAAGAAGGCGGCTTTAGCGAAGCTCGATGCGTTATATGATGACGCTCAAAAGCGGCTTGACACTAGCAAGACAGATAAGAACGGCAAGCCATTGCCAGCAAATGTTTATCAGGCAGCTGCTGACCAAATTGCTAATGATTACCAAAAGATGATTGATATGGTCATTAACCAAAATTCAAAGAATGCTGATTATCCTTGGTTTGAAAATGAAGCTGACAATGCTCACGGCGATTTGAATGGTAAGTGGAATAATCTTGAAGGCAGCTTGTCTGATACGCAAAAGAATAAGTATCGAGATTTAATCAATACTATTGAAAACAGTATTGGTGATCTTGATAAGTCACAAAGTGGCCACAAGACCTCAATTAGCGATGATATTACTGCTTATGATGCTGGTTTAACTGCTCTAAACAAGTTGAAGGCAGTTAAAGATGTTGAAGATGCCCAAACTGCAGCTAATACCGCAATTGATGGCCACTCTAACTTGTCCAAGGAGCAAAAGCAGTCATACAAGGATCAAGCTGATAAAGATGCCCAAACTGCAATTAATAATATTCTTGGTGTTAACCCAAGTGCTAATGACACAATTGGTAACCAAGATAAGATTGATGCAGCAAAGGGCAGTGTCGACAAGGACTTAGCTACTATTGTTAATAATGCCAATAAAGATGATGCTGGTGTACTTGCTGATGCTAAGAAAAAGGCAGCTGCTAAGATTGATGATGCATACAATGCTGCTAAAAAGAAGCTAGGTTCAGCTTATAAGCCAGGTGGCGAACTTGATCAAGCTCACCAACATGAGATTGATCAGTTGAATGGGATGTCACTTGACGCTCTGCAAAATGTTGATGATGCAATTAAGAATGTTGACAAAGCAGCCGTTAATGAAGCTGGCGATTACGCTAAGGATCAGATTGATAAATTACCTGACTTTACTGATCACCAAAAGCAAGCTTTGAAGGGTCAAATCGATAAGGATGTCGCAGTCGCAAACGGCGATCAGGGTACGATTACCGCTGGGACAGTTGATCCAGATACTGTTACTACTGCTCGTGATAATACGATTGATACAATTTTGGCTGATGCCAAAGGTGATACGCAAAATGACAAGGATGCGTTAGCTAATGATCCAGCTGTTCAATTAGATGAGGCAAAAGCACAAGCTGAAAAGGACATTCAAACTGTTTATGATGCAGCTAAGGCAAAATTACCTAGTGGTGCTGATACTTCTGAACTTGATGATGCTTTTAACAACAATAAGAATGTTAATGGCTCAAGCATTCAGGAAATTAAGGATGCTGTTAAGGCAGCTGAACAAGCAATTGCTAAGGGTGCTATCAAGGATGCTGCTAAGGCTGCTAAGAATCAGATTACTGGCTTAAAGCATGACGATGGCACAGACTTTACAGATGCTGAAAAGAATGCCTTGAATAACTTGATTGATAGTGATGTTGCTAAGGCTGATGATGCGATTAATGCAGCAGCTGCTGATCAAACTGGTATCACTTTAGCAGATGCCACTAATTCAACAGATGAAGGAATTGTCAGTGGTGCCTTGAACAATCACTTAATGACAATTGCTGCTGATGGCTCAGGTACGAGTGATGCAGATAAGGATGCTCTAAATACTGACCCAACTGTGCTTGCTGATGCTAAGCAAAAAGCTAAGGATGCCGTCAATACTGCAGCTAACAAAGCAAAGAAGGCAGTTGATAAGCTGACTAACCATAAGGATGGCACACCATATACTGCTGCTGAAAAGCAAGCTCTTAAAGATGCCATCCAAAAGGAAGTCGATAAGGCCAATGATGATTCAACTGGCTCAATTGATCAGGCTGACACGGTTGGTAAAGTTGATCAGGCTAAAGATGATGCACTTGCAGCAATTAATGGTATTAAAGATGATTGCGATAAGAATAAAGAAGATGCACTTAATAACATTATTAACAATGATCCTAATGTTGAAAAAGAGCGTCAGGATAAGGAAAATGCCAAGAAAGCTGTTCAAGAAGCGGCTAACAAAGCTCGCCAAGATTTAGGTGTTACTGAGGGTAGTTCTGATGCTGCTAAAATTGATCAGGCTGAAGAAGATGCATTAGCTAAAATTAACGAGGTAACTGATGGTAATTACACCACTGCTGCTAACACTGGTTTAGGTAATATTGTTGACCAAGAAAAGCAAACAGCCAAAGATAAATTAGGCAAGGATGCTGATGTAAGTGCAATTGACGCCGTTACAAGTGACGATACAACCAGCGCCAATGTTACTGACAAGCAGGATGCAATTAAGAATGCCTTTAATTCTAGCAAGGACAAGCAAGCAGCCCTTACTGCAGCTAATAGTGCCATCGATGCTGCTTACCATACGGCAATTGACAAATTGCACGAGCAATATGGTCCTAATGCGGATACTTCAAAGACCGATGCTGCCTATAAGGATCATCATGTAGCTCAAGGCGATACTGTTGACGCAATTAAGGCTGATGCTTTAAAGGCTGAAAAGGAAATCGCGCAAGGTGAAATCGCAGATGCCGCTGCTAATGCTAAGAATAAGATTGATCATTTGGCTAACAAGCCAGATGGTACTCCTTACACCGATACTGAGAAGCAAGCCTTGAAGGATAAAATCGATCAAGAAATTGACGACTATGTTTCCCAAGGTAATCAGGCAATTACTGATTCTGATACAGAAGATAAGGTTAACTCAGCTAGAGATAAGGCACTTGATAACATTAATAATGCACTTTCTGCTGATAATTTAGCTGATATTTTAAGTAAAGATCCTAATGTTGCTAAGGACAATGCTAATGCAGCAATCGATCAGGCTGCTCAAGATGCAATTGATAAAATTGATAAGAACAAGACCTGGAGCAAGGAACAAAAGGACAAGCTTAAGGATCGAGTTAAGCAAGACGCTCAGGTTGGTAAAGACAAGATCAAGAATGACTCTGACATTGCTGCCATTAATAAAGACAAAGATGCCGCAATTGACAAGATCAATAATGAACTTACTGCCGGAACTGCGATGCAGGCAGCCAAAGATAAGATTCAACAAGCACATGATGCTGCGATTGCTAACGGCGTATCTAAAGAAGATGCCGATAAGGCACAAGAAGAAGCTAATGAAGCTATCGAGAATGCTAAAGATCCATCTGATATTGATCAGGCACAACTTGCTGGTGAAAAAGACTTCGCTAAATTAGAAGTAGCTCATGCACATGATGTTGCAATTGCTAATGGTGTCTCTAAAGATGACGCTGATAAGGCCCAAGTTGCAGCTAATGCCGCAATCGATAAGGCAGACAGTGAATCGGGCGTTGATGATAGTAAGCTAGACGGCGAAAAAGACTTGGCTAAGCTAGAAGTTTCCCATGCCTATGATGCAGCGATTGCCAGTGGTGTGTCTAAAGATGATGCTGACAAGGCCCAAGCCGCAGCTAATGCCGCAATCGACAAGGCAGACAGTCAGGCAGGAATTAACAGCAATAAACTAAATGGTGAAAAAGACTTAGCTAAACTGGAAGTTTCCCATGCCTATGATGCAGCGATTGCTAGTGGTGTGTCTAAAGAAGACGCTAACAAGGCACGAGAAGATGCTAATAACGCAATCGACAAGGCAGACAGTCAGACAGGAATTAACAAGAATAAGCTAGACGGTGAAAAAGACTTGGCTAAGCTAGAAGTTTCTCATGCCTATGATGCAGCGATTGCCAGTGGTGTGTCTAAAGATGACGCCAACAAAGCGCGAGAAGATGCTAATAATGCAATCGATAAGGCAGACAATCAAGCAGGAATTAACAAGAATAAGTTATCTGGTGAAAAGGACTTAGCTAAATTAGAAGTAGCCCATTCCCATGATCTTGCTATTGCCAATGGTGTATCTGAAGCCGACGCTGATAAGGCCCAAGCTGCAGCCAACGCCGCAATTGATAAGGCAGACAATCAATCAGGTATCAATAATAGTAAGCTTGACGGTGAAAAGGACCTTGCTAAGTTAGAAGTTCAAGCTGCTTATGATACGGCTATTAGTAGTCATCTTACTGACGAGCGAGCAGAACAGGCTAAGAAAGACCGAGATACTGCACTTGCTGCGATTGATGATGCTAAGGATTCAGCTGGAATTACCAATGGTAAGTTATCCGGTGAAAAAGACATTGCTAAACTTGAAGTTGACCAATCCTATGATGATGCCATTGCCAGTGGTGTATCAAAAGATAAAGCAGATAAAGCTAAGCAAGATGCATTAGGTAATATCAATGATGGTAAAAATAACAATACTGTTACTAAAGATAAACTTGGTGGTGAAAAAGACCTCGCTAAACTAGAGGTTTCGAATGCTGCTGATAAGGCCAAGCAACAAGTTAAGGATCAGACCAAGGGTCTGCCACAAGACTTAATAAATGAATTGCTACGTGAGTTTGATGATTATCTTAATGAAGCTAACGGTGATGATACTAATAATGGTACGATTGACGATGCTAATAACCGACCAAGCATCACTGATGCAAGGGATAAGGCAATTAAGAAGATAAACGATGCCCTAGAAAAGATTAAGCAAAAATACCAAAATACTAGTTCTTCACCATCTGAGCCTGTCCAACAACCTGCTCCTGCAAAGGAAGAAAAGGGCACTGACTTAATCTTGATGCACAATGCTTACCTTTATGATGAAAATGGTAACCGTGCTAACAAGATTAACTTGAAGGCTGGCTCAGTAGTCACGACTTATGGTAAGCAAAAGATTAATGGTACAGAGTACTTCATCTTGATTGACAAGGGTGCTAATAACAAGAAGTATTACTTGGTAAGCACGAATATAACTAGTGTGCACAAGACTTTGACCCATAATGCCTATGTCTACAATAAGTATGGTCAAAGAATTAAGTCTCGTCATGCATTGAAAAAGGGCACGACAATTGCTACATTCGGAAGTGCTGTTACTATTGAAGGCCGCAAGTACTACATTACTGGTGAAAATAAGTACGTGAGAGTAACTAACTTTGCTAGTGATTCGACAGCTGCTACTAAGACAGTTAAGACACAAGAGGCAGTTGCTCCAATTAGTGACAAGCCTGATGCTCCAGTTGAAAAGAAGATTATGCATAATGCATATCTTTATAATAAACAAGGTGTTCGTACTACTGGATTGATCTTTAATGCTGGTTCAGTAATTACCACGACTGGCACTAAGTCAATTGATGGCGAAATTTACTACGGACTTGAAGACGGCTTGTATGTCAAGGCTGCTAATATTGATGCCAAGAAGTTAAAATTGAAGCATAATGCTTACATTTACGGCCAATATGGTAATCGTAAAGGTAAAAAGGTGCTTAAGAAGTCTAAGTCAGTTAAGACTTACGGCAATGCAATTTCAGTTCAAGGTAAGAAATATTACATTACAGCCAAAGGAAAATTAGTTAAGAAAGCTAACTTCAACAAGAAGTAAACTTTAGATAAGAAAATGTCCCAAATTGTTAAAATGACAATTTGGGGCATTTTTTGTGTTTCAGATAAAAATATGTAAATACTAGTATAAAGTATATTGACTTTTCGGGGGGGGTCAAGAGCATACTGTATACGTGAATTGTAGTTACGGCAAATTTTGAGTTTGGCGCATTTAAAATTATAGGAGGAGTTTGAGTATGAATTTAAACAAGAAAATCATCAAGTTAACAGTCTTAGGACTAGCAGCAGTTGCTCCATTGAGCTTATCGCGTGCAGCATTAGCTGATACGACAACCAATAACACTCAACCAACAACAACTAACGCACCAGCAAATACTGATAATAGTAAAACTACGACTGATACCACAGTTGACAAGGATACGGTAACCAATACAAAGCCAGTGACTAAGAAGCAAAAGGCACAAGCTGCTGCCGCAAAGAAATATTACAAGAAAGCTGTCAAGAAAGCCAAGGGTAAGTCAAAGACTAATAAGCGTAAGATTTATAGTAAAGCATACAATCACTTTAAGAAAATTCAAAATCATGCTAATAGTGTAAAGTATATGAAGAAGCTAGGTACTTTAATTTTTCATACGCGTACATTTTATCCTGATGCCAACGGTGTAATGCATGTAATAGAAAATCATATGGTAGATGCATATTCTAATAAGGTTTTTGGAGATTATACATTAAAAGATCTAAATATGAATATATTAAATAAAGAATTAGAAAAATATAATATGCCACAAAATATTCTACCAAATAAATATTACTTTAATTATAATTATAATGAAGATTCATGGCAAATGGTATTAAATTATACTAAATATAATCAAAAATTATATCCATTATTTAACTAATTATTTTAAGGAAGAGAAATCCTCCTTTTTTGTGTGATGAATTATAAAGGCAGGGACACAAAAATGCGTTAGAACTTTTAAGCTCTAACGCATTTTTTTAATTAGTTATTTTTGTTTAAGGCCATCTTCCTGCATTTGGTGCAAAACTTGGTATTGCTCCTTGAGGGCTTTTTCAATTTTAGAATTACCTTTAGGAGCAAAGTATTGCTTGCCAACGAGTTTATCAGGTAAATATTGTTGGGCAATCCAGTCATTAGGATAGGCATGAGGATAAATATAACCTGTGCCGTGGCCTAACTTCTTGGCACCAGAATAGTGGGCGTCTTTGAGATCGGCTGGAATTGCGCCAATGTCATTCTTGCGAACATCGTTAAGGGCCGCATCAATTGCCGACATTGCGCTATTGCTCTTAGGTGAGAGAGCCAGCTCAATTACGGCGTTAGCTAAGGGAATCCGCGCTTCGGGGAAGCCCAGACTTTGAGCGGCTTGAATAGCAATGATTGCATGTTGAGCCGCTGCAGGATTAGCTAAGCCAACGTCCTCATAGGCAATGACACTTAGGCGGCGACAGATTGAGACCAAATCGCCTGATTCAATTAATCGTGCCAAGTAGTGCAGGGCTGCATCGGTGTCAGAACCGCGAATTGACTTTTGAAAGGCTGAGACAAGGTCATAATGGCCATCACCATTAGCATCAAAGTTCTGGCTGCGCATCTGGATGGAATCAGCCATTTCTTGCTGAGTAATGGTGAAGTTGGTGTCTTCTTTTCCAGCAGCAATTAGCTCTTGCTTAGTTGACCTAACAGCCAGCTCCAAGCCGTTTAAGGTTGCTCGCAAATCGCCGTTACCTTTTTGAATCAGCAATTTTTCGGCATCATCTGTTAATTTTACTTGGTAGTCACCCAGACCATTTTCCTTATCAGTTAAGGCTCGATTAATCGCCCGTGCGACATCATTTTCGGCTAATGGCTTCAGCTCGAAAATTTGGCAGCGGGAGCGAATGGCGGGTGAAATCGAAATATAAGGATTTTCAGTTGTTGCCCCAATCAGAATAATTTGCCCAGATTCAAGTAGTGGTAGAAGATAATCCTGCTTGGTTTTGTCCAAGCGGTGAATTTCGTCTAATAACAAAATCACGGTGCCGCTCATTTTGCCTTCAGCGGCTACTTGTTCCAGCTGCTTTTTACTATCCGTCGCAGCATTTAACTTCCGAAAGGCATACTTGGTTGAGCCAGCAATTGCGCTGGCAATGCTGGTTTTACCAATTCCCGGTGGCCCATAAAGGATCATCGAGGAGAGCAGCTTGGCTTCAACCATTCGGCGAATAATCTTCCCAGGACCAATTAGATGTTGCTGGCCAACAACTTGATCAAGATTTTGCGGACGCATGCGGTAAGCTAACGGCTTCATTAATTGCCTCCATGAAAGAGCCGGTGCCAGAAGCCAGACTTCTTTGGCGTCTGGCCTAATTCCATCTTCGGCATTTCTTGCGGATAAACTTGCCCAATCTCAACGCGCATCTTATTGATAGCGGTCTTGGCGACAACAAGAACAGCAGTGTCTTGAGCACCGGTTCGGGCAGTATCGTTATTAACTAAGGTGAAGGGAACATTGTACTGCCCGCATTTAGCTTCGATTTGATCCAAAAATTCACCGGTTAAGTTGCCATTAATTAAGATTGAGTAATCACGATAATCGGCAAAATGGTCTAAAAAAGTTGCAGTCAATTCTGGCTTTTCAACTTCAGTATTGTCCATTCTGACTAATACGCGCTCACGCAGTGATCCTAAGAAACGCCGGCGCTCGTCAGGTTTAGTTTGTGGGGTAATTCCTTTAGCAGCATTTTCAACGCGAGTATTTAAATCTTCTGTCATGGCTGAAAATTTCCTTTCTTGGGTAGCAAAAACCCCTCTCCAAAGTGGAAAGGGGCATGCCAATGTAGAAATTAAAGTAACTTGTTGTAGTATTCAACAACGAGGGCTTCGTTAATTTCTGGTTCCATTTCATCACGTTCTGGAAGACGTACAAGAGTACCTTCCAACTTGTTGTCATCAAATGAAACAAATGATGGACGAGTTACGACTGCTTCAAGAGCATCCTTAACTTGTTGTAAGTTCTTTGACTTTTCCTTCAAGCCAATTGTTTGACCAACTTGAACTTCGTATGAAGGAATGTCAACGCGCTTGCCATCAACAGTGATGTGACCATGGTTAACTAATTGTCTAGCTTGTTGTCTAGTAGTAGCTAAGCCTAAACGGTAAACAACACTGTCCAAACGACGCTCTAACAAGATCATGAAGTTAGTACCGTGTTCACCTTCACGGATCTTACCGGCTTGAGCAAACAAAGTTCTAAATTGACGTTCGTTTAAACCGTACATCCAACGAAGCTTTTGCTTTTCGTGCAATTGCTCGCCGTATTCTGATAAACGACCACGTGAGTTAGGACCGTGTTGACCAGGAGCATAGTTACGACGACTAATTTCCTTGCCAGTACCTGAAAGTGAGATACCTAATCTTCTTGAGCGTTTCCAACTTGGACCTGTATATCTTGACATAAAATCCTCCAATAAAATCTGATAACAGTTTCTGGAGTAAAATATCACACATAAGTTCAACATTCGTGCATCTTAATTTTCATTTTCGCCTGTTGCAGCGTCGGTTACTCGTTCACTAAAACGTATTAAGATGTTGACGTTCTTGTCACTTATAGCTGCAAATATTTTACACGAAGTTAATTATATCGGTGTTAAGGCTCTAAAGCAAGGGAAAAGGTGATTTTAATCACTTTTGTGCTTAAAAAGGGATATTTTCGTAATTAAATTGCAGCTATCTTTAAAACCAGGCCCCACAGCAAGTAAGAAATTTGCTATAATAAAGGGTAGTTTTGGAGGAGAAATTATGTCACCAACCCAATCTCTAATCGTAGTAATTGCAGTTATGCTTATCTTAATTGCTGTTGCCTTTATGCTCTACGTTAATCGCCGGCAATTGCGGGCAATTTTGGAGTTAGACGATTTAATTACTAAAATTGAAAAAATGCATTTAAAGCAGGACATTGACCGGTTAAATAAGATGGATCTTGCCGGCGAGAGCCTGACGACCTTAACAACTTGGCGCAAGAGCTATGAGGAAGCAACAAGCAAGAAAATTCCTCAGGTGCAAAAATTGCTGGAACAGGCAGCTGACGAGAATGTTCATTATCGCTTGTTTAAGTCGCACCAAAATATTAAGCAGGCTCAGGAGATCATGAAGCAGACCTTTGATGATGCCAAGAATACCAAGGATGTTTTTACGGAATTACTTGAATCTAACCGCGAAAATCAGGTGCAGTATGATGCCTTAATCAAGGTTTATCATGAATTGCGCAAGAGTGTTTTGGCTGATTCGTTTGATTATGGCACGGCAATCGATCAGATCGAAAATGACTTGTCGAACTTAGAGAATGACTTCGCTGAAGCAAAGAATTTGTCAGCGCAGGGCGATCAAGTTGAGGCCAAACGGATTTTGTCCAAAATCAAGGCATCTTTGGCGACAATGCAGCAAGAACTGCCGCAAATTAAGCAAGGTCGCCATGAGCTAGATTCTGTTTTTCAAGATCAGCTGCAGGAATTGTCGGATTCCTATAAAAAGATGATTGCTGATAAGTACTACATTACTGAAATTGATGTCTTAGGCAAGATTAAAGAGATTCGCGGACAGATTACTGAAGCAGGGCAATTTTTGACAGAATTAAAACTGCCGGAATTAGCTAACTATATTAAGGAAATTAAAAAGGAAATTACTGCCCTCTATGATGTTCTAGCTAAAGAATACAAGGCGCGGCCATTTGTTGAAGAAAACCAAGATAAAATTCAGCGATTATTAGCGCGTGAACAGGTAGAATCCAAGAATTTGGTTGCTAAACTGCGCCATATTGATGAGAGCTACGAGCTGACACACGGCGAGTTAGCTAAGAGTAGGCAGCTGGAGCAGGAAGTCAACGACATGAACCGGCAATACACGGTTGACACGCAAAACGTGGCTGATGGCAAAGGTGTATTTTCTACGATTAAAGATTCGTGGCTGGGGATGCTGGAGCGTTTGCGCGAGATTGGTGAGCAGCAAAAGCAGATGTCGCAGGATGTCGATGGTCTGTATGATTCCGAGAATGTGGCTAACGACTCGATCAACCGCTTTAAGCAAGAAGTATCTCTAGTGTACCGGCGATTAGAACGCAAAAAGTTGCCGGGAAATCCTGATACCTTTGTTCAAATGTATACCTTGGTAATCAATGAGATTGGTCATGTTGCTAAGGAATTAGGTGAAGTTAGAATTAACATGGAAAAGATTTCTAACGAGTTAATTCAAATTTCTGACGATGTTGAGCGCTTGAAGCGTGAAGCCGACGACATCATTAATTCTGCAGATTTAGTTGAATTGACCTTGCAGTACTCCAATAAGTATTCTGATAACGATGCAATTAAACGGGCGCAAAAGAAGACGATGCAGCTTTACAGTCAGGACTACAATTATAAGGAAGCTTTGGACACGATTGCGACAGCAATTGAGAAGGCTGAGCCTGGATCATATCAGCGGTTAGAAAATTTATACTATTCTGATAAAAAGAATGAATAAAGTTTAAAAACAGTTTTAGGGCGATCCTAGAATTGTTTTTTACTTTAAAATGATTATTAATTGAAGCAAAGCTATATTTAAGTTACAATTTATAAGTTGAAGAAGTGGCTCAGTGGGCCTTTTTGAGGGGAGTAAAGTCTGTGATTTATTTTGATAATAGTGCGACGACTAAGATTGATCCGGCAGTGTTAGCTACTTATGATCAAGTTGCACAAAACATTTGGGGGAATCCGTCTAGTTTACATAAAATGGGCGACCGCGCGTTTCAATTATTGACGAGTTCGCGCAAGCAAATTGCCAGTTTACTAGGTACTAAACAAGATGAAATTTTCTTTACTTCTGGTGGAACTGAATCCAATAATCTGGCAATTAAGGGAACGGCAATTCAGAAGCGTGAATTTGGTAAGCACATCATTACTTCAAGTGTGGAACATGCTTCTGTTGCCAACGCGTTTAATGCCTTAGAGAACTTGGGCTATCGGGTTACGCGGCTTCCGGTTGATAAAGAGGGCCGCGTGAACGTTAATGATTTGCGCAATGCGATTGATACGGACACAACCCTGGTTTCGATTATGGGTGTCAACAATGAAATTGGGACAATCCAGCCGATTGAGGCCATCAGTGATTTACTAACCAACTACCCAACAATTCAATTCCACGTTGATAATGTTCAGGCTCTTGGTAAACATATTTGGCCGCGAGTATTTACTCCGCGCGTTGACTTGTCGAGCTTATCAGCACACAAGTTCCATGCGCCACGTGGCATTGGTATTTTATATAAAAAAGAAGGCAAGATGCTGTCACCGCTGCATGATGGTGGTGGTCAAGAAAAAGGTTTGCGGTCTGGTACGGAGAACTTACCAGCAATTGCGGCAATGGCGAAGGCTGTGCGGTTACTTTTGACTGATGAGGCCGCTAAAGCTGACCGCGAAGCCGCAATTAAGCAAAAAATTGTCAATTATCTGCAGGATAAGCCGGGAATCAAAATTTTCTCGCCAGTTAGTGACGGCTTTACACCACATATTTTGTGCTTTGCCCTTGAAGGAATTCGGGGAGAGACCCTGGTACACACGCTGGAAGAACACGACATTTATACATCAACAACTTCTGCTTGTGCTTCAACTAAGACTGATGAGGCCAGCACTTTGGTATCAATGCACGTTGACGACAAGATTGCAACTAGCGCAATTCGGCTGAGCTTCGATGAGAGCAATACAATAGAAGAAGCTGATGAATTTATCGCTGTCTTTGATAAGATTTACCAGCATTTTGCTAAAATTAATCATTTGGGAGAATAATTAATGGAATATACGGAAATTATGGTTCGTTACGGCGAACTATCGACAAAAGGAAAGAACAGAAAGGACTTCATCGGCAAGCTTGCTGGTAACGTAACTAAGGTGTTGCGTAATTTCCCAGAAGTTGAAATTCACCCGCGGCATGACCGGATGCACATTGTGCTGAATGGGGCACCGTTTGCGGAAATCGACCAGCGTTTGAAAAAGGTGTTTGGTATCCAGACCTATTCGCCAACAATTAAGATTGAAAAAACACTGCAGGCAATTGAAGAAACTTCTTTGGCACTAATGAAGGAAACTTTTAAAAAGGGCATGACCTTTAAAGTTAATACTAAGCGCAGTGACCACCATTTTGCTTATGATACAAATGAATTAAACTCACTTGTTGGTGATTATTTATTTGAAAACATGGCCGACTTAAAGGTAGAAATGAAGCACCCAGACCTTGTTCTACGAATTGAAGTTCGTCAAGATGCGATTTATATTTCTAACCAATTATTACATGGTGCTGGTGGGATGCCTGTTGGTACCGGTGGTCGTGCCGTCATGATGCTTTCGGGTGGGATTGACTCACCAGTTGCGTCATACTTGGCACTCAAGCGCGGCGTTGATATTGAAATGGTGCACTTCTTTAGTCCGCCTTATACTACTGAGAAGGCTCTGAACAAGGCAAAGGAATTGACTGGGATTTTAGCAAATTATGCTGGTCGCATTAACTTTATTGCCGTTCCGTTTGCGGAAATTCAGGAAACAATCAAGGAAAAAGTGCCAGAAGGATATTTGATGACGGTTCAACGGCGGTTTATGCTGCGGCTGGCTGATGAAATTCGGGCTAAGAGAAATGAATTGGCAATTTTTAATGGTGAATCAGTTGGTCAAGTTGCTTCACAAACTTTAGAGTCAATGATGGCCATCAATGACGTGACGACAACTCCTGTTGTGCGGCCAGTTGCGACGATGGACAAGACCGAAATTATTCGCTTGGCTGAAGAAATTGGCACCTTTGATTTGTCTATCAAGCCATTTGAAGATTGTTGTACAATTTTTGCGCCACCACGCCCTAAGACCAAGCCAAAAGTTGACAAGGCTCGTGAATATGAAGCCCGCCTTGACGTTGACGGCTTAATTGAACGCGCTCTTGCAGGGATCAAGGTCACGGCAATTTATCCGAATGACAAGTTTTTAGCTGATAAAGCTGAAGAAGATGCTGCATTACTATAAAAACGTGCTATAATAACTAGCAAAGCAATAACCAAGAGGTATTAACTTTATAGACAGAGAAAGGCTAAAATGGTGCGAGGCCGAGAGTTAATTGGTAGCTTGGTTTATAACTGATTGACTGAACTAATAGTAAGTTGATCCGGCAGAATTCGCCGTTATCACGATGCAAGAGAAGCAGTAAATGCTTAACTTAGGTGGTACCGCGGTTAGTAAATCGTCCTAGATATAAAATCTAGGGCGATTTTTTTATTATCAGAAAGAAGGAAATTATATGACAGATTTGGCTCCAAAATATGATCACAAGGAAGTTGAGGATGGTCGTTACCAAACTTGGCTTGATGAGGATTTGTTTAAGCCGTCAGGCGATAAAAAGGCACACCCATATTCAATTGTTATTCCGCCGCCAAACGTTACGGGAAAATTGCACTTGGGACACGCTTGGGACACAGCAATTCAAGATACATTGATTCGTTTTAAGCGGATGCAGGGCTATGACACGCTGTATTTGCCAGGAATGGACCACGCGGGAATTGCAACTCAGGCAAAAGTTGAAGCCAAGTTGCGCAAGCAAGGCAAAGATCGTCACCAAATGGGACGTGAAGCCTTTGTCAAGCAAGTTTGGGACTGGAAGGACGAATACGCTAGCATTATCAAGGGTCAATGGGCCAAAATGGGTCTGTCACTTGATTACTCCCGTGAACGTTTTACTTTAGATGAAGGTTTATCTAAGGCTGTTCGCCGCGTCTTTGTTCAATTATATAACGAGGGCTTAATCTACCGCGGGCAATATATTATTAACTGGGATCCAGCTTTACAAACTGCTTTGAGTGATATTGAAGTTATCCACCAGGATGACAAGGGTGCCTTTTACCACATTAAGTATCCATTCGCTGATGGCTCGGGCTTTGTTGAAATTGCAACGACGCGTCCCGAGACTATGTTTGGTGATACTGCTGTTGCGGTTGCTCCTGGGGATGAACGTTACAAGGACTTGGTTGGTAAAGAACTGATTTTACCACTTGTTGGCCGCCATATTCCGATTATTGAAGATCAACACGTTGACCCAGACTTTGGGACTGGTTTAGTAAAGATTACGCCAGCTCATGACCCGAACGACTTTGCCACTGGTAATCGGCATAACTTAAAACGGATTAACGTCATGAATGATGACGGTACGATGAACGAGGAATGTGGCGAATATGCCGGCATGGATCGCTTTGACTGCCGTAAGCAATTAGTTGCAGACTTAAAAGAACAAGGTTACTTGATTAAAGTTAAGCCAATTGTTCACTCCGTTGGTCACTCAGAACGTTCTGGCGTTCAAGTTGAACCTCGTTTGTCAACTCAATGGTTTGTTAAGATGAAGCCATTAGCTGATAAAGTGTTGGCTAACCAAAAGACTGATGGTCGGGTTAACTTTGTTCCTGAGCGATTTGAGCAAACCCTTGAACATTGGATGGAAAATGTTCATGACTGGGTAATTTCTCGCCAATTATGGTGGGGTCACCGGATTCCAGCTTGGTACAATAAGAAGACCGGTGAAATGTACGTTGGTGAAGAAGCACCTAAGGATGCTGAAAACTGGCGGCAAGACCCTGATGTTCTGGATACTTGGTTCTCAAGTGCTCTATGGCCATTTTCAACGATGGGCTGGCCTGATGAAGACGCACCGGACTTTAAGCGTTACTTCCCAACTAACGCACTAGTTACTGGTTACGACATTATCTTCTTCTGGGTATCACGGATGATTTTCCAAAGTTTACACTTTACGAATGAGCGTCCGTTTAAAGACGTTGTTTTGCACGGTTTAATTCGTGATGAACAAGGTCGAAAGATGAGTAAATCATTGGGCAACGGGGTTGACCCAATGGATGTTGTTAACGAATATGGTGCCGATGCTTTGCGCTGGTTCTTATTGAACGGTACAGCTCCAGGTCAAGATACTCGTTACAATCCAAAGAAGTTAGCTGCAGCTTGGAACTTTATCAACAAGATTTGGAATGCTTCAAGATTTGTAATCATGAACTTGCCAGAAGATGCCCAGCCAGCTCACATGCCTGATACCAGTAAGTTTGACTTAGCTGATAGTTGGATCTTTGACCGGTTGAACCACACAGTGAGCGAAGTTGTTCGTTTATTTGATGAATACAAGTTTGGTGAGGCAGGCCGTGAAGCTTATAACTTTATCTGGAATGACTTCTGCGACTGGTATATTGAAATTTCTAAGGTTGCCTTAAACGGTGATGACGCAGAGTTAAAGGCAAGAAAGCAGGATAACTTAATCTGGATTCTTGATCAAATTTTGCGGTTATTGCACCCAATTATGCCGTTTGTAACCGAAAAATTATGGTTGTCCATGCCTCATACTGGCAAGTCAATTATGGTTGCCAAGTACCCAGAAGCTCACAGTGAATTTGTTAATGAACAAGCTTCACGTGATATGACATTCTTAATTGATGTAATTAAGGCAGTCCGGAATATTCGCATGGAAGTTAATGCACCAATGTCATCACCAATTGATATTATGATTCAACTTGATGATGCCGCAAATGAACGGATTTTGACCGACAACGAAGATTACGTTAAGAACTTCTTGCACCCAAAGAAGTTGGAAATTGCCACAGAAATGGCTGCGCCAAAATTAGCTAAAACAGCAGTTATTTCCGGTGCGCAAATTTTTGTTCCGTTAGCTGAACTGGTTAACATTGATGATGAACTTAAGCGGATGGCAAAAGAGGAGCAAGACCTTGAGGCAGAAGTTGCTCGTTCAACTAAGAAGTTAGCTAACCAAGGTTTCGTTGCTCATGCACCAGCAGCAGTTATTGACAAGGAAAAGGCCAAGAAGGCTGACTATGAAAGTCAATTGGCTGGTATTCGTCAACGAATTCAAGATTTGAAAGAGAGTAAATAATGTGATTTTTACCAAAGCGCAAGATGTGATATCTTATTTATATTCATTACCCAAATTTCACGCAAAAGGTGACCTGACCTTTATTAAGCGGGTCTTAGCAGAATTGGATAATCCTCAAGATAAAGTCAAGATGCTTCACGTTACGGGCACTAATGGTAAAGGTTCTACTTCGTATTATTTAAGTAATTTATTGCAAAAGGCTGGTCAAAAGACTGGCCTTTTTGTCTCACCGTACGTTTTTGCGTTTGGTGAGCGGATCCAATTAAATGGTCAAAATCTTAGTGATCCTGATTTGGTAGCAACTGCTAATCAAATTGAACAGGTTTTGCAAAAAATCAGGCAAACAGACCCTGATTTTGGCTTAGTTACTTTTGAATATGAAGCAGTCATGGCTTTTACCTATTTTGCCCAAAAAGAGTGTGACTATGCAGTAATTGAGGTGGGCATCGGGGGCACGCATGACTCCACAAACGTGATTAAACCTGAAGTTAGCGTCATTACAACCATCGGCCTTGATCATGAAAAAATTATTGGCCCCACGATCCAAGATATTGCTCGGGAAAAGAGCGGCATCATTAAATATCAGCGGCCAATAGTTTTAGGCAACGTACCACAGACGGTTTTACCGATTATTAAAGAAAAAGCGGAGCAGGAACAGGCCCCCGTATTTCGATTAGGTCAGGACTTTACTGTAAAAAGTGCCTTGCAAACAAGCTATCGGGATGCAAGAAGAACATTGACTTTTGCCATTAGACCCGAAGTTGAAGGTTATGATCTGGCCGTTGCGATTCGGGCCTTTAGTACTCTGAATTTGCCGCTGAGTGATGAAAAGATTGGAGAAGCAATTAACCACACGGTAATTCCGGGGCGTTATCAAATTTTGCAGGATCAGCCGCTGATTATTTTAGATGGGGCACATAATATCCAAGCAATGCAAAATTTGCTCAATTTTGTTCACGACCAGCAGGCGAGACGTCGCGGCAAAGTGCGGGTGCTGATTACGATGATGAAGGACAAGGACTTAACAGAAGTCTTTTCGCTATTTCAAGAGTCCGATCAAGTCGAACTGACGACAATTGCTTATCCGCGCGCCGCTAAAAAGGCAGACTTTCCCTCTGCAGTGCAAGCAAAGTATCCGTATGATGCAAGCTGGCAAGCTGCTTTTACGCAGTTAAAGCAAGATAGTCAGCCAAATGATATACTGCTAGTAACGGGGTCGTTTTATCTCGTCGGAGAAGTTTTGCAATTGGAGGCCACAAATGCAAGTTCAAGGCATTGATGAAGAAATCAAGGGAATACTGTTTGATATGGATGGGCTGCTCGTTAATTCCGAGGATCTATACTGGCAGGCTAATATTCAGGCTTCAAAAGAAGCTCATTTGGGCACGCCTGATGATACTTATTTGAAACTAGTTGGTTCAACAACCAAGGAAATGCGGTCATTTTATGAGCGGTATTTTAAAACTGAAGAGGAACGCGTGCGTTTCATTGAGCGAACCAATGAATTGGTGGAGCAGTGGATTGCGGCAGGCAAGCTTGAGCTTAGACCTGGTGTTCAGCAGGCACTTGATAAATTTTATAATCTTGATTTGCCCCTAGCCATTGTTTCCAGTAATTATGAAAAAAGTATTGAGCAGGAAATGTGGGCCACTGGTATTCGGAATTACTTTCAGTTTCACCTAAATTATGATGATGTAAAAGAGCATCACTTAAAGGCTAAACCAGCGCCAGATATTTACCTGTGGGCTGCAAAAAAAATAAATATTCCCAAGCAAAACTTACTGGTCTTTGAGGATTCCTCAACTGGCGTCGCTGCAGCTGCCAACGCAGGACTTAAGTGTGTAATGATTCCAGATTTATTACCGCCAACTGACCAGGATCAAGAAAACGCGACGTTAATTTGTCATGATTTTAATGAATTTCTAAAAAGAATTAAGTGATTTTTGCGTAATAAATAGTGAAGGGAGTGATTTGAATGGAAATCATCAAGTCCAATCACTATTTAGTAAACACCGATATTGAATTATTAGGAAACTTATTTAATCAACTGCGAGCAAATGGCATCAGCGACTTAACGCAGGTGGAAGCCAAATTAGCGCAATTACAAATTGCCAGCTTTAATGACTTAGTTAAATATTTTTCGGGTTCCAATTGTGATCCGCAATTAGCAGTTGTTGGTGAAGAATTAATTGACCGTTTGCGGACTGCTGTTCCTGATCGCGAAGCTGTTTTGACTTCAAGTAATGAAGTTGGGACATATTTAGCTGACAAACTAGCTGGTCATAAGCAGGAAGAATTATGGGCAATTTATATCGATAACAGTAACCATATTATTGCCGAAAAGTGCTTGTTTAAGGGAACAATTGATAAGTCGGTTGCTCATCCGCGGGAGATTTTCCGCTGGGCTTTGATTTATGCGTGTGCAGGGATGTTTGTCGTTCATAATCATCCTAGTGGTCATTTGACCCCGTCGCAGAGTGATCTTAAGCTAACCCGCATGCTTAAAGGGGCTGCGGATATGTTACAGATTGATTTTTTAGATCATTTTATTGTTGGCAAAAACCAATTTTTAAGTATGCGCGAGCACGAATTGTTTTAAAATCGTCTTAAACTTGCTGCGGAATTCTTTTTTAAACAATGCTTTGTGCTATAATTATTCAAGATTTAAAGACTGCAATAATTAAGGAGAGATTTTCGTGTTTGGATTTGGAGCAAAAAATATTGGTATCGATTTAGGAACGGCCAATACACTTGTTTATATGGAAGGTAAGGGAATTGTCCTTAGAGAACCTTCTGTTGTAGCAAAGAATACCCGCACTGGTAAAGTAATCGCAGTTGGTTCAGAAGCCAGAGAAATGATTGGTAGAACACCTGCAACGATCGTTGCAATTCGGCCAATGAAAGACGGCGTAATTGCTGATTATGATACAACTGCATCAATGCTAAAGTATTTTATTGATAAGACTGTTGGCAACTCGAAGCCATCGGCAATGATTTGTGTGCCATCAGGCGTCACTGAAGTAGAAAAGCGTGCGGTTATTGATGCTGCACGTGTTGCCGGTTCTCGTGAAGCTTATGTTATTGAAGAACCATTTGCTGCAGCAATCGGTGCTGGTCTTCCAGTAATGGATCCAACTGGTTCAATGGTTGTTGATATTGGTGGTGGTACAACTGATGTTGCCACGATTTCACTTGGTGGGATTGTTTCATCAACTTCTATTCGTCAAGCTGGAGATAAGTTTAATTCCGCAATTGTTAATTACGTTCATTCTAACTTTAACTTGTTAATTGGAGAAAGAACTGCTGAGGATATTAAGATTCAGATTGGTTCTGCTTCAGTTGAAAAGGCAAAGGATATTGAATCCGTAAATATTCGCGGTCGTGACTTAGTAACTGGTTTGCCGAAGTCAGTTGATGTTAAGGCAGTTGATGTTGCTAAGGCAATTCAAGATGTCGTTCAAGATATTATTATTGCGATTAAAGAAACTTTAGAACAAACTTCTCCTGAAATTGCAGCCGATGTAATTGATCATGGTATTGTGTTAACTGGTGGTGGCGCTCTGCTTAAGAACCTTCCAGATGTTATTTCGGAAGCTACTAAGGTGCCAGTATTTATCGCACAGGACCCACTTGACTGTGTCGCAATTGGTACCGGTGAGTCACTTAAAAATATTGAATTAATGCGTAGAAGTCGCAAATAATACTGAAGCCGGCTGTTTTTGCCGGCTTTTCTTTTAGGAACAATCCCATATGAAAAAATTTCTACAGAATAAAAAATTATTAACGGTGTGTGTTGTTATTATTGTCATTTTTTCTGTGTTGGGTACCAGTGTTCATTTGCGTAATAAACGTAATACGCCGCTAATCATTCAGAGCTTAGGCAATGATGTTGTCGCAGTCGGCACAAGAGTCGTTGATTTTCCAATCAGTCTTGTGTCTGGTGGCCTCAGCAACGTTAATGAACTGCTGAATACACAGAATGAAAATAATTATTTAAAGAGCAAGGTAACTGATTTACAGCAAACCAAAGCTCGTAATGAAACTTTAGAAGCCGAAAACAAGCAATTAAAGTCAGCTTTAAAGATTAAGACAACACTGTCTGATTATGATCTAATTAGCGCATCAGTAATTTCACGTTCACCTGATAGTTGGACGGACTTATTGGTAATCAATAAGGGAACCACTTCTGGTTTACGCAAAAATATGGCCGTGATGAGCGGTGGTGGCGTTATTGGTAGGATTGTCGAAGTCAGTGCTGCATCATCTAAAGTTGAATTAATTACAACTAGCGATAAGGCTGCTAACCGGTTTGCAGTTGAAGCCACAGCGACTAATGGTAAGAAGGTTCATGGAATTATTACTGTGATCGGTAATAGTACACTGGCATTTACACAAGCCCTTGATAGCAACAAGTTAAAGCAAGGAACGCAAATTTATACCAGCGGCATGGGTGGTAATTCGCCTAAAGGATTGCTTGTTGGCTCGATTGCGCGGACAACTCATGATTCCTTTGGCTTATCGGATTTAATTAAAATTAATCCAGCAGGTGAACTGAATGATCCATCTGTTGTAACAGTCATCAGGAGAAAGGTGGAAGACTAATGCGGTCTCTACGCAAGTTTATTTTGGCTTTTGCCTTATATGTTGCTTTAGTTCTTGATGGCAGTTTGGCACTTTTTTTGCATCAATTTATGGCGCTGGGAAATGCTGCTTGCTTAATTATGCCAATTGGGATGATGTTAATTGCCTTATTTGATGATTTAAATAATAAGGAGATCTGGTTGGCCATCGGAGCTGGCATTGTCGCTGATATTTATTTCTTCGGAATTATTGGTGCCTATGCGGTTATTTTGCCAATCGTAACGTGGCTATTGCAGAAGTCAGCACGGTTTCTTCCAGAAGTATTCTGGGCAAGAATACTAGCTGTTTTACTGGCAGTTGTTATTGTGTGCTGTTATAACTGGTTAATCTTGAGCGTTGTTGGCGTAATTGCTGTTCCAATTAAGACAATGCTAGTTAGTTTATTGCCAACATTAGCTTGGTCGTTGGTCTTTGCAATTTTATCGTATCCAATTTGGGGGCGGCTAGCACGCAGTCATCCATTTATGGTTAACTTAGATAATTATCAACACTAAAAAAGCGTGAGAATTTTCTCACGCTTTTATTTTTAACCAAATGTACCGTTGTTAACCAATACCATTGCTACTTGAGCAACAATTGCCGCTAAAGTAATGAATGCCATCAGCCATGCCATCACGATAGTTAACTTTTGAAATCCTGATTTCTTTTTCTTTCTCCGTGCCATTAATTGACCTCCTCGTTTGAACAATATTTTATTCTTATTAGGAGTTTTTTTCAATTGCGTAGTAAGATAAAATAAGTAATGGAGGAATTATCATGCTATTTGTCTTTTTATTGCCACTTGTTGGCCTCGTCTTAGCGTTTTTGCTCACTAAATTTTGGCCAAAGGCAAAGTTTTGTGGTTATGACGTCTTGCCATTCTTTTTAATCTGGGCTTGTTACTTAATCACAGACATTGAAAGAAGACCTAGTTTTTTGCCTTATGGCTTCTTTGTCTTCTTCTTCTTAGTAATTATCGTTGCTGTCAGTGATGCAATCAAAAATAAAAATATTTCGCTTGGAAAAACATTGTATCGGCTGTGGAACTATTTAACAGTTTGTTCTATTTTTTGGTACATCGGCTTATTGGTGATGATGATCTAATTCCCACTATTTTTATAAAATAATTTGTCAAGAAAAAGGCTAAAATTCAACTGAATTTGGCCTTTTTTTACTTAAAAATAATTTAATCGTTAAATAACATACCTTTTTTAGGGAAACTGTGGTAGAAAGTGGTGAAATGTGGTAAATTATTCATTGGAAGGGGGCTAAACCATGTTCATGGGCGAATATCACCACAATCTTGACAGCAAAGGGCGGTTAATTATCCCTGCTCGTTTGCGAGAACAGATTGGTGATAAGATGGTATTCACCCGCGGAATGGAAGGCTGTATTTTCGGCTATACCACCGAGGCATGGCAGAAAATTGAAGCCAAGTTAGCGCAACTTCCGTTGACTAAGAGAAACGCGCGTAGTTTTACGCGTTTGTTTTACTCTGGTGCGATGGAATGCGAATTCGACAAGCAGGGGCGCGTCAATCTGACCACAACATTGAAGAAGCATGCTAACCTGACAAAAGAATGTGTCATTATTGGCGTTTCCGACCGAATTGAAATTTGGGCTAAGGAACGCTGGGAGAGCTTCAGTGATGAAGCAAACGAAAACTATGATGACATTGCCGAAGATTTGGACGATATTGAACTATAAATTATGGAATTCAAACACACCAGTGTACTCTTACACGAAACAATAGATAATTTAAAACCAAAAAACGATGGTCTATACGTAGATGCTACTTTTGGCGGTGGTGGACACGCAAGATATTTGTTAAGTAAGCTTGAACGAGGAACATTGATTGGTTTTGACCAGGATGAATACGCGATAAAATCGGCTAAGTTAAACTTTGCTGATTTATTGCAGGCTGACAGTAATCCTAAGTTGGAGTTGGTTCACGACAATTTTAGTCATTTGCAAAAGAATCTGGTTGAGCTAGGTTACACAGATGGTATTGACGGAATTTACTACGATTTAGGCGTTTCTTCACCCCAGTTTGATCAAGCAGGACGCGGCTTTTCATACCGCTTTGATGCTCGCTTAGACATGAGGATGGATCAAAGCCAGACTCTTGATGCTTATCAATTAGTGAACAACTCAAGTCAAAAAGACTTGGCAGCTATTTTGTACAAATATGGCGATGAAAAGTTTTCACGCCAAATTGCCCGCAAAATCGTTGAAAGGAGGCAGATTAAGCCAGTTGAAACGACATTTGAACTGGTTGATCTGATTAAGGAAGCAATTCCTGCATATGCAAGACGAACGGGAGGACATCCGGCGAAGAAGACTTTTCAGGCACTGCGAGTGGCTGTTAATCATGAGCTTGATGTCCTCAGAGAATCTCTTGAGGAAGCTATCGAACTTTTACGACCTAATGGTAGAATCAGCGTGATTACCTTTCAATCTGACGAAGACAAGATTGTTAAGAATATCTTCAAAAAGTATTCTGAGGTTGAGGTGCCACGCGGGATGCCAATGATACCAGACAGTATGAAGCCAACGCTTCGTTTGGTTAATCGTAAACCGATCGTTGCTTCTGATGAGGAGCTAGATAACAATAATCGCTCACACAGTGCAAAATTGCGAGTTGCGGAAAAATTGTAAAGAGGAAAAAAGATGGCTGATAATTTAGCGAGAAAAATAGAGTTTAATCCTAATAAGCAAACGGAAACAGAAACTCATCAGCGATTGGTTCTTGACCATCGCCGCGTTACTTGGTCTGCTTTCGAAAAATCTTTGCTTGTATTGGGAGCCTTAATAACTTTGGGCTTGATGACCCTGTTAGTTTCTTCTAGTATTTCTGCTACTTCAGCTCAACATGAACTCACCAACGTGGAACAGTCTGTTGCTAAAAAACAGAGTCAAGTTAGTGACTTACATCAAGAAATAGGTGAGTTAACCTCAAGTGCACGCATGAATAAGATTGCTCGCAGCAAGGGGTTAACTTTGATTGAAAAGAATATTAGGACTATTCACTAATGAAAAAACGCATTAGTAATTTAAAAACACAAAAATCCAAAGCACACAGCTACCGCTTCACAGTAGGGAGATTTCTCCAAGTAGCTGTAGCTTTGGTTTTTCTTGTATTTACAGGTAGATTTTTATATATTGGTATCTCTCAGAAGGTTAGTGGTGAGAATTTAAGCCAGCGCACAGAGCAACTTTATAAGCGCAATGAGGTGCTGAAGGCTAATCGTGGGACAATTTATGACCGTAACGGCTTGGCAGTTGCTCAAGACTCACATTTATATACTGTGTATGCTATCTTGGATAAGTCGTCGATTAATTATCACAATAAACCTGAATACGTAGTTAATAAAGAAGAAACCGCTGAGAAATTAGCAAAGGTCTTACCGCTTTCAGCAGATAAAATTTTGCACTACTTAAATCCTGCTCGTACAGCTTTTCAAGTACAATTTGGAGCTGCTGGCAGTAATTTAACTAAAGAAGAAAAAAGTAAAATTGAGCAGATGAAGTTGCCGGGAATTAAATTCTTTGAAACACCCGCACGATTATACCCGAACGGCAATTTTGCCTCACATATTGTTGGGCTTGCCACCCCTGAATATAATAAGAAAACAAACTCGGAAAACTTGACGGGTACAATGGGATTAGAAGCTTGGTATGACAAGCTTTTGACGGGTAAAGATGGCTACCGTATTTCATCAGTTGATGCATCTAACTATCAAACGCCTAACAGCACCCAGGATTATCAAGCACCAAGAAATGGTGATAACCTTTATCTAACAATTGATTCGCAGTTGCAAGATTATTTGGAAAATCGGTTAACCTATGTGCAAAAGACCTATAATCCGGTTTCGATGACAGCGGTTGTTGAAGATATGAAAACGGGTAAGGTGCTGGCAGCGTCTCAGAGACCGACGTTTAATCCGCAGACTAAAAAGGGAATGTCCAAGTCGTATCGGGATATTTTAGTTCAGGATGTCTATGAACCCGGCTCGGTTTTCAAAGTTTTAACTTTGTCGGCTTCAGTTAATAGTGGTAATTTTCATCCGAATCAATATTATAATTCTGGCTCGGTCACTGTTAGTGGCTCGACAATCCACGACTGGCAGACTTCTGGTTGGGGCAGTATTCCGTTTTCTCAGGCTTTCCCGCGTTCAAGTAATACCGGTTTTGTTCATATTGAACAGCAGATGGGGGCTAAGACTTGGCGTAAATACTTGCGCAAGTTTCATATTGGTAAAAAAACTGGCGTCACTTTGCCAGGTGAGCAGGTGGGACTGCTAGCTTTCAAGTCGCCGATTGATCAGGCGGTAACGAGTTTTGGTCAGGGTGTTAACGTTAATGTTATGCAAATGATGCAGGCGTTTAGCAGCTTGGCCAATGATGGTCAAATGGTCAAGCCGCAGTTTGTTGAAAAAATAACAGATCCCGATGGCAAAACAATTACTGGCTATCAAATTAAAAATGTTGGCCAGCCGGTATATTCTGCAGCGACAGCGCAAACTGTTTTAGCTAATATGCGGCGCGTCTTGAATAAGCGCATTGGTACGGGTTATGCCTATAAGATGAGCAACGCAAGCATTGCCGTCAAAACGGGAACGGCCCAGATTGCCAACCCTAAAGGCGGTGGCTACTTAAAAGGAGACAGCAACTATGTCTTTTCAGTGGTTGGTGTAACTCCAGCTAAGCACCCGCGTTACTGCATTTACATCACAATGAAGCAGCCACGGCGAATGGTGAAGCCAGCAGAAACTATTCTGTCGTCAATTTTCAAGCCAATGATGAGACAAACCATTTTAATGGCGAAAAACGCTCAGGACGATTCCACGGTAGTTAAAGTTCCAAATTTAAAGGGTCTGACTTATTCTGCTGCTGAGCAAAAAGTGCAGCAGATTGGGTTACGCATTGTTAAGATTGGCACAGGAAGTAAAATTATCTCTCAGTCGTATGCTAAGGGACAAAAAGAGCAGTCTGGTAAGCGAATGTTTGTTTTGACTTCTGGTAAGATTATCTGCCCAGATATGAAAAACTGGACGCTGGATGACCTGCATCAATTTGCAGACCTAACTGGTGTTAAGCTGAAAGTTGTCGGCAGCGGCGTCGTCAAGCAGCAAAGCATTCCACCGAAGACCAAACTTAAGTCAAAGACCAAAATTGTAATTAATTTAAAGGAGTAAACACAATATGCTCATTATTAGCATCATTGCATTAGTTAGTTCATTAGTTTTAACGGCAATCTTTTTGCCGTGGATGATTATTTTTATGCGGTCACATCACGAGGGCCAAGAAATTCGTGATGAAGGACCTAAATGGCACCAGAAAAAGTCTGGTACACCAACAATGGGTGGTGTTGTTTTCGTTTTAGCAGCAGCGATTTCTTCTGTATGGGTTTCTGCTTGGCAGCATAATATTAACAAAACCATTTGGATTTTGGTGATTAGTCTTCTGGGATACGGGATTATCGGTTTTCTGGATGATGGGATTAAACTCTTTTATAAGCGGAATTTAGGTTTACGAGCTTGGCAAAAATTATTACTACAGATTTTGATTGCGGTAGCGATTGTCGGGATTGCAATCACTGATAATTTCAAATTTAATCTGTATATTCCATTCTTTGGCGTAATTAGTAGTGTGATTTTGTTTACACTATTTGTCATTTTTTGGTTAGTTGGGTTTTCAAATGCAGTTAACCTTTCAGATGGTCTTGATGGCCTAGCAACAGGCCTTTCAATTGTCGCCTACGGCACATATGCTTATTTAGCTTTTAAGCAAAATAACTTTGCCATTTTAATTTTTTGTATGAGCGTGATTGGCGGCTTAATTTCGTTCTTCATTTTTAATCATAAGCCTGCTAAAATCTTTATGGGTGATGCTGGGTCACTTGCTTTAGGTGGGGGACTTGCAGCTGTCAGCGTCTTCTTAAATCGACCATGGTCACTGCTTTTAGTCGGTATTGTGTTTGTGTGTGAAACTGCAAGTGTTATTTTACAAGTGATTTCATTTCAAACGACTGGCAAGCGGATTTTTAAGATGACACCAATTCACCATCATTTTGAAATGTTGGGCTGGTCAGAATGGAAGGTTGATATTGTCTTCTGGTTAGTTGGATTGATTGGTAGTATGTTGTATTTAGTAATCTGGGGTTAAGATAGTAAAAATGAAACAGATTGACACTTATAAGAATAAGAACATTTTGGTTTTAGGGCTGGGAAAGAGCGGTTTTGCAGTAAGTACGTTATTGCTTAAACTTGGTGCAAAGCTGACCTTGAATGATAAGGCTGATTTAACGCAAAATGAACACGCACAAGAATTGGAGAAGATGGGGGTTCGCGTGATTGGCGGGTACCATCCAACCGAATTATTTGACCAAGAACATTTTGATTATTTGGTTAAAAATCCGGGTATTCCTTACGAAAATCCAATGGTGCAAAAGGCAACTGAATTAGAAGTTCCAATTATTACGGAGCCGGAAATTGCATTGAGCGTTAGTGAGGCGCCATATGTTTGCGTTACTGGATCAAATGGTAAAACAACAACTGTGATGTTAACGCAGCAAATTTTGGACAATCATTTGGCTAAAAATGGTCACCATGCCTATGCTGTAGGTAATATTGGTGTTCCGATTTCTGAAGTAGTTACTAAGGCAACTAAGGATGATATTCTTGTAGTTGAAATTTCTAGTTTCCAACTGCTAGGAGTAACCGATATTAATCCGCGTGTGGCAGCAATCGTTGATATTTATCACAATGTTCATATTGATTATCATAAAACTTTTGCCAATTATGTTAACGCCAAGTTGAACGTGACACGAACTCAATCTGCAGATAATTACTTTATTGCTAACTTGGATCAAAAAGATATTTTGGCTCAAGAACAAGCTGCTACAAAAGCTCAAATTCAAACGTTCTCAGAGACCGACCGGACTGCCGACTACTTTATTGCGGATGGCTATTTGCAAAGTCAATCAGAAAAGATTATTAAAACTAGTGCAATGAAATTGCCGGGAGTTCACAATCAACAAAATGCCTTAGTTGCAATTGCGATTAGCAAGTTGATGGGAGCAGATGACGAAGACATTCAAGCGGTTCTGACTACTTTTACTGGTGCCAAGCATCGTTTGCAATATGTGATGACTCTTGATGACCGTAAAATTTACAATGATTCCAAGTCAACTAATATTGAAGCAGCAACGGTAGCAATTCCATCATTTACTGAGCCTGAAGTCTTAATTGCTGGTGGTCTTGACCGCGGTTTTACCTTTGATTCTTTAGTGCCGCTATTTAAAAAGCATGTTAAAGCAATCGTGCTCTATGGCGAAACACGCTACTTATTGGCTGATGCAGCTCGTAAAGCTGGAATTAAGCAAATCGTAATTGAGAACACCTTGCAAGAAGCAGTTCCTAAGGCATATGAACTGACTGCTGCTGGCGATGTTTTGTTGTTTTCACCTGCATGTGCTTCATGGGATCAGTTTAAGACCTTTGAAGACCGTGGTGATTACTTTGTAAAGTTTGTTAAGGATTTAAAGACAAAATAAAATGAGAATTATTTTTACTGGTGGTGGCACTGGCGGCCATATTTATCCAATTATGGCAATTATTGAGCGCTTAAAAGAGCGGCAACTGGCAACAAATGATGAAATTTTGTTTGTCGGTACTAAACGTGGTTTGGAATCTAAAATTGTTCCAGCAGCTGGCGTTAAGTTTGAAACAATCGAAATTCAGGGTTTCAATCGCAAACATTTGTTAAAAAATTTCAGTACCATTAATATGTTCGTGAAGGCAACTAAGTCCGCTAAAAAGATTCTACAGGAATTTAAGCCGGATGTTGTCTTGGGTACTGGTGGTTATGTTAGTGGCGCCATTGTCTATGAAGCTGCCAAGATGGGCATTCCGACAATGATTCACGAATCAAATTCAGTCGTCGGTGTTGCCAACAAGTTCTTAGGGCATTATGTAGACAAGATTTGTTACACCTTTGATGATGCTGCTAAACAATTTTCGGAGAAGAAAAAACTAGTTAAAACTGGTAATCCGCGTTCACAACAAGTTTTAGGTTTGAATGAGGAGCATGTTAATTTAGAAGCTGAATGGAACTTTAATCCTAAAATTCCAACTGTGCTTGTGTTTGGCGGCTCACGTGGCGCTTTAGCAATTAATCGGGTGATGTTGCAGTCGATATTAAAACTGAAAAATAAGCCATATCAAATTGTTTGGGCAACGGGCAATTTGTATTATGATAAGGTACAGGAGAAGCTGCAGGGAATAGATTATGGTACTAACATTAAAATCTTGCCGTATATCAAGGATATGCCTGCTGTTTTACCCGAAATGACTTGTGTGATTTCACGTTCTGGTGCTACCAGTATTGCAGAATTTACCGCATTAGGTGTTCCTGCAATTTTAATTCCTAGTCCTAATGTGACGCACAATCACCAAATGAAAAATGCAACTGATTTAGAAAAAGCAGGTGCGGCATTAGTAATTGCAGAAAAAGATTTAAATCCTAATAGTTTTATTTCTTCAATCGATCATATTTTGCTTGATACAAAATATGCAAATGAAATGAGCAAATCATCGAAACAACTAGGTGTACCTGATGCTTCAGATCAGGTAATCAAAGTGATGCAAGCAATTGCTAAATAATAGGTAAGGGAGGCGAAGCAGATGCCGAAAAAACGGATAACCAAGATTGATCCTAACGAAAAACTAGCACATTATCTGGATCATCAGGCTGACCAAAACAGGCATCAACACCATAAAAATAAGGTTTCTGCCTCGCTTAATCACTTACACAGTGAGCGTAAATCGGCACTGATTAGACGTTTGGGCTTAATTATTGGTATTGCCTTATTGGCAATTGTTGGTTTAGGGTATTATATTTCTCCTCTAGCTAACGTTAGAAGCGTTCAGGTTCAAGGCAGCGATGACTTACCAGTTAAAGAAGTAGTCGCAACATCAGGAATTAAGGCTAGTGGCAAGGTTTGTGACTATCTGCTTAAACAGTCGGTAATTAGTCAAAAATTGGCCAATAAATATACCGAAGTTAAAAATGTTCAGATCACCACCCAAAATTTTAATCACCTAATTATCCATATCAATGAATTTAAAACAATTAGTTATATTAAAACGGATAATAGGTACCGTAAAATTCTTTCACATGGTAAACTAGGTACAAGGCTCTTGCCATGGAACATGGTGGATCATGATAAGCCGATTTTTGTAGGTTATAGTCATAAAGTTTCTTTAAAACAGGATCTTTCGTTATTTAATAGTTTACCCGACGATTTTCAGGAACAAATTAAGTTATTAAGTGGTAATACTAGACGTAAATCACAAGTCATTTTTGTAATGAAGGATGGCAATGTAATTACCGGCAATATTTCTACTCTCAAAGATAAAATAAAGTACTATAATAAAATCAAATCTAAAGTAAAGAAGAATAGTTTAATTGATTTAGAAGTAGGGGTTTTTAGTAGACCGCTAACAGCAAGTGAGAAGAAGGCTTATGGCATATCGTAAACTTGATTAGCATTTTATTAAGAATTTACTAGTTGAGCATCGATGGGGGGTTAATTTTGGACAATTCAAATTTATTAGTAGGCCTTGATATAGGTACTACAAGCGTGAAGGCAGTAGTCGCCGATTCCGGTAAAGTGATTGGCGCGGTCGCAATTCCTAACAAGGGAATGCGGCATGGTAATATCGTTGATATTGATGAGACAGCAAGTGCGATTAGTCGTGCACTGAAAGAAATTGCCGATAAGACAAATGCGCGGATTTATAGCGTGGTTACGGGAATTCCTGTAGGCCTTTTGCAACTTGAAACAGCCAGTGATCTGATTAATGTTAGTGATAATGGTCAAGAAGTTGGTAATAGCGACGTTAAACGTGTTTTACGGGCTGCGGTCAAGTCTGCAGTTAAAAATGAACGGGAACCAATAGCGTTTTTACCGAGTCGATTTTTAATCGATGGCAAAACCGAAGTTGATGACCCCCGGAAGATGATTGCGCATTCCCTTGCAGTTCAAGGAATTTTGCTGACGGCACCAGCTAGTCCATTGCATAATATTAAAAAGGCAATTGAACGTGCTGGCTACCAGAACAATTTCTTTGTGCCAACCCCTCTGGCCATTGCAAGTGTTGCTCTTGACGAAAGTGAACGTACTTTTGGATCAATTATCCTTGACCTAGGCGGCGGCGTGACTACTGCAACCGTTATTCATGACGGTCAAATTAAGTATGCGAACATTGATTTTGAAGGCGGCAGCGATATTAGCAATGATATTTCAGTTGTCCTGAGCACTTCCAAAAAAGATGCAGAGCAGATTAAACTTGATTATGGTTATGCTGATCCAGAATTAGCTTCAGAAAAAGACAAGTTTGCGGTTAACAGTGTTGGCACTGATGGTCAGCAAATGGTTGACGAAGTGTACTTGAGTAATATTATTAACGCTCGTTTAATGCAGACAGTTGGGCGAATTGGTAAAGGTTTGGCTAAGCATGATGCATTGAAATTGCCGGGCGGGATTATTATCACCGGTGGTAACAGTTTGCTTCAGGGAATTGATAACATTGTTGCTAATACTTTAAAAGTGAAAACGCGGATTTATCAGCCTGATCAGATTGGTATGCGCAATCCTGTATATTCTGCAGCTTATGGTATTGTTAACTACTCGTATAAAATGTCTGATATTGACTTTTTGGTTATCAGTGCAATTTATGGTAAGAGTCTCGTTGGTCAGACTGACGATGAGCCGGCTCAAGAGAATGTAAAAAAATCGAAAAGACCGGCAACTGCTAGTGAAACCAAAGTAAAAGAAGAATATAATAGACATGAGTTGCGAAAACAAGATAAGACAGCGCAACACAAACAAACAAATAATAATCAAAATAAAAATAAAGGCATTAAGAACTTCTTGAAAAAGTTCTTTGATTAAAGGTGGTTAATTTAGATGGATTTTACGTTCGATTCAGACGACAATAAAAATGCTGTCATCAAAGTAATTGGTGTCGGCGGTGCAGGTGGTAACGCTGTCAATCGAATGATTGATGATGGTGTGCAAGGGGTTTCCTTTGTTGCTGCAAATACTGATGTTCAAGCACTTAACAGCAATAAAGCAGAAACCAAAATTCAGTTAGGGCCTAAATTGACCAGGGGATTGGGTGCTGGTTCGCATCCAGAAGTTGGTCAAAAGGCAGCTGAAGAAAGTGAACAAACAATTGAGGATGCCCTTAAAGGTGCTGATATGATCTTTATCACTGCCGGAATGGGTGGTGGTACTGGTACTGGTGCTGCTCCAATCGTTGCCAAAATTGCTCGCGAAACTGGCGCTTTGACTGTTGGGGTAGTAACCCGCCCGTTCACTTTTGAAGGCCCTAAACGTTCTAAAAACGCAACTGAAGGTATTGCCCAATTAAAGCAGTATGTTGATACATTAGTTATTATTGCTAATAATCGCTTGCTTGAAATGGTTGACAAAAAGACACCGATGATGGACGCCTTTAAAGAAGCTGACAATGTCTTAAAACAAGGTGTTCAAGGTATTTCCGATTTGATTACCTCAACTGACTATGTTAACTTGGACTTCGCTGACGTTAAGACAGTGATGGCTAACCAAGGTGCTGCTTTGATGGGAATTGGCCGTGCTAGTGGCGAAAACAGAACGGTTGAAGCTACTAAATTGGCGATTTCCTCACCACTACTTGAGGTTTCAATTGATGGTGCTAAGCAAGTACTGCTCAACATCACTGGTGGCCCAGACTTAACATTGTTTGAAGCTCAGGATGCTTCTGAAATTGTGTCTAAGGCAGCTGGCGATGATGTTAACATTATCTTTGGTACGTCGATTAACCCTAACTTGGGTGACGAAGTTGTCGTAACTGTTATTGCAACTGGGATTAGTTCGCAAGCTGAAGAAGAAGCTTCTAAGCAGCTTCCGGGTCGCAGTCACCAAGTTAAAGCACAACAGTCAAGTGATATTACTCGTGAAAAGGCAGAGCCGCAAAACCAACAAGTAATGAATCATGAACAAACTGCTGAGCAAACACAAGTTAAATCTGCACCAAAGCATGAACCAATGGTTGATCCAACTAGTGTTTGGGGCTTGAATAATGACAGTCACGAAGCAAGACGGTCAACACCAAACATTAGCCAAAATGATGGTTTTAATTCATTTGACGATGATGATCAGAGCAGTATTTCACAAATTGAAACTAGTGCCCAAGATGATGATACTGATGATATTCCATTTTTTAGGCACCGTGGTGAGAACTAATAGGAGGCAAAAAAATTGGCTTTTAGTAAAATAGGTAAATTTTTCGGCATTTCTGATGAAGACGATGACATGCTTGATGGTGAAGAATATCTCGATGATCAAGAAATTGACAACGACACTATTCCAGCCAATACGATTGATCATGATAAGGTGGTTTCAATTAAGTCAGGGATGAATGCTGCTAAAAGTAAAATTGTCCTGTATGAACCACGAGTCTATTCTGATGCTAAGGATGTTGCCCAAAATTTGCTGAATAACAAGGCAGTGATCATTAATTTTAGTAGAATGGAAGATACATCTGCTAGACGAATTGTTGATTTTATCACAGGAACGGTGTATGCCCTTAATGGTGAAATTCAACGCATTGGTGACAAAATATTTTTGGCAACACCGCCTAAGTTTGTCACTAATGGGAAAATTAGTGAATTAGTTGATAAGAAAGATAACTTAAGTTAATGCTCACAATAATTTCTTATATTTTAAGTGCAGTCAACTGGCTGATTTGGCTTTACAGCATTATTATGGTGATTGATGCAATCTTGAGTTGGGTACCGTTTTTGCGGGATTCAGCTGTTGGCAGAATTCTTAATCGCATAATTGATCCTTACCTGAATATTTTTCGTAAGGGGCCAGTGCAAAGATTATCTTACGCAACGGGATTAGATTTATCTTTCCTATTGGGATTATTAGTTCTTTACTTTGTGCAGGATTATGCTCTTAATTGGTTAGCTAACATTCTCTTTCGGGTGCTAGGCTAATGATGAAAAGACAGGCAAGCAGCTTTTACCCACACTTTGATTCAGAAGAAAAGTCGACTGTTGACAAAATGGTCGGCTTTTTTAATCAGGTTATTTTTAAGCACGAGGCAATTCTAACGGACTTTTTAGACCCAGCACAAAGGGACATTTTAAAAACGGTCGCTGGTGGTGACTTGCTGGTGCAGGAATTTGGTGGCTACACTGATGCGGAGAAAAAGCGCGTTTATTTAAGTGAGGATTGGGTTAATTTAATGCCCGCGGATTATCAGGTAACGGCTTGTGAAATTTATTATCCTAGTAAATTTACCCAGTTAACTCATAGTTCAATTTTAGGAACATTGGCTAATTCCGGTGTTGAGACAGATACCTTCGGGGATATTATTACTGATGGCGCTGGCAAATGGCAGTTTTTTATAAAAACTGAACTGCTCGATTTTTTTACGCAGCAGATTGACCGCATTGGTCACACGCAGGTTAAAGTGCGTTCAGTTTTACCAAAAGAAATTTTAGTGCCAGAAGATGATAGTCAAATTGTTCCGCTAATTGTTGCTTCGCTTAGAATTGACGCGGTTTTAGCTGGGATTAGCAAGAACAGTCGCGGGCAATTAAAAGACGCAATTAATGCTAATTTAGTAAAATTAAATTGGCATGGAGTGAAAGATTCTAATATAATAGTAAAAGTAGGTGATGTTCTCAGCTTAAGGCACTTTGGAAGAAGTCAAATTATGGACATTACAACAACTAAAAAAGGTAAATATAGGGTGGTGCTAAAACTGTGGCAGACAAAAAAACACAAGCAAAAAGATTAACGCCAATGGACATTCACAATCAAGAATTTAAAAAGCGTGGACTTAACGGTTATGATCGTCGAGAAGTCGACAGTTTTTTAGATCAGGTTGTTGATGATTATGGTGATGCGTTAGATCAAACGGTTGATTTAAAAAATAATATTGTTAGCTTAAAGGATCAAGTTGCAAAATTGCAAACGCAGATTAACCAATATCAGCAGACTAAAGAAGATGCTGAGCAGGCAGTTGTTCGCGCGCAAGAGCAAGCACAAAAAATTATTCAGAACGCGACGCAACAAGCAGCAATTAATACTGATTACGAAAAGCAGCAACAAAAAACCATTAATAATGATTATGAACGGCTAAAGAAAGAAATAGCTGGTTATCGCAATCATCTTCAAGATTTGCTGCAAACGGCGATTGATAATTTAAGTGATGAAAAATGGCAAAAGGCGCTCGATAAATATTTTTCAACGGAACGCTTTTACCCGCCAGATGGCTCAGAACCAATAACTTTGGTCGATGATGACGAAGATATGGATGACGATGAAGAGCTAGATGAGCTTGACAATGATGATGAAGATGACGTAAACTTTGAGGAAGACATTGAAGAGGATCAGGATCCTGATGATCCGGACCGCCCCCAGCCAATGACTGGTGATAGTCCGAGTCATGAAACTGTTAATCAGCAAACGTCTAATCTATCAGATAATGGATCTGGACCAACAATTGTTTTTCCAGATGATTATAAAGATCATAATTAATAATAGACTGACAGTAAAACTTGCAGGCAATTCAGCGAATTAGCGCTGGTGGGAGGCTAATGTAAGAGCCCAATAGTTGATCAGCTGCCTTATTTGGTCTATTTACGTCGATTGCACGATACGCAATACATAAGTGGAGCTTAATAGCTCAATTTAGGTGGTACCACGATGATAAACCTCGCCCTAATTTAGGACGAGGTCTTTTTTTTACAGAAAGGAATCTAACAATGAGAGTAAAAGATACACTCAATTTGGGTAAGACCAAATTTAAGATGCGGGGAAATCTTCCAGTTCGCGAAGCTCAATGGCAAAAAGAATGGGAAGAAAACAAATTATATGAACAAAGATTGAAGTTAAATGAGGGCAAGCCTCGTTTTGACTTACATGATGGCCCGCCATTTGCCAATGGTAATATTCACATGGGTCACGCAATGAACAAGGTTTCGAAAGATATTATTGTTCGTTATAAGAATATGGACGGCTATTATGCACCATACGTTCCAGGTTGGGATACTCACGGTTTGCCAATTGAACAACAATTAGCTAAGCAGGGAATTGACCGCAAGACAATGGATCGGGCAGAATACCGTAAGCTTTGTGAAGAATTTGCTAGAAAAGAAATTAAAAAGCAAATGGAAGACTTCAAGCGCCTAGGTGTTATGGGCGATTGGGATCACCCGTATATTACGCTGCAGCCTGAATATGAAGCCGAAGAAATTCGCGTCTTTGGTAAAATGTACGAAAAAGGTTACATTTACAAGGGTAAGAAGCCAGTTTACTGGTCACCATCAAGTGAATCAACCTTGGCTGAAGCCGAAGTGGAATATCACGATATTAAATCACCATCAATTTATGTTGCCTTTCCAGTTAAAGACGGTAAAGGAATCTTAGATAGTAAAGATACTTATTTCTTAATCTGGACCACGACACCATGGACAATCCCAACTAACCAAGGAATTACAGTTAATCCAAAATTTGATTATTCTGTTGTTCAAGTTGGTGCTAAGCGTTATGTTGTTGGTACTGACCGCTTAGAAGCTGTTGCTAAGGATCTTGACTGGACTGATTACCAAGTTGTTCAACACATGCAGGGAACTGATATGGACCGCATGGTAGCCAAGCACCCATTGTATGACCAAGATTCCTTGTTGATGAATGCACTTCACGTTACATCTAGTGATGGTACTGGTTTAGTCCATACTGCTTCTGGCTTTGGTGAAGATGACTATAACGTTGCGCAAAAATATGGCTTGCCAGTGTTCAGTCCAATGGATAACAAGGGTTGCTTTACTTCTGAAATTCCTGATCCTGACTTAGTAGGGATGTTCTATAATGACGCTAATAAAGTTGTTAGTGAAAAGCTAAAGAAATCTGGCAATTTACTTAAGTTAAGTTTCTTTACGCACTCATACCCACACGACTGGCGGACTAAGAAGCCAGTTATTTATCGGGCAACGACTCAATGGTTTGCTTCAATTAAAAAGTGCCGTGAACAAATTCTTGAACAAATCGATCAAGTTAACTTCACACCATCTTGGGGTAAGTTGCGTCTGCACAACATGATCAAGGATCGTGGTGACTGGGTAATTTCACGTCAACGGGCGTGGGGTGTTCCATTACCAATTTTCTACGCTGAAGACGATACACCAATTGTTACTCCAGAAACGATTGAACATGTTGCCCAAATCTTTGCCAAGGAAGGTTCAAATGCATGGTACACGCACACTGCTAAAGAATTGCTTCCAGAAGGATTTACTTCAGAACATTCACCAAATGGCGAATTTAGAAAAGAAACCGACATTTTGGATGTTTGGTTTGACTCTGGGTCATCACACCAAGCAGTGATGGCTTACCGTAAAGATTTGCGCTTCCCAGCTGACCTCTACCTTGAAGGTAGTGACCAATATCGTGGTTGGTTTAACTCAAGCTTAATTACTGCTGTTGCAGCAACTGGTCAAGCACCTTACAAGGGAATTTTATCGCAAGGATTTGTTCTTGATGATAAGGGTCATAAGATGTCGAAGTCTTTGGGTAACGTAATTTCACCTAATGATGTAATTAAGCAAATGGGTGCTGAAATCATTCGTCTGTGGGTTGCTTCAGTTGATACAACTTCCGATGTTGCTGTTTCTCAAGATATTTTGCGTCAAACTTCTGAAAGTTACCGTAAAATTAGAAACACATTCCGTTACATGCTTGCTAATACTAGCGACTTTGATCCAAGTAATAATCGTGTGGCTTACAAGGATATGAATTCAATTGACCAGTACATGGAAGTTAGATTGAATGACTTGGTTAAGGAATGTCTTGACAGTTACGACAGATATGATTTTAATAATGTTTATAAGAAGGTCTTTGCCTTTATTTCTAACGATTTGTCAGCCTTTTATCTGGACTTTGCCAAAGATGTTTTGTACATTGAGAGTGAAGATGGTCTTGCAAGAAGATCAATGCAAACAGTGATTTATGATGCTGCCGTTAAGTTGGCCAAAATTTTAACACCGATTTTGCCGCACACAATGGAAGAAATCTGGTCATTCTTAAAAGAGCCAGAAGACTACATTCAACTTGCAAATATGCCAGAGGTTGAGGACTTTGCCAACCGTGAAGAATTGCTCGATAACTGGAAACACTTTATGCATCTGCGCGATGATGTTTTAAAGGCACTGGAAGAAGCACGGGATAAGAAGCTAATTGGTAAGTCATTTGAAGCTGCCGTTACTATTTATCCAACTGAAGAAACTAAGACAGTTCTTAATGAATTAGATGCTAACTTCAGACAGATTCTGATTGTTTCTAAGTTGACAATTGCTGATGGCGAAGCACCAGCAGAAGCTGAGCAATTGCCAAATGCCGCAATTGTTGTTGAACATGCAGCAGGAGAGGTTTGTCCACGTTGCCGGATGATCAAGACAGATATTGGTAATGATGCTGACTTGCCTTTGCTCTGTGCACGGTGTGCAGCAATTGTTAAAGAAGACCATCCTGAAGCAGTTCAAGAAGGATTAGAAGAATAATGCGTTTAGGAACAGTAAAACAATTTGATCATGACAGCAGTTTTGGCTTTATTGAGGATGACGAAAACCATAAATCGTACTTTGTATTTTATACAGCGATTAAAGAAGAGGGCTACCGCCGTCTTCAAGTCGGCCAAAAGGTTAAGTACCAACTTGCGCAAGGCAAAAACGGTTTACAATGTGTCAATGTGTATTTAGCTGATACGCAAGAAAGTGAGTAAATGGATTTAATAGAAACTGAAATTTCTTCAAAGCAAATTTTTAAGGGGCGAATTGTCGATCTCGCTGTTAGAACAATTAAATTACCTAACGGCGCTAGTGCAACTCGCGAAGTAGTCAATCATCAACCAGCCGCAGCTGTGATTGCAGTTAATAGCAAGCAAGAGATGTTGCTAGTTGAACAATGGCGTGAACCAATTAAAGAATTGACGTTGGAGATTCCAGCTGGGTTAATCGATGAAACTGACGCAAGTCCACTTGACGCGATGAAGCGTGAACTCAACGAAGAGGGCGGCTATCGTGCTGATTATTGGGAAAAAGTTGCTGAATTTTATTCATCACCCGGTTTTACTAATGAAAAATTGCATTTATTTTATTGTGATACATTAACTAAGTTAACTGACAAACGACCGCTTGATACTGACGAATTTTTAACCAGTCACTGGTATAATTTGGCTGATTTGAAGCAGCTGTCTGCTCAAGGTAAAATTGTTGATGCTAAAACCTTGTATGCAATGAGCGTGTGGGAAAACATGCTGCTAACAGGCGAAAAAGCAAAGGAATAATATGACTGAGAAACGATCCGATTACCGCAAACAAATTAAACGTAAAAAGAATAGTGGTCTTTTACATACAATTAAGTCAGCATTCGATGATAGCGATGAAACAGTTGATGTTAACCCTGACTTTATGCGTGAGCCTGAAGAAAAAGAGCAAGTAGCGTCAAAACATGCTGCAAGATCTAAGCGTGAAAAGCAGCATCATGATACTCGTGAGTCTAGTGCGCGAACTAGTGCAAAGGCAGGCAAAAAGCAGGATACTGACAAGGCCTTGCTCTTAAAGAAAAAGCTGAATCGAGCAATTTTGATTGTAATTGTTTTAATTGTTCTGGTATTATTGGCATTGTTTCATTTATAAAGATAAAATTTTATTTGAGGACTAAGATGAAGATAGCAATTATTGTCCCAATGGCAATTGAGGCAGAATATTATCGTAAAAACTTTCACTCAGGTAACAAGGAAATGTTCGGATCAACCGTATTCGAGCATTTTTGCGTTAAAGACAATGATATATATTTGGGCCTGAGTGGAATCGGCAAGGTGCAAGCGGCAATGAACTTGTCTAGTTTATTAAGCAAGATTGAGATTGATTTAATCTTGATGACTGGGACTGCTGGGTCACTGGCTGCTGATGTTCACAGAGAAGACTTGCTGCTAGCTGATTCGTTTACTTATCATGATGCGCATAATACCCTGGCTGGCGATTATGTGGAAGGGCAAATTCCGGGAGAACCAGCAGAATTTAAGCTGGATTCTCCTGCTAGAGAAGATTTTAAACGTTTCTTAACTGAGGAAAATGTGCCATTTAAAGAAGGGTTAATCGTTACTGGGGATGCCTTTATTGGCTCTGATGTTCAAAAGAAGACGATTAAGCAGAAATTCCCTAATGCCTTGGCTGTAGAGATGGAAGGTGCTGCTTTTGCGCAGGTTGCCTACCACTTCAATAAGCCGCTGATTGCTTTGCGGGCAATTTCCGACAATGGCAATGACGATGCTAACGAAGATTTTGACAAATTTGCCCAAAAGGTTGGTGCTAAAGCCGCTGAACTGATTTGTGCTTATTTAAAGAAGATGAATTAAATGCAAGAAATTTATTTAGATAATGCGGCGACCACGCCAATGTCACCGCAAGTTATTGATGTCATGACCAGCGAAATGAAGAACGACTTTGGTAATGCATCAAGTACTTACGAATTGGGCCGTAAGGCGCGACACGCAATTGATCATGCGCGCAGCCAAATTGCTGCAGCAATTAATGCCGATGATAATGAAATTATTTTTACTTCCGGTGGCTCGGAGAGCAATAATACTGCTATCTTTGGCGTTGCCCACAGTCGCAAAGAGATTGGTAAGCAAATTATCACGACTAAGATTGAGCATCCGTCGGTTTTGAATCCAATGCGTCAGTTAGAGCGTGAGGGTTACGAAGTGACATACCTCAATGTTGATGAGACCGGGCATATTTCACTTGATGACCTTAAAAACGCCTTGACACCAGAAACGATTTTAGTATCAGTCATGGCCGTTAATAATGAAGTTGGTAGCATTAATCCGCTGGCAGAAATTGGCGCAATTGTCGCGGATAGTAACGCTTATTTCCATGTTGATGCGGTTCAGGGTCTTGGTAATATTGACCTTGATGTTAAGAAAATGCAGATTGATTTATTATCAACTTCAGCTCATAAAATTAATGGCCCGAAGTTTTTAGGCTTTTTATACGAAAACAAGCAAATTAATTTACCACCACTAGTTTTAGGTGGTGAGCAGGAAACTAAACGTCGGGCTGGTACTGAAAATGTGCCGGGAATTGCTGGCTTTGGTGAGGCCGTTAGTGAAATTGCCGCGATTGATAAGACTGCTTTGCAGGCCAAGTATTCGCATTGGCAAGAGATGATTTTGCAGGCACTTGACGAGGGCCATGTTCAGTATGAAGTTAATGGCGGCCGCGGTGAGCACGTATCACATCATGTTCTTAATCTGCATATCGTGGGTGTCAGCACGACGATTTTACAGGCAAACCTTGATTTGGCAGGCTTTGCCGTCTCTGGTGGTTCTGCTTGTACGGCTGGTTCTCTTGAGCCTTCGCATGTTTTGATGGCTTGTTTTGGTAAAAAGTCTCCGCGAGTTAATGAGTCAATCCGAATTTCTTTTGGGCGGTATAATACGGACGAAGAAGTGGCTGCTTTTGCACAAGAATTATGCAAAATTGCCCATAAGGTACAAAAGTGATTGCTTTTTCTAGCAAGTTAACTTATTATAAGTAAGTGAGGTAAAATTATGGCAAATACAGTTATAATTAATGGCGACCAGCGTAAATTTACACTAAGTCCCGATTTAAAACTTTATGCGTTGATTGATGCCGGTTTTGTCAAAACCGTTAAGGGCAATTTCAATTATGAGCATCCACTTTATAATGATTCTCCTTATGATGCACCAACTAAACTTAAAATGACAATTAACAAGGACATGACGCGGTTAACAATGGTGGTAACCGATCGCAGTGGCTTGCAAAAGGTAAATATTTTTAAGAACAAGCAATTAGCGCAAACTGTAGAACTGTTAGACTATATTTTAAAAGATCTCGAAGAACGTAAAATTATTGTTCCAGTAAAGGATTGATGAAAGTTGACTGAAAAGAAGACAAGAGTCGTTGTTGGCATGAGTGGCGGCGTTGATTCATCTGTGTCTGCTCTTTTATTGAAGGAGCAGGGCTATGATGTGATTGGCGTCTTTATGAAAAACTGGGATGACACTGACGATGCCGGTGTTTGTACAGTAACTGAAGATTACGATGATGTTAAAAAAGTAGCAGATCAAATCGGCATTCCATATTACTCAATTAATTTTGAAAAGGAATATTGGCACCGTGTATTTGAGTACTTTTTAAGTGAATATAAAAAGGGTAGAACACCTAATCCAGACATTATGTGTAATAGTCAAATCAAATTCAAATCATTTTTGGAATTTGCATTGAACTTAGATGCCGATTATATTGCAATGGGTCATTATGCTAAAACCGTCACGGACGAAAACGGCGTCACGCACATGATGCGGCCAAAAGATGGCAATAAGGACCAAACTTACTTTTTAAGTCAACTAAGTCAAGAACAAATTAGCAAGGTGATTTTTCCACTAGCTAATTTGACAAAACCGCAGGTACGCGAAATCGCAATTAAGGCAGGATTAGCAACTGCTAAAAAGAAGGATTCGACTGGGATTTGTTTTATTGGTGAACGTAATTTCCGTAAATTCTTAAGCGAATTTTTACCAGCCAAGTCAGGTAAGATGGTTACCGCAGATGGCAAGGTTGTTGGCGAGCATGCCGGCTTAATGTATTACACAATTGGTCAGCGGTCAGGCTTGGGTCTTGGCTCAACCAAGGAGTCAACTGATCCGTGGTTTGTTGTTGGTAAGGACTTAGCAAAGAATGAATTAATTGTTGAACAGGGTTACGATAGTGAACTGCTGTATGCTACTAAATTAGAAGCTAGCGGCATGTCATTCTTTACTGGTCAGCCAGACCATGATTTCAAAATTCATTGTAGCGCCAAGTTCCGCTACCGCCAGTGTGATGTTGGCGTGACGGTTGAATATCACGCAGAACAAAACACTGCTACAGTATACTTTGATGAGCCGGCTCGCGCAGTAACACCCGGTCAGGCACTCGTCCTTTACAACGGTGAGGAATGCCTCGGTGGTGGGAATATTGATGCCGCATACCAGGAAGAGAAGCAATTACAATTAGTTTAATTTGATCTAAAAAAGGAAAGCATAATTTGCTTTTCTTTTTTTGTTTTGCTCTCATTAAATGATAAACTAGACAAGTAACAGCAATAGAAAAGAGATAAAATTACTGATGCAGATTTATTTTGTACGGCATGGAAAAACAGAGTGGAATCTTGAAGAACGGTTTCAAGGAGGACATGGGGACTCCCCGCTATTGTCGCAAAGTTTAATTGATATTAAAAAGTTGGGTCAGCACCTAAAAAATACTAAATTTAGGGCAATTTATGCTAGTCCGCTAAAGCGGGCCTTTGATACGGCGCAAGGAATTGATGATGCAATGAATGCTGAATTACCGGTGATTATTGATGAACGCCTGCGTGAATTTAACTTAGGTAAAATGGAAGGCATGCAATTTAAGGCAGCCGAACAAAAGTATCCTACACAAGTTGATGACTTGTGGCATCATCCTGAGCGCTATGAGGGGCATCAGATTAGTGGTGAAAATTACCCTGAAGTGATTGCTCGTGGTCAAAGTTTTGCCCGTGAAGTTGCGCAGAAATTTTCTAATCCAGATGATAAAGTTTTGGCAGTTAGTCATGGTGCTGCTTTGTCAGCAATTATGGGTGGTCTGTTAGGCTTTTCGCTTAAAAATTTACGGCAAAAAGGTGGCCTAAATAACACTAGTTTGACAATTTTATCTACCGATGACCAAGGCCAAACCTGGCACTCATTGATTTGGAATGAGACCGACTTTTTAGACCGTAAACTTTCAGAAACGGATGCATTATAAATGGCGAAACAGGATAAAAAGCAAGCAGACATTGACCAAAAAATTCACCAATTAATAACCAAAATCGATCAACAGCCGCAAAAGGCGGATAATTATTTGCAACTGGCAACTTATTTACTAAATGAGGGTAGTTTTGCTCAAGCAACGCAATTATTGGAGCAGGCCAAGCAGCTAGTGAAAAAGCCGCAGGACTTAGATTATGATTTAGCAGTCTGCTATTACATGCAGGGAGATTTTGATAAGGCATTAACCTTGCTGGACCAAATTCCAAATGATGATTTGGTTTTATATCAAAAAGCACTGGTTTACCTCAAGATTGGGCAGAAGCAAAAAGCCTTGGCTTATGCATTGACAATCAAGAAACTTGATAATCGGGTACGAGAATTATTGGGCGATATTTGGCTTAGCCTGGGTCAATTGAAGGAAGCGCGCACTAGTTATGAGCAAATTCCACCGGCTGCTAGAAGTGCGAAAGTTAATTTCTTACTTGGAATTACAGTCTTGGAAGATGACCGCAAGAAGGCACAAGAATTTTTGCAAACAGCGAAAAAATTGGACCCGAAATATTATCAGCAGGCACTTGACCAGTATTCATCAATTCTTAAATTAGTTAAGGATAAGGGCAATAGTAATGACTGAATTTGTAGGCAAAATTAACGGAATTGTTTTTGAAAATAATCAGGATTTATACAAAATTCTTGACGTGACGATCAGCGGCAAACTGGCTGATTATGACCGGGATGAAATCAAAGTCACCGGTAATTTCGGTGATGTGCAAATCGGTGGCACCTATCAGTTTTCAGGTAAATTGGTGGTCCACAATAAGTTTGGTTTGCAGTTTCGCTGCGATCGTTATCAGCAGGCTCTGCCACATGAGGAAGGCAGTTTGAGCCGTTATTTGAGTTCAAGCAAGTTCCCAGGCATTGGTAAAAAGGCCGCTAATACAATTATTGCCGAATTAGGAGTTGATGCCTTGGCGGTGCTGAAGGACAACCCGGCTAAGATTGCTACATTGCCGTTAACGCAAAAACAGAAGGACAGTTTGCTTACTGGCATAAATTCGATGGATTCTTATTCAGAAATCATTTTGAAATTGACCCAGTTCGGTTTGAATAAAAAGGTTGCCAGTCGTCTTTACCAAATCTATCATGGTGAAACGCTGGCCAAGCTCCAAGAAGATCCTTATGCCTCAATTGATGAGGTCACTGGTTACGCGTTTAGGAGTGCTGACCGTATGGGGCAGGAGCTGGGAATTCCTAGTGATGATCCCCGTAGAATTAACGGTGCCATTTTTCAGGTTTTGCTTGACGAGCTAAGTAAAGAAGGCAACACCTACGTTAAGTTGGCGCAATTATTGACAGATACCAGCAAGCTGTTGCAAATTAACCAGTTTGACCCAATTGCTAGCTGTGTTAACCAGCTTCAGCATGATGGTAAAGTTGTTGTTTCTGGCGAAAATGCGGCTTTGCAAAATATTGCGCAGACCGAGAATGACATCGCCTTAACAATGAAGAATTTAATTGAACGGCGAGTTGAGCAGGATGAAAACGAGCAATATAGTGATCGCAGCGTTAATCAAGCGATTAAAAAGGCCGAAAAAGAGTTAAAAATTAAGTATGATGACACGCAAAAGGCGGCCATTAAAAATGCTTTAACTCACCCGATTTCGATTTTGACAGGTGGCCCTGGTACCGGTAAGACGACAATCATTAACGGAATTTTGCTAGCGCTGCGTGATTTAGCAGAGATACCAGCTTCCGCTCTTTACAGTAGTGATCCACCGTTCCTATTGGCCGCGCCCACTGGTCGTGCTGCTAAAAGAATGGAAGAAATCACCGGTATTACTGCTAAAACAATTCATCGCATGCTAGGGTTAGGGATCGGTGAAAACGATGAAGCCGACTTAAATGAACTTAATGGTGAAATTTTAATCATTGATGAAATGTCCATGGTTGACATGTTCCTGTTTAAGCAGCTAATTTCAAGTATTAACCAAACTAAGCACGTTGTTTTTGTCGGTGATAAAGACCAGCTGCCGTCAGTTGGCCCAGGCAATGTCTTTAGTGATTTGATTAAATCAGCAGCGCTGCCGACGACGGTGTTAACGCAAATTCACCGGCAAGGCGACGATTCAAGTATTATTACTTTGGCGCATGATATTAATGAAGGTACTGATCAAGATGCCTTGTTCCAAAAGACTAAAAATTATTCCTTTATTTCTTGTCCACCACACGAAATCGGCCACGTGGTCAGTCAAATTGTTGAGCGTGCACTAAAGAAATTTAAACCAGATGACATTCAAGTTCTTGGGGCAATGTATCACGGGGAAGGCGGGGTTACTAACCTGAATAATTTGATTCAGGAAATCATGAACCCAGCTCAACCTGATAGCAAGTATCTTGAAGTCCATGATGAAATTTTTCGGATTGGTGATCGGGTGTTACAACTGCAGAATAACCCGGAAAAAGATATTTATAACGGTCAAATTGGGAAAATTATTTCCATCGATTCTAAAAATGCTCAAAAATGCATGACTGCTGATTTTGACGGTCGAGAAATCAATTTTAGTAAAAAAGACCTGTTTGACCTGACTCGTGCTTATGCCATTACAATTCATAAATCACAAGGGTCAGAATTTCCGCTGGTTATTTTAAATTTGACTATGCAAAATTATGTAATGCTCAAACGCAATCTGTTATACACGGCAGTTACGCGGGCAGAGAAAAATTTGGTTTTAGTTGGCGATCCACGCGCTTACGTGATGGCACTCAATACATCGGGCAATGACCGAAAAACTGGCTTGACCGCCAAACTGCAAAAATTACTTGAGCAGGAGCCAGATGAAGCTGACGATGAACAGGCTGTGGCTGAAACTTCGACTAAAGAGCAAAATAGTGAGCCGAAGGATTATATTTTGACATCAGAATTGATTTATTCTGGTGAAATTGATCCGATGATTGGCATGCGCGGCATTAAATTGGTGTCCCGCACATAAAATAGAGGTAAATAATGATAAAAGAACTAACAAAGCCAGTGCAACTTAAACAAGCAATCGGCGATTGGATTGCAAGTCACACTGGCGTTACCGCCGTTAGCAGCGATACTTGGGAAGTGGCAACGACTGCAATTGATTCTTATGGTGATACAGTTTATTGTTTTGTCCAACAAGTTGGCGAGGATTATTTAGTAACCGACGATGGGCGGATTTTATTTAAACTTGACCCCGGAATTAGTGACACAGATTTATTTGAAACAACCGCTGAGATTGCTTTAGGGGCGGGTTATGATTTCAATGAAGAAAATTGTGAAATTTCCATTCAGGTTAAACAGGAAAACTTGGCTCAGGCAATCATTAAGTTGGCACAGCTGCAAGTTGCTATTTCGTATCTAGGTTAAAAAAAGGTTAGTATTATTCAAAATTGTTTCTTCGCTTGGTTGCGGTTACCTTGATTTTGATGCTTGACATTTATACCAGAAGGGGCAAAATTAACTTTATGAAATGAGGTAATAAAAATTAAGAAGCAAAAAATTGGGTTAGTATCACTAACTCTTTTGTCATTAGGTTCGATTATTGGCTCGGGTTGGCTATTTGGTGCCGGAGAGGGTGCACATTTAGCAGGACCTGCGGCCATTTTTTCTTGGCTAATCGGTGCCGTTATCATGGGTTTTATTGCCATTGTTTATACTGAAATGGGAACAATGTTCCAGCAGAGTGGGGGCATGAGTCGGTTTGCACAGTACACTCACGGGTCACTGCTGGGCTTCATTGCTGCATGGGCTAACTGGGTTTCGCTTGAGACAATTTTACCAATTGAAGCCGTAGCTGCAGTTCAATATTTAAGTTCATGGCCATGGCCGTGGGCGCGCGGGTTTCACCAATTAATGCATCACGGACAAATCACGGGACTAGGCCTATTGGTCGTGTTTGCCTTTATGGGCATTTTTACATGGATTAATTATTATTCCGTTAATTTGATGGCGCGTTTTTCCAATACTATCACGTGGTTTAAAATTATCATTCCAACTTTAACCTTTATTTTGCTGCTGATGTCTGGCTTTAATGCACAGAACTTAGCGTTAACAACTACAAATTGGTTTCCTAACGGGACCGCGCCAATTTTAACGGCAACTACTAGTGCTGGAATAATTTTTTCTTACGACGCGTTCCAAACGGTTATTAACCTTGGGAGCGAAATTGAAAATCCGCAGAAAAATATGCGGCGTGCGATTATTATTTCATTGGGATTAAGTGCGTTATTATATACGCTGCTGCAATTTACGTTTGTAGCCAGTATGCCGCATCATTTGATTCAGGTAAAAGGCTGGTCAGGAATTAATTTTAGTTCACCATTTGCTCAACTGGCAGTGTTATTAGGGCTGAATTGGTTATCTATTTTGCTATATATCGACGCGTTTGTGTCGCCGTTTGGTACTGGAATTGCGTTTATGGCAACAACGAGCAGATCACTTGCCGCAATGGCTGAAAACCGGCACTTACCGCAATTTTTAACTAAATTGGATAATAAATATCACACGCCGCACAAGGCAATGCTGGCAAGTTTAATTGTTAGCATCATTCTTGTAACCTTGTTTCCAAATTGGGGCCAGCTGGCAAGTGTGATTGCCACTTCTACTTTAATTGCGTATTTAACTGGACCGGTTTCGACAACGGCATTGCGTAAGTTAGCACCGAAATTTAACCGCCCGATTAAGTTACGTCACTTGAAGGCACTGGCACCAATCACCTTTGTTTTAACCAGTTTAGCTGTTTACTGGGGCCAATTTCCAACTACTTGGGAAGTAATGCTGGTTATTTTGGCAGGGATGCCAATTTATGCTTATTATGAGTGGAAGAATAACGATCATCAGTTTAAGCAAGCTCTCCGCGGTAGCTGGTGGCTAATTTGTTACCTGGTAATGATGGCTGGGCTATCAGTTTTGGGTGCTAAAGAATTTGGCGGACTTAATTGGCTGCATTATCCCTGGGATTTGGTAATTGTGGCGATAATTAGTATTGGCTTTTACTATTGGGGTGTCCATAGTGCTTATGCTGGCCCTGATTTAGACCAAGCTGCACAAATTAATCAAAAAGCTCAGATAGAAGAATAAATAAAAATCGGTCTCGTAACTATTAATTACGAAACCGATTTTTTATTTTAATAGATTAAAATGACTGACCTTTAATTTTAAATTAAATGGTCGCTGGTAAATTTCCTCACCATCTACTTGCGCAAATTCTTTTTGCTCAGTTTTAACAATTATTTCTTTAGCTTCAATATAATGAAATTGTGGGTCGTTAACATGAGAACCATCTTTGAGCAAATGATAAAGCAAATTGACTAATTTAGGAATGCTGAACTTTTCGATAACAATTGTATCGATCCGGTGGCTTGTAATCTTGGCACTTGGCAATAGCGGGAAGCCACCGCCAAAGTAGGGATGGTTGGTGGTGGTCACTAAAAAGGCATCATCAAATTGCATCTTATTGGTTGCACTGCGAACTTCTACACTAAAGGTATTTTGCTTGCGCAGAGCACGTAAAATATTAGCACCATAAATTAGTTTGCCCTCATTCACTTTGTTGAGCATTTCTTTTAGTTTTGAGTGGTTGCTAAAATGATTAACATAAGCATCAAAGCCAATGCCGAAGCTGTTAGCAAAGTAACTGGTTTGATCCTTGTAGCCAGCTAATTGGAACTGGCCGCAGTCAATTCTTTTAGGGGATAAATCCTTTTGTAAGCTTGCCAGCAATTTTTCCGGATTAGATGTTAATTTAGCAGCTCGGGCAAAATCATTACCGGTGCCAGCGGGTAGGTAGGCAAAAGGAGTTTTGGGATTAGCAGAGCGTTTAATGCCGTTTAATACTTCATTAAGCGAACCGTCGCCGCCAATAATTAATAAGACATCGCTTGGAGAATGTTTTTGGTCACTATAATCTTGGGCCAGCTTAATCAATTCGCCGGCGTAGGTACTCTTTTGAAAGTCAAAATTAATATTGGCATCAACTAGTAGTTGTACTAATTTGCTAAAACTTTTTTTACCTTGGCCGTTACCAGCTATTTCGTTAACCAGCAGGTGTAATTTCATTTTATTACTCATCTTTATATACTAAAAAAGCCCTAACGGGCTTTTTATTATTTCTTTTCAACAATCATTGGCAAAATCATTGGCCGTCTCTTGGTTCTTGAATATAAAAAGTCAGAAAGATTTTCAACAATTGCCTTACGGATAACGCTGTCCTTAGGATGATCAGTCTTATCCATTTCTGATTTAAGTACGTGGTAGATATGCTTTTGAGCTTGACTAATTAAATCAGTTGACTCGCGCATATAGACAAAACCACGGCTTAAAACATCAGGTCCAGCTAAAACTCGCTTATGCTTGTAGTCAACAGTGGCAACCGCAACTACTAAGCCTTCTTCGGATAGGACCTGGCGGTCATGAACAACAACGTTGCCAACGTCAGCAGTCCCTGAAGTATCAACGTAAACATCGCCTGCTGGAATATGTCCAGCAATTCTGGAACCTTCGGGACTGAAGCAGAGCACCTCACCATTTTCCAAAACAAAAGTATGGTCTGCTGGAACCCCAGCAGCTTGGGCTAATTCTGTATGGATCACTTGCATGCGGTACTCGCCGTGAACCGGAATCATATATTGCGGGTGGGTCAAGCGAACCATCATTTTTAGTTCTTCTTGACCACCATGTCCGGAAGTATGAACGTTATTAACCCGGCCGTGAACAATATTAGCGCCGCCTTCCATCAACTTATTGATTAGGTGGTTAACACTCAAAGTGTTCCCAGGAATTGGGTTAGACGAGAAGATAATCGTATCTCCAGGCTGCAAACTAATTTGTCTGTGGGTCCCATTGGCAATCCGTGAAAGGGCAGCTAATGGTTCGCCTTGCGAACCAGTACATAAAATCATGGCCTGATCAGCTGGTGTGTGGTTAATTTCATTGGCATCGACGATTAATCCTTCAGGAACATTCAGATAGCCGAGGTCAATCCCATTTTGCACGCCGTTTTCCATACTACGACCAAAAATGGCTACTTTACGTCCCGTATCAATGGCAGCCTGAATAGCTGTTGATACCCGATAAAGGTTAGAAGCAAACGTGGCAAAGATAATTCGGCCATGAATCCCAGTGATAATGTCATGCAGCGATTTGGCTACAAAACGTTCAGACTTGGTAAACTGGGTAACTTCTGCGTTAGTTGAGTCGGAGAGAAGGGCTAAGACGCCATCCTTTCCTAATTTAGCCATCTTTTGGAAGTCCGGAGCTGGTTGGTTCATTACTGGGGTTAAGTCGAACTTAAAGTCACCAGTAAAGACAACTGCACCAAGTGGTGTATGAACGGCAATTCCTAAGGTGTCAGGAATTGAGTGGGTGGTTCTGAAGAATTCAACGGATAACTTCTTGAATTTGAGGACAGTGTCTTCGTGTTCTTCGTGAAGTTCAGTTGTTCTTAAGATACCATGTTCTTCAAGCTTGCCCTTAATCAAGGCCAAGGCAAACGGAGTGGCGTAAACCGGAATTTCTGGAATTTTTTCTAGTAAAAACGGGATACCACCAATGTGGTCTTCGTGACCGTGACTGACAACTAACGCCTTAATTTTCTTGCGATTCTTAACTAAGTAAGAATAGTCGGAAATAACGTAGTTAATTCCCAGTAAATCATCTTCTGGGAACTTAATCCCACAATCCATGATGATAATCTCATCTTGATATTGAACACAATACATATTTTTGCCGATTTCGTGCAACCCCCCGATTGCAAAAACGGCAACTTCATTATTTTTAATGCGCACGAAAACTACTTCTTGCTCTCAAACGACGTTAATTTAAAATCAGCGTGTTCTTTTTCGTAATCTAATGAATTACCTGCGAGTTCTTGGATGAGTTCGATGTTGTAGGGGGTATTTTCCTCAACCAATGTCCGGGCACTGACCATGTTGTCAGCTTCCATATAAAGAGTTTCGGTTGTTTCTCTACGTGGGTTAACAACCTTGTCTTTTTGATACAAAACTTTGTAGATCATCTTTGTATTCTCCTATTCAGTTATAAAAACGTTCTTAAGATGAATATTTGCAAAAATATTCAATAGCTAATAAAAATTCTACCATAATTGCAATGGCAAGTATAGAAACAAGTTTTAAATAGTTAAGCAAAAAAGCCGTCAAACAGGCATTGGCGGCTCCCTTGTCTTTAGCTTAACTAATAAATAACGACTGTGTCTTCGTCTAACTTAAATGGGTCTTGCTTGTTGATCCGGTCATAAAAGAGGTGACCACGCAAGTGCTCAATTTCGTGAGAAGCAACAATTGCTGGGTAGTCCTTTAAGCGAATGGTCTTTTCTTCACCATCAACAGTATAATAATGAATCTTTAACTTATCAGGACGTGGCACATAACCATCAATTACCTTGTCAACACTCAGGCAGCCTTCACCTTCACTCAGGCAAGCTTGGCGGACTGATTCGGACAAAATCTCGGGATTGACAAAAGTTTCCTTAAAAATAATTTCGTTCTTTTCATTTGGTACAAGCAGTGAGGCCATTTGGACACTTTCGCCAACTTGGGGTGCAGCCAGACCAACACCCGCACGTAACTGGTGCTTTTTGGCAATTTTAGGATCTTGCGAATTAATTAGGTATTCCATCATTTCGTCAGCTAATTGGCGATAGTGGTCACTAAGTGGGAAAGTCAATGGCTGAGCCACTTTACGCAATACTGGATTACCATCGCGGGTAATATCTTTCATTAAAATCAATTAAATTCACTCTTTCATCTAAAAGTTATACTTATATTTTTACCATAAATCTGGTTTAATTGTCTGACTTTTATTCTATAACACTTTTCAATTTTGAAAAAGAGGGTTAAACGTTGACCTGCATATACTTAGGTGGTAAAATCAATGAGCGTAACTACACAGATATTAAAACACTTCGATCAGCATGTTTTAAGCATGCCGCCGAAACTGTGACAAAGTCACAGTTTTTTTATTGAGGAGTGGAGGAGGAATACTTTTGTCAGAAAAAAGAAGAGACGATATTAGAAATATAGCTATCATAGCTCACGTTGACCACGGTAAGACTACTTTGGTTAACCAATTATTGAAGCAATCCGACACTCTACCTGAGCATATGGCTTTGGAAGACCGGGCAATGGATTCAAACGATATTGAACGTGAACGTGGTATTACTATCTTATCTAAGAATACTGCAGTTAAATACCACGATACTACAATCAACATTTTGGATACGCCGGGACACGCCGACTTTGGTGGTGAAGTTGAGCGAATCATGCACATGGTTGATGGGGCATTACTTTTGGTTGATGCCTACGAAGGTACAATGCCGCAGACTCGTTTCGTGCTGAAAAAGGCTTTGGAAGCTGGTGTTAAGCCAATCGTTGTTATCAACAAGATTGACCGTCCAGGTGCTCGCCCTAAGCAAGTTATGGATGAAGTATTGGAACTCTTCATTGAATTAGGTGCCAATGATGAACAGCTTGACTTCCCAGTTGTTTATGCTTCAGCCTTGAACGGAACTTCTTCATACGAAGCTGATCCAGCAACTCAAAAAGAAACAATGGATCCAATTTTTGATACCATTCTTAAGGCAATTCCAGCTCCACTTGACAACGTTGATGAACCATTACAATTCCAAATCACAATGCTTGACTGGGATGACTATGTTGGTCGTATTGGTGTTGGTCGTATTTACCGCGGCCAAGTTAAGGTTGGCGACAACATCACTGTTATGAAGCGTGATGGCTCAACTCAAAACTTCCGCGTTACTAAGCTCTTTGGTTTCTTTGGTTTGAAGCGTAACGAAATTAAGGAAGCTAAAGCTGGTGACATTATTGCGATCAGCGGAATTAACGACATTTTTGTCGGTGAAACAATTGCTTCAGCTGAACACCCAGAAGCATTGCCATTACTTAAGATTGATCCACCAACTTTGCAGATGGACTTTGTTGCTAGTGACTCACCATTTGCTGGTCGTGAAGGTGACAAGGTTACCCCTAAGAAATTGGAAGATCGTTTGATTAAGCAAACTCGGACCGATGTTTCTTTGAAGGTTGAACCAACTGACCAAATTAACGCTTGGACTGTTTCTGGTCGTGGTGAACTTCACTTGTCAATCTTAGTTGAAGAAATGCGTCGTGAAGGCTTTGAATTACAACTTTCACGGCCAAAGGTTATTTACCGTGAAGTTGACGGTACAATGTGTGAACCATTTGAAGCTGTTCAAGTTGATACTCCAGATGAATACGTTGGTTCAGTTATTGACTCCTTATCACAAAGAAAAGGTGAGATGCAGAACATGACCTCAACTGGTAATGGTCAAACTCGTCTTGACTTCTTAGTACCATCTCGTGGCTTGATTGGTTACAACAACGAATTTATGTCACAAACTGGTGGTTACGGAATCATGAACCACAGTTTTGATTCATACAAGCCAGTTGTTAAGAACTGGGAACCAGGTCGAGTAAACGGTGCTTTGGTTTCAATCAGTCAAGGTAAGTCAACTACTTACTCATTGCAAACTGTAGAACAACGTGGTCAATTATTTATCGGTGCCGGTGTTGAAGTTTACGAAGGAATGATTGTTGGTCAATCTTCTCGTGATCGTGATATTGCCGTTAACGTTATTAAGGGTAAGAACTTAACTAACACTCGTGCTGCTGGTAAAGACCATGCTGCTGCTATCCACGCACCAAAGAAATTGACTTTGGAAGAAGCAATTGAATTCTTAAATGAAGATGAATATTGTGAAGTTACTCCTGAATCAATCCGTCTTCGGAAGAAGATTTTGAACACTTCAGAACGTCAAAAGGCTGACAAGAAGCGTAACCGCAACTAATCAAAGTTTAACAAATTCAAAAAAAGAGCATTCACCTAATGAAGTGGTGCTCTTTTTGCTTTATAATAAAAGCAGGTTTTTACCCTGAAGGAGAGGCTATCCGTGCGTGAAAAAATACACCATTTGAATTACAATATTTTAGTTCCATATTTGTTACTGATTGTTATCGGAATCATTATGGTTTATTCAGCAAGTTCTGATATTTTGCTGGTAAATGGTTTTAAGCCGTCAGTTTATGGTGTTAGGCAGGCAGAGTATGCTGTTGCTGGACTAGTTTTTGCCTTTTTGTTTTTAAGACTACGACTTGAAAACTTTAAAAGTGCTAAGTTTGTTGAGTGGTTTTTAGGAATTAGCATGTTATTGCTCGCTTACTTGATTGGCTTAAAAGTTATCAAAGGGTCGGCAGCAGCTGTTAATGGGGCAGTTGGTTGGATTGACTTAAAAGTTATCAAGATTCAACCACTGGAAATTGCCAAATTGGCCTTAGTTGTTTATCTTGCCTTTATTTTAGACCGGCATGATGGTGCTTTTAGACTGGGGCATATTATCGAAAACTTATCACGGCCAGCATTTATAGCAGTGATCATGATGTTCTTGGTATTACTTGAACCGGACTTTGGGGGAACTGCAATCTTAGCAATGATTGTGATTGTAATGTTTGCAATGTCAGGCATTCCTGCCAAAATGGCGTTGCTTTGGCTAGTTGGCATTGGTGTTGGCGTCTTTTTGCTAGCGGCACTGGTGGTGCATTGGAATCCCAAATTTTTGCAAACTAGTTACCAATATCAACGTTTTATGTCGTTTTTACACCCGTTTCAATTGCAGCAAAAAGGTGGCGCACAGCTTGTTAATTCCTACTACGCAATTCATAATGGTGGCCTATTTGGCGTTGGTCTTGGTAATAGTATGCAAAAGCGCGGCTACTTACCGGAGCCATACACAGACTTTATCTTGTCAATTGCCGCTGAGGAACTTGGCGCAGTTGGCGCGATTGTTATCGTTGGGCTAATCTTTTACTTAATGTGGAGCATTATGGAGGTTGGCATTCATGCCAAGTCCCAATTTGATGCCCTAATTTGTTTTGGTGTAGCCACGATTATTTTTACAGAAACTTTATTTAACGTTGGTGCGGTACTGGGTTTGCTCCCAATTACGGGGGTAACCTTGCCGTTTATTTCTTATGGTGGGTCGTCAATGATCGTCCTTTCCGCATCGATTGGCCTAGTACTTAACGTGGCAGCTAATGAAAGAATGGAAAAGGAGCGTGAATAATGAGTATTAATCAGGACTTGCAGGATACTCCTGTGACTAAGAGACAGGGCCTAATTGTCTACCTTGATTCGGTTAGTAACCAATACAAGTTACGGCATTATGGCGATATTGTTTATTTTTCTAAAAAAATGTGTTACTGCGTTTTATATACTGATCAAGAAGAAATTGATCAGGTAATCCAAAAGTTGAATTCACTTGATTTTGTTAAAAAAGTAGAAAAATCAAGTGAGGAAAACTTGGACTTATCGAGCAGTCATATTGAACAACAAATTACAGAGATGGCACAAGCCGCAGAAGATAAACTATTAAAAGAACAAGAAAAATTGGAACATTTATCATGAGAATTATTTCTGGCAAATATGCTAAACGCAATTTATTTACGCTAAAAAGCCAAAAGACAAGACCAACAAGCGATAAGGTTAAGGAATCGCTGTTTAATAGTCTGGGGCAATTTTTTTCTGGTGGGCAAGTGCTTGACCTGTATGGCGGCAGTGGTGCTTTAGGAATTGAAGCAGTGTCGCGGGGCTGTGACCACGCAACAATAGTTGATATTAATTACGCAGCGGTAGAAATTATTCGCAAGAATGTTGCGCTCACTAAGGAAGAAGAGCGGTTTTCGGTTTATAAAATGTCCAGTAGTGTTGCGCTTAAAAAATTAGCCCAGGATGAGCAGCAGTTCGACTTAGTGTTTTTAGATCCGCCGTATGCTAAGCAGCAAATTGCAAAAGATATGCAAAAAATGGTGGAACTAGACTTGTTAACGCCAGACGCATTAATTGTTGCAGAGACCGATGATGAAACCAGTTTAGGTGACATTGCTGATTTTGCCTTAATTAAGGAGCATCATTTGGGCAAAACGATTGTCCGCTTTTATCGGAGGGAAAAGTAATGACGGCTGCATTGTTTCCGGGAAGTTTTGACCCAATTACGAATGGTCATGTTGGCGTTATCAAGCAGGCTGCGGGGATGTTTGATAAGCTGTACGTGGTTGTAATGACTAATATGGCGAAAAAATATTTATTTACCGTTGATGAGCGGGTTGCTTTTGCCCAAGATGCGTTAAAGGATTGCCCTAATGTTGAAGTTTTAAAACGGCCGGAAGATCTAACAGTTAATGTGGCGCGTGAATTGCATGCAAAGGCAATTGTTCGCGGCGTGCGCAACAGTTCCGACTTTTTGTATGAGCAGGAAATCGCAGCGATGAATAAAAAAATGGTGCCAGAAGTGGCAACGGTTTTGCTATTTACCAAGCCAGAAGATAGTTTTGTTGCCTCAAGTATTATCAAAGAGGTTGCTCATTTTCACGGCGATATTAGTGCTTTTCTGCCTAAAATGGCAGCTGAAGCTGTAAAGCAAAAGTTGGGATAATTATGACAAACGAGCATCAAAATTCGCCACAAGGCAAAAGACGACTACGCAACTGGCTATTTGGAATTATTTTTTTCGTGTTAGCAGTTGTTGGCCTAAGTTGGCCAACTAATTATTACCTAGAAATGCCAGGGGCAGCTGTTTCTACCGGTCAATTTGTGAAAAGCAGTCAACATGCACCTAATAATTTATATTTGGTAACGGTGAGTGAAACCAGTCAGCCGGCAACCGTGCTGCAATATTTATGGAGCTATACGCAAAAATATACAACGCGAATCCCGAGTTCCGAATTACTTGGCGGGCAAACCAATAGTCAATATCAAGAATTGCAGAATTGGTTTATGGAAACCAGCCAGCAAAATGCAATTTACTACGCTGCAAAAACAGCGGGCTTAAAGCCGCAACTCAATTATAAGGGCGTTTATGTGATGCAAGTCCAGAAACAGTCGAGTTTTAAGGGCAAATTGCAAGTTGGTGATACTGTCCTTGGGGCTAACGGTCACCGCTTTAAATCAACCGAAGAAATGATGCAATATTTGCAAAAGCAGCCGCTTCACTCGCAGATTAAAATTATGGTGCTACGTGAAGGCAAAAAGCAGTTTTTTACCGGTAAGATTGTGAAGGTGGCGGGAACTGGCAAGCCTGGAATTGGCATACAGCTAGTTGAACATGTTCAGGTTACTACTAAACCGCGATTGACAATTGACGCAGGTGAAATCGGTGGCCCGTCGGCGGGTCTGATGTTTACGTTAACCAGTTATGAAACTTTTACGGGCCGTCAATTAGCTCGAGGACATAAGATTGCTGGTACTGGGACAATTGCACCTAGTGGTAAGGTAGGCATTATTGGCGGGGTTGATAAGAAGGTTGTCGCCGCAGATAGAGTTGGTGCCGAAGTCTTTTTTGCGCCGATCGATACAACTGGTGTCAAAAAGTCGGCTAGCAATTATGTAGTTGCTAAGAAAACGGCACGCGCAATTCATTCAAAGATGAAAGTTGTTCCCGTCAGGACCTTTACCGATGCACTCAATTATTTAAAACAACATTATTAATCAAAAAGTCCAGAAAAATTCTGGGCTTTTTTTGCGTATTTAAAAATTGAGGTGAAAAAACGTGAATTGGGAACAAATCAAAGATTTTATTTTAGAGCATAAACAGTATTTTTTAGTTGGATTAGTTGTTGTTGGAATTGCGCTTTGGACTCATCAAGGAAGTAGTCAAAATGATACTGCTACCGAATTTACTGAAGATTCGCAAACAGAGCAAAAAAGCGCATCAGTTAAAGAAACAACTGATGATGTTAAGAGTACCAGCGCACAGGAGGAGCCAGCAAAACCGAAAAATGTCACTTGTGATATTTCTGGGGCCGTTAAACATCAGGGCGTCTATACCTTAAAGGCTGGTGCGAGACTTCAAGAACTAATTGAAGCTGCTGGAGGAACTGCTAGTAACGCGCAATTAAAGCAGGTTAATCGCGCATTAATATTACAAGATCAAGATAAAGTTCATATTCCTTATCAGGGCGAAAAAATTAAGGCTGATGAAATTGTAGTATCAATTGGTGGCAGTTCTACAGTAGCCACCACTTCAGATAATACTGGCAGTTCAACCACTGCTGACAAATCTGGGGCCAAGGTTAATTTGAATACAGCAGATGCCCAAGGACTGCAGCAGCTTAACGGTATTGGCGAGAAAAAGGCGGAGCAGATTATTGCTTACCGCCAAAAAAATGGTAATTTTAAAAAGATTGAAGATTTAAAGCAGGTTTCAGGAATTGGCGACAAAACCTTTGCGGCGCTCAAAGACCAACTGGCAGTCTGAATTATTAACGCCGGGCTTTTTCCTATTAACGGCGCTACTGGGTGTTGATCTAAGTTTTGGATTTTACCAAAGTCGCGGCTTCTTGCAGCAATTGACCTGGATATTATTAGCAAGTTACCTTGGTTTACTACTTTTGCAAAAGTTCGGTAACTTAAAGTGGGTAATTGTCATCTTGCTAGTAATAGGAATGGTTGATGTCTTTTTACATAATTCTAAAACTAATTTTGCTTTAACCGAAGATGCAGTAATCAAAATCTATCCCGACCAAGTTAAGGTTGATGATGATTGGCTATCTGGAATTGGTAGTATCAAAACCGGCAAAGTTTTAGTCTCGGGTACGATAACTAACCAGCAGATTAACCAGCTTAATCAGGGGCAGTCTGTATACCTATCAAGTTTAGTAGGCGATGTTAAGGCAATAGAGCCAGCAACTAATTACGGTCAATTTGATTCACGTCAGTATTATGCCGGCAAAAATATTTGGCAGCAGGTTAAATTTAAAAGTTGCCGGATGCAAACTAAGACTGGCAATTTGAGCGATTATTTTCATTATCTAAGGTTTAAATTGCAATCTTATTTTCGCAAAATGCCACGTATTTTGGGATTTTTTAGTAGTGAATTACTCTTAGGAGAAAATCCTAATCAGGATAACCAACAAATTTTAGATAATTATCGTGACCTCGGTGTCATCCATATTTTAAGTATTTCGGGATTGCACGTTGGGATCTATGCGCTGCTAATTAGCACTCTGTGTTACTATCTGAAATTTACTGAAGAAGAAACTTTTGTCTGTTGTTTAATTATCTTATTGGGCTGGGTGTTTTTAAGTAATGGTCAGGCCGGCTTTGTGCGTGCCAGTTTAACTTATCTTTTAGGAAAATTTTTCAATTTTAAAGGTTGGCAAATAAAGCATTTTGATTTATTAGGCTTAACTTGTCTAGTTCATCTGCTAGTCAATCCCCGTTTAATGATGGGCGTTGGTGCTATTTTAACTTACACGTTAGCGCTCGGCTTAGAGATGACTGATAAAATGACGGCTTTCAAGCAGTCGGCCATGCTTAATTTACTGTTAACCCCATTGTTATTAGTTTATTTCTTTCAATTCAACTTGTTGACGGTTCTGTTTAATATGTTAATCGTACCGTACTTCAACTGGGTGGTAATGCCGCTAACCTTTATTAATTTGGTGGTATTTAGCTGGAAGCCTAATATCTCAAGAATATTTGAGGCTGTTCTAAATTATGGTGAGCAGTTAATTGGTAAACTGTCCGCAACTAAGATTGGGCTATTAACTTTTGGTAAGATTAATTGGTGGCAATGCCTGTTTTTGCTGGTGCTAACGGCGATAATATTGGTCAAAGTCAATGAAAAAGTTAAACTGACTGGGCAAAATCGCAAACTAACAGCTGGTCTTGGCTTAACCTATTTGGCTATCTTAATTACGATTCATTTTCCGCTTACTGGCCAAGTAACTTTCATTGATGTTGGTCAAGGTGACAGCATTTTGATTACAACGCCACTTTGGCGCCATGTCTACATGATTGATGTTGGTGGTAAGCTGAATTTTGGTGGGAAAAAATTAACGCCGCAAGTCAATAAAATAACAATTCCACTTTTGAAAGCTGAGGGTATTAGCCAAATTGACGGGCTCTTTGTTTCGCATCAGGATGCGGACCACGTAGGCGATTTAGGTCCTTTTTTGGAACAAATGAAAGTTAAAAAGTTGTATATGGCACAAGGATTGATCAATAATCCATCTTTTCAAAAGCGAATTAGCGGTCGAATTGCTAAAAAGCAGATTGTTCAATTGCTGGCGGGGATGACTGTTCCTGGGCCGTTGCCATTTCATGTTGTTTATCCCTTTAAGCCGGGACTGGGAACCAATGATGATTCTTTATCGTTGACTTTTACATTGGCAGATAAAAGCTGGCTCTTTACAGGCGACTTGGGTCAAAAGGGTGAGCAGGAAATTATGGCAAAATATGGGCTGCATGCTGACTATTTTAAATTAGGACATCATGGCAGCAAGACTGCTTCAAATCCTGACTTTTTACAAAAATTACACCCAGCAATGGTCTTTATTTCTGCTGGTCGTGATAATCGTTTTGGCCACCCACATCCAGAAACACTAGCGACACTAGAGGCGCAACATATACCGTGGGCTTCAACCCAAGACTGTGGTATGATTACATGGACTTATGGCAAATTAATCAAGCCCAAATTAACACGTTTTATCCCGGTGAATAACAAATGACATTACTTTCCTTATTTAAAAATTCCAATAATAGTAATCCCCAAACATTAATTTTGGGTGAAGATAGCTTTTTAAATGATTATTTGGCTCGTTCTTATACGCACGAAGAGCGGTTTAATGATCTTGAACGAATCAGTATTGATTGTGAAAGCGATGGTCTTGATGAATTGATTGCGGACCTAACCGAATCAAGTTTATTTAGCCAACAAAAAATTATCACAGTTAAAAATCCGTTTTTCTTAACAGCCAAAGTTCCTAAAAAAATGCAGAAGCAGTTAGAGCAGCTACAGGAAATTTTTGCTAACTTGCAGCAGCTTGATGACATTGTTGTCCTAGTGGCTTCTTATGAGAAAGTTGACCGCCGTAAAAAATTAACCAAAACGGTCTTGCAGCAGTTCAATGTTATTGAAACCAAAGTGAAAACTTACGAAGTTGGTGCGATAACTAAGGCGTTGATTACTGCAGAAGGTTATCAAATTTCGCGCACGGGATTGCAATTATTGCTGCAGCGCAGTGACCAGGTGCTTGATACCATTTTAGGTAATTATAATAAGCTGAAGATGATTGCTGTTGATGGCAAAATTACTGAACAAGCAATTGAACAAAACGTTGACTTGTCACTTGCCCAAAATGTTTTTGCTATTTTAGAAGCCGCGCTAAAGCACAACTATCAAGAGGCGATTAGTCGACTGGACAACCAATTGCGTGAAGGTAGCAACCCAATTCAGTTGTTAGCTGTTTTTGAAAATCAGTTGGAATTAATTTTGGCAGCGAAAATTTTACAAAAGCGGGGGAGAAATGAGTCGCAGATTGTTAAGGAACTAGGTGTTCATCCTTACCGGGTAAAATTGGCGCTGAGTAATCGGTTAGCGCTTAAAAAATTAATGAACTTACTCGAAGAGGCAATTAAGTTAGACTTTAATTATAAAAACGGCCAGTATCGTGAAGATAATTTTCTAAAATTATTTATTTTGAATGTATAAAAAAGACAAGAATCATTAAGATTCTTGCCTTTTTAATTTGTTAGTCAATAAAAATTGGGCTAACTACTTAGCCAATTTAGCCAAACGACTCTTATCACGGCTAGCCTTGTTCTTATGAATAAGACCCTTTGAAGCGGCCTTGTCCAAAGCACGAGCAGCAGCAATGTGTAATTCGGAGGCGTCTTCAGCACCGGCTGCTTGAGCAGTCTTGAACTTCTTAACAGCAGTTCTTAACTGGTTCATTTGAGCGGCGTTACGCTTTCTTGCAGCATCTTGAGTTTTAACACGTTTGATAGCTGATTTGATTTGTGGCATGAGATTCACCTCCATTGATCGTAATTTTACTTAATTGATTATACTGGAGAATAATCTAAGATGCAAGATAATTTATACTTGCTTTTTAAAAAAATAATCTGTATTATACTATTGTTGTGAACCGTTAACGCTGTTTGCACGCTCACACCTGACGGTTAACGTTGTTAACGGCAATTATTTTAGTGAAAGGTGAAAAAATATTATGGCAATTTCAAAAGCTGAAAAAGACGAAATCATTAAGAAGTATGCAACTCACGAAGGCGATACTGGCTCAACTGAGGTTCAAGTTGCTATCTTGACTACAGATATCAACAACTTGACTGAACACATGAAGAGTCACTCACATGATCACCATTCTTACGTTGGTTTACTGAAGAAGATTGGTCACCGTCGTAACTTACTTCGTTACTTACAAGATAACGACATTAATCGTTACCGTGAATTAATCAAGAAGTTAGGTTTACGTCGTTAATTGCAAATATGATAAAAAAGTCAGCTCGTTTAGAACTGGCTTTTTTATTTTTGTCATCAATACTTTTTATGCTAAAATTAACAAAGATACTTTTTACGTTGTGATCGCAATGATCCATAAAATAACAACTGAATAGCAATAGAAAAGGAAGTATAATGGCTGATCAAGTTAAAATAATGATTTTGAGCGGCGTACGCGAACAAGGAAAAGACATGTTTGCCGTTCAAGTCAATGATGAAATTTTTGTCCTTGATGCAGGATTGAAGTATCCTGATAGTTCTTTGTTTGGAATCGATTTGGTTATTCCCGATCTTGATTTCTTTGAACAATATGGCGATCAAGTTGTCGGCATCTTTTTGACACACGGACACGCTGACTCTATCGGTGCTTTACCATATATCTTGCGAGATTATGATATCCCGGTATTTGGGTCACAGTTAACAATTGAGCTAGCTAAAATCAAGGTTAAGCGGGTTAATAAGCGGTGTAAAAACAGCTTATTCCATACAATTGATGCGGAAACCGAAATTGACTTTAAGAACGCTAATATTTCGTTCTTCCATACAACGCACTCAATCCCGGATTCATTGGGAATTGATGTTCATACACCAGCTGGTGAAGTTGTTTACACGGGGGACTTTAAGTTTGATCCATCGGCAGCACCAAATTACCGCACTGATATGGATCGACTTGCTGAAATTTCACAAAAGGGAGTTTTAGCACTCTTAAGTGATTCTTCAAATGCAGAAGCATCATTTCCAAATAATTCTGAGCAGAGTATTGGTGACTATGTAACCAATGTTTTTCGTAATACCGAAGGGCGCATTATTGTTGCTGCTAAGGCATCGAATATTATTAGAATGCAGGAAGTATTTAATGCCGCTCAGCAAACGGGCAGACGCGTTTTATTAACAGGTCGTGATGTCGCTAAAATTACGCGGACAGCAATGGAATTAGGCTACTTAAAGGTACCTAAAGGCTTATTAATGCGAGTTAAGGACCTTAAGACAACGCCCGAAAACAAGACGGTAATTTTAGAAACCGGACAGACTGGCGAACCACTTAATTCTTTACAAAAAATGGCACAAAACCGTCATAGCATGATTACCATTCATAAGGGCGATTTAGTCTTTATTTCGACAACACCGTCGCATTCAGTAGAAACGCGGCTTGCCCAAACAAGTGATATGGTTTACCGTGCTGGTGGTACTGTCATTCAATTAGGGCACGCTAAACATACTAGTGGCCATGCGACTGGACGTGATTTGCAGCTGATGATTGACACATTAAAGCCGCAATTCTTGATTCCTGTTATTGGCGAATACCGTTTGCTTGAAGTGCATAAGGATTTAGCAACCAAGACTGGCATGAAACCAGAAAATATTTTTGTTACCAAAAATGGTGACTGCTTGAATTATGACTTTAAACAAAAGAAGTTGTACTTAACAGATCCAGTACCTGGTGAGGATACGATGATTGACGGTTCAGGTATTGGGGATGTCGGCAATATTGTTCTCCGTGACCGCGAAGTATTGTCTGATGATGGCATTTTTATTGCTGTCGTAACAATTGATCGTCGCAAGAAGAAGATTATTGCAGAGCCGCAAGTCACTAGCCGCGGGTTTGTTTACATTAAGGCCAACCATAAGCTGATGCATGATAGTATTGAGTTAATCAAGGAAACCATCAACAATAATTTTGCCCATAAAAAATTTGATTGGACAGAAATTAAACAAGATGTGCGTAATGATCTTGAGAAGTTTTTGTACAAGCAGACTAATCGTCGGCCTGTAGTCTTGCCAGTTGTGATGGAAGTCAATCAAAATCGCCACCGTGCAATGCAAAAGCGTAACAGTAAAAATGATGCAGAGCCGCAAATGTCACCTAAGCAAAAGTCCAACCAAAAACCTGAACAGAAGGACTAAACATGACTTCATTGAGTCAACAAAATTTACTTAATTTAGCTCAAAAAAGCGAAGCAAATGGTGATTTTGAACAAGCTATTCAATATTTAGAAGAGGCTTTGCGCAGCGGCCGCACGGCTGAATTAGTGATTAGACTCTGCGACTTATACTTAAAGAATGGGCAAGAATATGCTGCATTTGCATTGATCAAAGAAGAGCCAGATCTCTTTTCGGAGCAGGACATTTTTGCTGAATACAGTAAAATTTTGCAGGCCAATCATTTCTTGATTGAAGCACTTGAAGTACAAAATTTAAGTAAAAAAAGTGTGCAGATCGCGGTTTCACCGATTCCTTTAGCCAAGCAGCAGGAAGTTATGCGGCAGTTTAGGCAGAAAAATCACGTGACGCAATTTGATTATGAGCAGTTATTTAAGTTAGATTTATCTAATTTTGTTAATTTTGCTCAAAGTCTTTTGCTGGATCCAAGCTTAAATTTTGCCGTGCGAATTGCTTTGTGCGAAGATTTAGTTCGTCTTGGCGTTAAAGATAAAATACGCGTTTTGGTGTTAGGCCAAAGTGAAGATTTTATCCCTCAAGATACTGAATTATTGGAAAAAGGCACGGTTTACCGTGAAATTATTTCGGCGATTGGATCGCGATATTATCACCGTCCAAGTCAATTACCGACAGTTTTAGGTGAAGTAAACTTGATTTTAGGCAGTCTTTATCCTAAACTAGCTAAGTACGTTGATGAGCCGGACAGTTTTGCCAGTGACCTTGCTTCGTATATTGAAAAACACGATGGACGAGGTCACCACAAGCTGTTTGAGCAAATTTATGCTAATTTACCTAAATAATTTTGAACAAAAAGACTTTACTTTTTGGAAGTATTTAGTATAATAGCAAAGGACGTTTTCATTAGGCATGGCTCTATGCATTAAAATACTAGGCATTTGCCAATGAAAGTAGTACAATATTCAACAGAGAATTATCCGTTACTTACTCAACGGACTTCTTGCAAAATTACAGGAGGGTCATTTTAATGGCAGAAAAAGAACATTACGTTAGAACGAAGCCACACGTAAACATTGGTACTATCGGTCACGTTGACCATGGTAAGACCACTTTAACTGCGGCTATTACTAAAGTTTTATCAGAAAAAGGCTTAGCAAAGGCTGAAGATTATTCAGAAATCGATGCTGCGCCAGAAGAAAAGGAACGTGGTATTACCATCAATACCGCCCACGTAGAGTACGAAACTGAAAATCGTCACTACGCTCACATGGACGCTCCAGGCCACGCCGACTACATCAAGAACATGATTACCGGTGCCGCACAAATGGATGGTGCTATCTTAGTTGTTGCCGCAACTGATGGTCCTATGCCACAAACTCGTGAACACATCTTGCTTGCTCGTCAAGTTGGTGTTAACTACATCGTTGTCTTCTTAAACAAGACTGACTTAGTTGACGATCCAGAATTGATCGACTTAGTTGAAATGGAAGTTCGTGACTTGTTAACTGAATACGATTACCCAGGTGATGATATTCCAGTTATCCGTGGTTCAGCTTTGAAAGCTTTACAAGGTGACAAGGAACAACAAGACGTTATCATGAAGTTAATGGACACTGTTGACGAATACATTCCAACTCCAGAACGTCAAACTGACAAGCCATTCTTGATGCCAGTTGAAGATGTCTTCACTATTACTGGTCGTGGTACTGTTGCTTCAGGTCGTATTGACCGTGGTACTGTTAAGATCGGTGACGAAGTAGAAATCGTTGGTTTGGTACCAGAAGTTCTTAAATCAGTTGTTACTGGTTTGGAAATGTTCCACAAGACTTTGGACTTAGGTGAAGCCGGCGATAACGTTGGTGTATTGCTTCGTGGTATTGACCGTGACCAAGTTGTTCGTGGACAAGTTTTGGCCGCACCTGGCTCAATTCAAACCCATAAAGAATTTAAGGGTCAAGTTTATGTTTTGAAGAAGGAAGAAGGAGGACGTCATACTCCATTCTTCTCAGACTACCGTCCACAATTCTATTTCCACACCACTGATATTACTGGTGAAATCGAATTGCCAGAAGGTACTGAAATGGTTATGCCTGGTGATAACACAGAATTTACTGTTAACTTAATTAAGCCAGCTGCCGTTGAAAAGGGTACTAAGTTCACTATCCGTGAAGGTGGTCGTACTGTTGGTGCTGGTCAGGTTACTGAAATTCTTGACTAGTTTCTAAAGAGACAGTTAAAAAAGATGTACTTCTTCATAGAAGTACATCTTTTTTTGCCTAAATTTGTTTTTTGCGCGCGTTTAATGTAAGATAACTTAGTACGCAACAAAGCGATCGATCGAACTTGACATTGGAGGTATTTAATTAATGTCTGTAAAATGGAATAAGACCGGTAAGACTGCCGGAGAACTTACTTTTGATATTTCTCAAGCTGAGGTTAAGCGCGGCTTGGATCAAGCCTTTAAGAGAGTAAAGAATAGTTTACGTGTGCCTGGCTTTAGAAAAGGTCACGTTTCTCGTGTTATTTTTGACCAATATTACGGTGAAGAAGCTTTATACGAGAATGCTTTAAACATTGTTTTGCCTGACGCATACTCAGCTGCTATTAAAGAAGCTGGCATTGCTGCTGTAGGTCAACCACAAATCCAACCTGTAGCAATGGATGCTGATAAGGACTGGACAATGAAGGCTATTGTTTCAGTTGAACCTGAAGTTGAATTAGGCGACTACAAGGGTATTGAAGTTCCTAAGCAAAACACACGTGTTTATGCAAAGGATATTGATGCTGAACTTGAAAAAGACCGTGAAAAGAATGCTGAACTTGTTCTTAAGAAGGGTGCTTCTGAAAAGGGCGATACTGTAACCATTGATTACAAGGGTACTATTGACGGTACTGCCTTTGATGGTGGTTCTGCTGACGATTACTCACTTGAACTTGGTTCAAACACATTTATCCCAGGCTTTGAAGATCAACTTATTGGTCATGAAGCTGGCGACGATGTTGATGTAGTAGTTACATTCCCAGAAAATTACGGTGCTAAAGATTTAGCTGGTAAAGAAGCTCACTTTGCAACTAAGATTCATGAAATCAAGTCAAAGCAAATGCCTAAGTTAGACGACGAATTTGCTAAGGACGTTGATGATTCAGTTGAAACTCTTGATGAATTAAAAGATAAAATCAAGAAGAACTTGAAGGAACAAAAAGAAGCTGCTGCTAAAGATGCTATTGAACAGGCAGCTATTGAAGGTGCTGTAGCTAATGCTACAATTGATGAAATTCCTGATGCAATGCTTCAAGAAGACATTAACACTCAAATGAACCAATACTTGGGCAACATGCAACGCCAAGGTATTAGTCCTCAAACTTACTACAAGTTAACTAATACAACTGAAGATCAATTGCGTGCTCAGTTTAGCAAGGATGCTGCAGAAAGAGTTAAGACTAACTTAGTTCTTGAAGCAATTGTTAAGGCAGAAGACCTTAAGGCTTCAAAAGAAGAAATTGACAAGGAAGTCAAGGATCTTGCTAGTGAATACAATATGGATGAGAAGACTGTCCGTAGTACTTTGACAGATGAAATGCTTTCTCACGATATTAATGTTCGCAAAGCCATCGACCTTGTTGCTGACAACGCTAAGCAAGTTGCTAAGTCTAAGATTAAAGACGAAAAAGAAGACGACAAGTCTGATAAAAAATAGAATTTAAATTCTAATAAAAAAGGTGGTTTGAGTTAAACCGCCTTTTTTATTTTCTACAAGCAAATAAGTCTGGTACTTTTTTAAATTTATGATACGCTTATTCTTGTAGATTACAGGAGGAATAGTATGGCAACACAGTTTACTGATCAGGAAGAAATTAAATGCTCTTTTTGTGGTAAAACACAAGATCAAGTTAAAAAGATGATTGCTGGTAACGGCGTATATATCTGTAATGAGTGTGTTGATTTATCTAAAAAAATCATTGATGAAGAACTGAAGTCTGACTCACTTAAAAAGGCTCATGACTTGCCAAAACCAATGGAAATCAAGGAGCAACTTGATCAATATGTGATCGGGCAGGAACGGGCTAAGAAAGTCCTGTCAGTGTCTGTTTACAACCATTACAAACGAATCAGTCAAATGGATATTGATTCGTCCACAGAACTGCAAAAGTCAAATATTGCCTTAATTGGGCCGACTGGTTCAGGTAAGACCTATTTGGCACAGACCTTGGCACGCATTCTGGACGTGCCGTTTGCAATTGCTGACGCAACTACTCTGACTGAAGCAGGGTATGTTGGTGAAGATGTCGAGAATATTTTGCTCAAGCTCTTGCAAAATGCTGATTATGATATTGATCGAGCAGAACGGGGCATTATTTATATTGACGAAATCGATAAAATTTCTAAAAAAGCAGAAAATGTTTCAATTACCCGTGATGTTTCCGGTGAAGGGGTACAGCAATCATTGCTGAAGATCTTAGAGGGCACCATTGCTTCTGTCCCACCACAAGGCGGTCGTAAGCACCCACAACAGGAAATGATTCAAATTGATACAACTAACATTTTGTTTATTGTTGGCGGTGCTTTTGACGGTATCGAACAGATTGTTAAAAATCGTCTGGGTAAAAAGGTTATCGGCTTTAGTGCTGAAAATAACCTTAACCAAGCTCGAGACGATGCTTGGACGCAACATTTAACAACTGGCGATTTAGTTAAGTTTGGTTTGATTCCAGAATTTATAGGTCGAATTCCAATTATTGCAACCCTTGATAAGCTTAATAATTCTGACCTTGTTCGCATTTTGACGGAACCTAAGAACGCGCTAGTTAAGCAATATACTAAATTGTTGGCACTTGACCAAGTAAAATTGAAGTTCACTGATGGTGCTTTAGAAGCAATTGCTGACTTAGCAATTGAACGTAACATGGGTGCCCGTGGCTTACGAACCATTATTGAAAATGCAATGATGGGCATTATGTACCAAACGCCAAGTGAGACGGATATTGAAGAAGTAGACGTTACTAAGGACGTTATTTTGCATAATGCTGAGCCTAAGGTAATTCGGCATGAATCAGACGACGAAATGAAGGCAACCGCGAATGATCATTAGAAGTAGTGACTATGCAATCAGTGCCGTTCGTGAAGATCAATATCCCAAAAATGATTTGCCTGAAATTGCACTTGCAGGGCGGTCTAACGTTGGTAAGTCAAGCCTGATTAATTCCTTTTTAAACCGGAAAAACCTCGCTAGAACTTCAGCACAACCGGGTAAAACGCAGACTTTGAACTTTTATATTGTCAATGAGGACTTTTACCTAGTCGATGTTCCTGGTTATGGCTATGCCAAGGTTTCCAAATCGCAACGAGCTAAATTTGGTGAAATGATTCAGGATTATCTCGAAACGCGGGAGAACTTAAGGGGATTAATCATTTTAGTTGATTCGCGCCACGAGCCAACTAAGGATGATATTGCTATGTATAATTATGCTCAATACTTGAATTTACCGATTTTGGTGGTTTGCACAAAAATTGATAAGGTCAAAAAAAATCAGGTTAACAAGGTATTGGCTAACCTGAAGAAGACGCTGGATTTGTCTTATGATAACGTTACTGTTCTAACATACAGTTCGGTTAAAAAATTCCATATTCAAGAATTAGGCAATTGGATTGAACAGCGTTTACAATAAAGTGGCAAATGTTTTAAAGTGGATAAAAGTACGGTGATGCTTTTATCTACTTTTTTATTTTGATGTAAAAAAATATCCTGTTAAAAGCACTACAAGCGGGTGCAATAACAGGATAAAATTCAATTTAATTTATTTATCTTCAGTTTTCTTTTGATTATCTTTACTTAGTTTTTTCTTTTTATCTTCTGGAACAGTTGCAAATTTATCAAATAATTTTTCTAATTCGTCTTGTTTTTTAAAAGTTAAGCCCATAATTATCTTCCTTTCGTTATGTCAATTATAATAAAGTTTGGTGCAGAGAGCTAGTATAAATTTTAGCAATTTTAAATAATTAAAATTATGTAAAGCTGACGGTTAATAATTAGAATAAAATCGATTTCAGTCAAATTATGTTAAAATTAATAGTGCATTTTCGAAGGAGTGATTTTTTGGCAACCGAATTAATTGAAAATAAATTAAAATTATTACCCGCAAAGCCGGGTTGTTACTTAATGAAGGATATTAATGGGACAGTTATTTATGTTGGCAAGTCAAAAAATCTAAAAAATCGGGTGCGCTCATATTTTAAAAGTAAGCAAGTGGGCCGCCGTGCTGAATTGGTACAGGAAATTCGTGATTATGACATTATTACGGTATCGACAGATAAAGAAGCATTTTTACTCGAAATCACTTTAATTAAGAAGTATCAGCCGTATTATAATGTTCAATTAAAGCAGGGGACGGGTTATCCGTACATTGAAATCACTAACGAGCGTGACCCACAGACCAAGCTCACAAGTATTGTTCGCCGTGATGGTGGTTATTACTTTGGGCCGTATCCCAATGTTTATGCTGCGCAAGCAACCCTGAAATTTATTCAAAAGGTGTTTCCACTTAGGCATTGTCATGGTAAAGAAGGTCGGCCGTGTCTTTACTATCACATGGGGCAATGTTTAGGTGCCTGTTTTAAAACTGTACCTAAAGCAGTTTACGATGCTCAAATTAAGAAGATTAAAAGTTTCCTTAATGGTGATATTGCTTGGGTCAAGCAGGATTTGAACCAAAAGATGCTGGAGGCATCACAAAATCTTGAGTTTGAACGAGCAGCAGATATTCGCGACCAATTGAAATATATTGAAGAAACCGTTGAAAAACAAAAGATTATTTCCAATGATAATAAACAGCGCGATATTTTTAATTTCTACGTCGACAAGTCCTGGATTTCCATTCAAATTTTCTTCCTGCGACAGGCTAAATTGTTGCGGCGGGAAACGAGAATGTACCCGTTAACTGATACTAGTGACCCAGAAGATACCTTTGCATCGTTTATTGTGCAATTCTACGGTCAAAAGAACCGGATTTTACCTAAAGAGGTGTTGGTACCCAAGGGGCTAGATAATGAAGCACTGGCAGAAGTGTTAAAAGTGCCAGTTAGAACGCCGCAGCGTGGGCAAAAACGGGCGTTACTTGATATGGCTAAGGATAATGCTAAATTAAAGCTTGACGATAAATTTAGATTGTTAGAATTGGGCAACAGAAAAACTAAGGGCGCCCAAAAAGAAATTTTTGCTTCACTTGGTTTACCATATGGTCATGTTATTGAAAGTTTTGACCACTCACATATTCAGGGTGCTGATCCTGTTTCTGCCTTAGTTGTCTTTAAGGACGGTGAGCCAGACAAGAACGCCTACCGTAAATACAAACTCAAGGGTAAAGTTGAACACCAAAATGGTGGTGATGAAGTCAGAAATACGCGTGAAGTTGTTAGACGGCGCTACGGCAGATTGCTGCGTGAACACCAAAAGATGCCCGACCTAATCTTAATGGATGGGGGGCAAATCCAAGTCGATGCCTGTGAAGATGTTTTACGCAATGAATTAAACCTTAATATTCCGGTTGCCGGGATGGTTAAGGATGATAAACACCGGACCAATCACTTGCTGTTTGGGGACCCAATTAACGGTGTGCCCTTGAAACTAATCCCACTTGATCCGAAGTCGCAGGGCTTTTACCTAATGACAAGGATCCAGGATGAAGTTCACCGGTTTGCGATTACTTTTCACCGGAAAACGCATGCTAAAAATGCATTGTCGAGTAAGCTTGACTCAATTAAGGGGATTGGCCCAAAAAGTAGAAATAAGCTATTGCGCCAATTTGGCTCGCTTAAAAAGATTAAAGAAGCATCAATTGATGAATTGCGAGCTGTCGGCTTAACACTGCCGCAAGCACAAACAGTGAAATTAACTCTGTAATTGTGGATTTATCTGATGATAACAGTAATTTTTATGTTATAGTAATGTATTAGAGTCTAGAAAGACGGAAGGAGAATTGACATGCCTACATTTGTCGATCAAACTAAGATTGAAGTCCAAGCCGGTAAAGGTGGCGACGGCATGGTTGCTTTCCGCCATGAAAAGTACGTTCCAAATGGCGGTCCAGCCGGTGGTGACGGCGGTCGTGGCGGCAGTATTATTTTTGTTGCGGATAGCGGATTAAGAACCTTGATGGATTTTCGCTATCGGCGAAAATTTAAGGCCGAACCTGGTGAGAATGGGCGCATTAAGTCCCAATATGGCCGTGGTGCAAAGGACCTTTATTTAAAGGTACCCGTTGGAACAACGGTTTATGATTTTGAAACCAATGAAGAAATTGGTGATTTAACCGAAAATAAGCAGGAGTTAGTTGTTGCTCATGGCGGTCGCGGTGGTCGCGGCAATATTCACTTTGCCACAAGTGTTAACACTGCGCCTGAAATCGCTGAAAACGGCGAGCCCGGTGAAGACCGTGTTCTTCGGCTGGAGTTAAAGGTGTTAGCTGATGTTGGATTAGTTGGTTTCCCATCCGTTGGTAAGTCAACTCTATTATCAGTTGTTACTAAGGCCAAGCCAAAAATTGCGGCCTATTCATTTACCACATTGACACCTAATTTGGGAATGGTTATCTTACCTGATGGCCGTGACTTCTCAATGGCTGACTTGCCCGGATTAATTGAAGGTGCAAGTCAGGGTGTAGGTCTAGGCATCCAATTTTTACGGCATATTGAGCGCACAAAAGTTATTCTGCACTTGGTTTCAATGGATCCAAATAATGGTCGCGATGCACTCACTGATTATCAGGCAATTCGTAAAGAGTTGTTGACTTATGATGACAGTCTTCAAGATAAGCAGGAGTTAATTGTTGCTTCGCAAATGGACATTCCAGGTTCAGACGAAAAGCTGGCAGAGTTTAAGCAAAACTTGCAAGAAGCAGGGATTAAAGAACCAGTTTATGCAATTTCGAGTGTGGCACACAAAGGTGTTGATGTCCTGATGCAAGATACTGCAACAATGGTTGCCGAAGTCGAAAAAAGACAAGCTGAGCAAGCACCTAAACAAGTTGAAGAAACTAAAGAATACAAGTTTACCGCTCCTAAGAAGAATGAATTTACAATTGAAAAACTTGAAGACCATGTCTTTGAGATTAAGAGTGAAAGTTTGCTTCGGTTAGTTGAGCGGACCAACATTGATTATCATGATGGGATTATGCGGTTAGCTCGTAAGCTGAAGAATTTAGGCGTTGATGACGCTTTACGCGAAAAAGGAGCCGTAGACGGCGACGACGTAATAATTGGTACATTCAATTTTGAATTTGTCCAATAGAATCATTAAATAGAAAAAGTTAGACATTATGACAAAAAATCGGTTTATTACAGGATACTCTGGACTTAGAGCATTGGCAGTTATTGGTGTGATTTTATATCACCTGAATCCTAATACTTTCGTCGGTGGTTATCTTGGGGTGCCGATCTTTTTTGTGTTATCGGGATATTTGGTTACTGATCATATGTTTAAGGCATATCGTGAGCAAGGGTATTACGATCAACACAAATTTTATTTTGGCCGCATAAAAAAATTGTACCCGCCGTTAATTGCTGTTTTATGGTTGTCGGCGGCATATATCTTTTTGTTTCAACGTAATTTACTGGTCAAGTTAGCGCAAATCGTAGTCGCCAACTTGCTGAATGTTTATAATTTTTGGCAAATTATAAATGGCCAGAGTTATTTTGAGCGGTTTGCTACCAATGAATCACCGTTCACGCATTTATGGACAATGTCCATTAACGGTCAATTTTATCTTTTATGGCCAATCGTGATTTATTTGCTGGTTAAATTCGCTAAAAAGCGCAAGACTACCTTTTGGATTTTGTTTGGTGTGTCTCTTGCATCAGCACTAGAAATGGCGCTTTTGTATCATAGCGGGGTTGACATTAACCGAATTTATTACGGCACAGATACGCGTTTCTTTTCTTTAGGATTAGGTGCGGCATTAGCTGTAATTTGGCCAATGGAAAAGTTACGGACCGATGTAACCATTACTGATACTTATATTCTTGATGGCGTCGGGCTAGTGGCATTAGCCGGGTTAATTTGGCTGTTCTTTAGTCCGCAAATGGATCCGGAGCATAGTTTTACTTATAACGGCGGGATGTTATTGTTTACGGTGCTAACAGCTATCTTAGTTGGCATTATTGCTCATCCTAGCAGTCACTGGAATAAGTGGCTGACCAATCCGGTGTTTAATTGGATTGGCTCGCGGAGCTATGGGATTTATCTTTATCAATTTCCCGTAATGATTTTCTTTGAAGACAAGGTAACGAATGTAGCTGATCATGTTTTCTTATATCCACTGATTGAAATTGCATTGATTTTGGTCTTAAGCGAGATTTCTTACCGGTTTATTGAACGGCCTCTGGGCAAAATTACATGGGTTAAGCTTAAGAACTATTGTAGTCAGCTGTTTAAGAAATCAACAACCAATTATTTTGCTAAGCTACAGGCAATTATTAGTTGTCTAGTGTTTTTAATTGGTACTGCAGCCATCTTAGTTTCACCTACAGTCAAAGCCCGCGATTTTAATAAGTCGCAATTAGCTACAAGAATTAGAGCTAACCAGGTTCAACAGAAAAAAGATAATCAAGTTTTAATTACTAAATTGCAAAAAGCCAAGAAAAAAACGCGCCAAAGGACTAAACTAGTTAATGAGGCACATCGTGCAGCCAAAAGCCATCCAGTTAACCAGTCTTTTGAAAAGTATGGTATTTCGCAGGTAGATTTACAATTAGCGCGAAAAGTGCAACTAACGGCGATTGGGGATTCCGTAATGGCAGGCTCAAGCGACACTCTTAGGCAGCTGATGCCTAAAGCAGTTATTGATGCCGCAATTTCAAGGCAGTTAAATGCGGCCTTTGGCTTAATCAGTCAATATCAGGCGCAAAAGGCGTTAGATAACAATGTCTTAATTGGATTAGGAACTAACGGGCCATTTCCAATGACTGACTTAGATCAGTTAATGAAGCAAGTAGGTCCAAAGACGCAAGTCTTTTGGATTAACACGCACGTGCCAAGTAAACCGTGGCAAAATCAGGTTAATAGTTTGCTAGAAACGGCAGCTAAAAAATATCGCAATTTAATTATTATTGATTGGTATAATTATTCAAAGAAGCATCCTAGCTGGTTTTATCAGGACAACACACACCCAACTCCAGTAGGATCAAAGTATTATAGTGCTTTGATTGCCAAAACAATTGCTAAGCACGCAAGATTTTAGAACAGGAAATATATGGAACTACAATTTCTAGGTACAGGGGCAGGGCAGCCGTCCAAAAAACGTAATGTATCAAGTATTGCATTAAAGATGCTTGATGAAATAAATGAAATATGGTTATTTGATGTTGGAGAAGCTACGCAGCACCAGATATTGCGGACAAATATTCGTTTGCGCAAGGTAACCAAAATTTTTATTTCGCATAATCATGGCGACCATATTTTTGGCTTGCCTGGATTACTTGCCACGAGATCATTTCAGGGGGATGTTGGCCCCCTAACAATTTATGGTCCAAGTGGCTTGGAACAATTTGTCCGGACAGCATTGCGGGTTTCACGAACTAAGGTTACTTATCCGATTAAGTTTGTTGTTTTGGACCAAGGCGGCTTAATTTATCAAGGACAAGGATTTAAGGTCTATGCCGAAAAATTGGTTCACCGTGTACCTAGTTTTGGCTATCGGGTAGTTGAGGATTCTCATCAAGGTGAACTTTTGATGGATAAATTAGCGCAATATAATGTACCTAATGGACCATTACTTGGTAAACTTAAAAATGGTGAACAAATTTCATTAGCCGATGGTACTGTGTTAGATGGTCATGACTTTTTAGGTCCCGATAAACCTGGTAGAATAGTAACAATTATTTATGATACTCGTTCGACACCAACAATTGCCAAATTAGCTAAGAATGCGGATATTCTAGTTCATGAATCAACGTTTGCTGGCAATGAAGCTGACTTAGCGCATTCATATTATCATTCGACTGCGGTTGAAGCGGCTAAGATTGCGCGCGATAATGGGGTTAAAAGTTTATACTTAAATCACATTTCGGCTAGATATTTGGGTGCTAAAGCTAAAAATTTAGAAAAACAGGCTCGAAAAGTATTTCCAAATACCAATTTAGCTAATGATTTTGATCGAGTAGAGATTCCAATGAAAGGTGAAAACAATGAGTGATTCGTTAAGAAATAAAGTAGTGGTTGTAACTGGTGCTTCCAGCGGCATTGGGCGTTCAATTGCGTTAGAAAGTGCCGGACGTGGGGCAACAGTGATTTTGATTGCTCGCAGTAAGGATAAACTTGAGCGGATTGCGGCCGAAGCACGTGAATTATCTGGTGCGGCATCTTATACTTTTCCAACCGATATGGGCGAAAGTGAAGAAATTGACGCTACTTTTAAGGAAATCATTAAGGTAACTAAGCACATTGATTATTTAGTTAACTGTGCTGGCTTTGGCAAATTTGAGCAATTTGTTGAAATGAACCGCCGAGAAGTAACCGCGATGTTTCAGGTTAATGTCTTAGGCTTAATGTATTTCACTCGTTTAATTGGCCGGGTGATGATGGACCAAAAGAGCGGGCAAATTATTAACTTCGGCTCGATTGCCGGCAAGATACCAACAGTTAAGTCTGCCGCATACAGTGCATCAAAGGCAGCTGTTATCCAATTTTCTAATGTTTTACGGTTGGAATTAAAGTCATTTGGCGTCAAGGTCATGACCGTTAATCCGGGACCGGTCTACACTAATTTCTTTAATATTGCTGATAAGAGCGGTAATTACGCTCAAAATGTTGAAAGATTTATGCTTGATCCTGATGATGTTGCTTGGCAAGTTGTCCATTACTTTGGCAGCAATAAGCGCGAGCTTAATTTACCAGTCAGCTTGGCTGTCTTAGCTAAGTTATATGATTTGTTCCCAACTATTGGTGATAGTCTATCATTGAAGTACGCTTCAAGAAAGTAGAGCTTAATATGAAAGATAAAATGCAACAGGCTAAATTAATTTTCAGTTTAGTTCTAATTTTATTAGCCGTAATTTTCGTTGTTCTCAATACTAACCAAGTAGCAATCAGTTTTGGCTTCTTTGATGTCAAATTGCCACTAATTATTGTGCTGGTCGTTATGATCATTATCGGGGTTCTAATTGGTTGGTTTTGGGGTTCCAACAAGGGCAATCATGATAAGAAAAGCTAATAAATCTTGATTTATTTATCATTCAATAGTATCATTAACACACGTGAGGTAATTTAGGCACTTTTATTAGTGTCCTAAAACTTAAATCTACAATAAAGGAGATCAATTTAAATGGCAGTTCCTAAGAGACATACTTCTAAGCAAAAGAAACGTTCACGTCGTGGCCATATCAAGTTAGCTGTTCCAGCAATGCATTACGATGCAACTACTGGTGAATACCGTTTGAGTCACCGTGTTTCACCTAAAGGTTATTACAAGGGTCGTCAAGTGGTTAACGAAACTAGCGCTAGCGACAACAACTAATTAAAGGACACCGAAATTTTTGGTGTCTTTTTTTTGCCCTAAATTTTTATAGAAAGAAAAAAGATTATGAAATTAGTATTTTTACATTCTAGTGATATTCATGGTTATTTGCTAGCGACGGATTATCAGACAAATACGGATTATGATGCTCCTTTTGGGTTAAGTCGAGTTGCTAGTGTCATTAAAGCAGAACAGGCAAAATATGGCGCTGAAAACGTGATTGTTACTGATGCGGGTGATTGCCTTCAGGGAGCGCCACTAGCTTCCTACGTCCATAATGCGGGCACAAAAGAGGCACTTAAGCAGTATACAGATGTTTATAATGCTATTGGCTATGACGCACGAGTCTTAGGCAATCATGATTTTAACTATGGCTTAGATTACCTGAAGTATTATATTGCGCAAAATACGGCGCCAATGTTGAATGCTAATATTTTAAATCAAAACACTAATGAGCCAGCGTTCGGTCAGGCTTATCGCATCATTGAAAAGCATGGAGTTAAGGTAGGACTAATTGGAATTACCACTCAGTACATTCCGCATTGGGAACCAGCAGACCATGTTGCTGGGTTAAAATTTACTTCCGCCTTTGCCGAGGTTAAGCATTACGCACAAATTTTACGTCCTCAAGTTGACGTTTTAGGGGTTATTTATCACGGCGGGTTTGAAGATGATCCGCAAACAGGTAGTGAGATTATGCCGCATAATGGCGAAAATGAGGGCGCCCAAATTTTAGCGCAAATCCCTGAAGTTGATGTCTTTTTAACTGGCCACCAACACCAAAAAATGCAGATGGTGGTTAATCAGACTGCCATTGTCCAACCGGGTTATCGCGGCGAGGCCGTTGGTAAGGTAGTGCTCGACATTGACGATACAACTAAAAAAATCACGTCAATGTCAACTGAGCTGATTACGACCAAGGATTTTGCAGCAGATCAGACAGTTAATAAGTTAACCAAAGCGCTGGATCAAAAAACACAAAGTTGGTTAGATCAACCGATTGCCACACTAAGTGAGCCAGCACCGATTGGCAATGCCACTAAGGCAAGGCTAGAGGGGGCACCGTTTATTAATTTGCTGCAGGCGATGCAGCTGCACTTTACCGGTGCTGATATTTCTGCGACGGCGGTAATGAGCGAAACAGCTAAGGGCTTTGACAAGCAGGTGACGATGCGGGATATTTTGCTTAATTATCCGTATTCTAACCAGCTATGCAAAGTAAAATTAACTGGCCGCGCGTTACGCCATGTGATTGAACATAGTTTGTCATTTTTGACTAAAGATGCTGCGGGCAAAGTAACTTTTTTGCCAGAAAAACGGGCGTTTCTCTTTAACTTTGATGTTTTTTATCCTGTAAATTATGAAGCAGATATTGCTCGTCCAGTTGGCCAGCGCCTAACTAAATTGGAATTAAACGGCCATCCAATTGAAGACGAACACACCTATTACTTGGCCGTTAACAATTATCGGGTAATGGGCGGCGGCTTTTATCCTGAGTACAGCCCAGATAAAATTGAAGAAATTTCTGATAAGGATTACGTGCAAATGTTTCAGGAATTTTTAACAAGTGGGCAAGTTAAAGTTGACACGCAGGCTAATTATCATTTCTTTTAGACATAAAAACCGCTAGCCAAAGCAGCTAGCGGTTTTTAAATTCAAAATTATTTAAGCTTGGTAAAATTACTTTTATCTTTACTTGAATGAGCGGTAATTGTTGGTATAATTGCCGCAAACAAAATACCGAAGATTATACCAACAATCACGGCATCTTGTAAATTAAAGACGTTCTGTGTTAACGGTGCAGCGATAAAACCCACGATTAACATGTAAACAACGCTCCAACAGATAGTCACTATATAACGACCCATAGTAGTTCCCTCTTTCATACATAGTAGAATTTTAGCAAAATTTATGTGCTTTTTCAAACTAAAAAGTTAGTTTTTGGTATACTGATTTTAGAAGAAAGGTGGAGCTTAAAGATGAAAATCGCCGCATTACAAAATATTAGCTCGTTTACGCTGCTGGCTAGTCCGATTAAAATTAAGGACTTGCTGCAAGCGGCAAAGGAGCAAGGGTATGAGGCTGTTGCATTAACGGATATTAATTTTACTTACGGATTGGTTAATTTTTATGAATTAGCCCAAAAAGTTGGTATTAAGCCGCTATTGGGGATGCAGCTGCGACTTAATGGCTTAATTGATAGTGCCCACCAATATGACTTAATTGCTCTAGCTAAGTCAGATGCAGGTTACCGTAATCTTTTGCGATTATCTAGTGCGATTAATTTGTTAACTGAGAATGGGACCAATCAAAAGATTTTGACTTTAACGGAATTAACAAAGTACTTAGGTGAATTAGTGCTGGTTGTCCCGGCTAATGACCGCAGTGAATTGGTCCACTTGCAAGAGCAGCAGGAACAATTAGGGAATGATTTTGTTCGCCAGTTGCTTAAGTTAGTGCCGCAATCGAGTTCGCTTTATTTAGGCGTATACGCCTCACACCACCAGGAAAATTATCTAGCTTATGTTCAAGCGCTGGCAAAGCAGTTTTCTCTTCCCGCGGTCGCTGTGGAAGATACACGCTATTTGAAACCAAATGAGCAATTTTTGCGGCGGACACTGCAGGCAATTAAAGCGGGAACAGTTCTGCAAGATACCGAGGAAATAGCCAAGCAAAAGGGGTCACACTTTTTAGCATCAGCTCAGGAATTAAGTGCTCGCTATCATGAAATGGACTTAGACGATGCGCTAGCGAATACTTGGCAAATTGCTCAGGATTGCAACGCTAAAGTGATTTTTCGGACGCCAGTTTTGCCCCAATATAAGCAGCAAAAATTTCCAACTTCGAAGGAATATTTGAATTATTTAGCGCAAAAAGGCTTGCAGGCAAGGTTTACTAATCGACCAGTTCCGGCTAACTACCAAAAGCAGCTTGATTATGAGCTAGGTGTCATTGACCAGATGGGCTTTAATGATTATTTCTTGATTGTTTGGGATGTAATCAATTATTGCCATCGCGCAGGAATTACTACTGGGCCGGGACGTGGTTCTGCTTGCGGCTCTCTAGTATCGTATTCTTTAAAAATTACCGAAGTTGATCCAATTCAGTACCATTTGTTGTTCGAGCGTTTTTTAAATCCAGCAAGACACGAAATGCCAGATATTGATTTGGATATTCCAGACAATCGGCGTGATGATGTAATTAAGTATATGTTCCAAAAATACGGCATGGATCATGCCGCGCAGATTCTAACCTTTGGCACATTAGCTGCTAAGCAGGTTTTACGTGATACGGGGCGCGTATTTGGGTTAAGCGAGGTTGAATTAACTAAGTGGTCGAATAGTGTTCCCTTTGCTAAGGGCAAAATTACGCTGCAGGAGGCTTATAAGCAGTCGACAAAGATGCGCCTGTTAGTCGGTGCTAGTGCCAAAAATAAATTGCTGTTTCAAACAGCTAGTAGACTAGAAGGCTTGCCGCGTCATTATTCAATCCATGCAGCCGGACTGGTAATTAGTGATAATTCCATTGCTGGGATTTCTGGCTTACAAACGGGGCAGTTGGGGATTCCAGTTACCCAGCAAACTAAAAAATACGTTGAAGCACTTGGCTTATTAAAGATTGACTTTTTAGGTTTACGTAATTTAACAATTTTGGGCGATACGCTGGACTTAATTGCCCAGCAGGGTAAAAAAATCGACCCTAATCAGATACCACTAGATGATCCCCAGACAATGACGGCATTTCAGCAAGGGAATACCGATTTGGTTTTCCAATTTGAATCAGGCGGGATCAGGCAGGTCTTGCGCGAATTACACCCAGATAATTTTGAGGATTTAGTAGCTGTTAACGCTCTTTACCGTCCGGGTCCAATGCAAAATATTCAAACCTTCATTGCTCGGAAAAAAGGTAAGCAGAAAGTTACTTATCCTGACCCAAGTTTGAAGACGATTTTAGCACCGACATACGGCATCTTAGTTTATCAAGAGCAGGTAATGCAGACGGCACAAGTGCTAGCTGGCTTTTCACTAGGTGAAGCCGATATTTTGCGCCGAGCAATGTCTAAGAAAAAGCAGGATGTCATTGAACAAGAGCGGGCAAAGTTTATTGCGGGTGCAGTTAAAAAAGGACATGCCAAAGAAGTTGCTAGCCGAGTTTACAATTATATTGAACAGTTTGCCAATTATGGTTTTAACCGTTCGCACGCGGTGGCCTATACTAAGATTGCTTTTTGGCTGGCGTATTTAAAAGTTCATTATCCAGCTGAATTTTACGCAGCAATGCTTAATTCAAATAGCGGCAGCCGCTTGAAGCTAAGTGATTACGTGATGCGTGCTCAGGAGGCTGGTACCAAGATTTTGCCGCCCGATATTAACCACAGTACTTTGGATTATCAGGTCATTAATGGCAGGATTTTAGTCAGCCTGAAGGCAGTCAAGGGTGTGCGGCTGGATTTATTAAAGGAAATTATTCAAGTTAGAACGCAAAAGCCATTTGCTTCACTTGATGACTTCTTGCGGCGAATTGATGTTAAGTTTATTAAGGTAAAAGTCATTCAGGCGTTAATTCAGGCCGGGTGTTTTGATCACTTGTATCCTAACCGTAAGGAACTACTGGCAAATAGCCAAGAAATCATTGAAAATGTTGAACTGACCGGGCAGAACATCGCTCTTTCTGAAAGTTTGGGTGGTGTCCCGATGAAGGAAGTCCCTGAAGCTACTAACGCGGAAAAGGCAGAAATGGAAAATGAAGTTCTCGGCTTTTCAACCAAGACTTCACCACTAGTTGCCGCGCAAAAATACGCAGAGCAGTTTAATGCTCGCCCGCTGCGTGATTTTGCAATTAATGAAACGGGGATTGCTGTTGGCAAACTGCTAAATTTAAAATTAATTCGCACCAAAAAAGGTAGCACAATGGCTTTTGCTACTTTTACTGACTCAACTGATAGACAAGAAATTGTTATTTTTCCTAATGTTTATGAAAAAGTGCAGGATAATCTAAAAGTTGGCAATGTTTATTTGCTGGGGATTAGAATCCAAAATGACCGTTATGATTCAAGTAAAAAGCAGTATATTTTAACTAATTTAAAGACGATTAATTTTAAAGGCTAAATATTTTTTTGCTTAAGTGTTAACAAGTAAGCATTGTTAACGCTAACATTCGAAAAGACCGTTAAATCAGGAAAAATAATCGTTTTTTGTGAGATTTTTTACTAAAAAAATGTTAAAATCTAAATGATGTGAGAAATTACACAATAAATCTTGATGAGGTGAATTCATGAAACGAATTGGTATTTTAACCAGTGGCGGGGATGCTCCAGGAATGAACGCAGCGATTAGGGCTGTTACGAAAACTGCGATTCATCACGGGCTTGGCGTCGTTGGTATTCGTTATGGTTTTGCCGGGTTAGTTGCTGGTGATTTTGTTCCGCTTACTGCGGAAGATGTTGACCACAAAATAAGTTTAGGTGGCACATTCCTTTATAGTGCTCGCTACCCAGAATTTGCACAAGAAGAAGTGCAAAAAAAGGGTGTTGAGCAGCTAAAAAAGCATGGCATTGATACTGTTATCGTTATTGGCGGTGACGGTTCATACCATGGTGCATTAGCTTTAACTCGTCTCGGTATTAATTCAATTGGTCTTCCGGGAACAATTGATAACGATATTCCGTATACTGATTATACAATCGGTTTAGATACTGCATGTACAACTGCGATGCAAGCAATCGATAAGATTCGCGATACTGCAAGCAGCCACCACCGTGTGTTCATTGTTAATGTGATGGGCCGCGGTTGTGGTGATATTGCAATGCGTGTTGGTCTTGCTAGTGGTGCCGATGCAATTGTTGTTCCTGAACGTGAATATGACGTTCAAGAAATTGCTGAAACACTGAAACGTGGCTTTGCAGACGGTAAAGATCATGGTATTGTCGTATTAGCCGAGGGTGTGATGGATGCTAATGACTTTAAGACTGAGCTCTTAAAGTATGGCGACTTTGATGCCCGCGCTAATATTTTAGGTCATATGCAACGTGGTGGCTCACCGAGCGTTGTTGACCGGATTAATGCCACAAAGATGGGTAATTATGCTGTTAAGTTACTTCTCGATGGTCAAGGCGGTTTAGCTGTCGGCATGGAGAATAACAAGTTAAGTACGCATGACATCCTTGATTTGTTTGATGAAAAGCACCACAGTGATGAAACACTGCTAGATATAAATGAAGAAATGACTAAATAATTAGCCGATTTTTTGGGGAGATTTTTACATAATGAAGAAAACTAAAATTGTTAGTACGTTAGGGCCAGCTTCAAATGATATTGAAACAATTACTGCTTTAGCAAAAGCTGGTGCAAATGTATTCCGGTTTAACTTCTCGCACGGTGACCATGCAGAACACCTATCACGGATGAAGATGGTGCGCCAAGTTGAAAAGGAAACTGGTTTAGTTCTGGGAATTGACCTTGATACTAAGGGTGCTGAAATCAGAACTACTGAACAAGAAGGCGGAAAATTTACCATTAATACCGGTGATGTTATTCGCGTTTCAATGGATGACTCTAAGAAGGGTAACAAGGACAAGATTCATGTTACTTATGAAGGCTTGTTTGACGATACTCACGTTGGCGGTCACGTTTTAATCGATGATGGTTTAGTTGACTTATTAATCACAAACAAAGATGACGAAAATCGTGAATTAATCTGTGAAGCACAAAATACTGGTGTGATTGGTTCTAAGAAGGGTGTTAACGCACCTGGTGTTGAAATTCGCCTCCCAGGAATTACTGAAAAAGATACTGATGACATTAAATTTGGTTTGCAACACGGAATTAACTTCATCACTGCTTCCTTTGCTCGTAAAGCACAAGATATTCTTGATATTCGGAAGTTGTGTGAAGACGCTAATTGTGATTACGTTAAGATTTATCCTAAGATTGAATCACAAGAAGGAATCGACAATGCCGATGAAATTTTACAAGTTTCAGACGGTTTAATGGTTGCTCGTGGTGACATGGGTGTTGAAATTCCATTTATCGATGTTCCATTTGTTCAAAAAGACTTAATTAAACGTGCTAATGCACTTGGCAAACCAGTTATTACTGCTACCCAAATGCTTGACTCAATGCAAGAAAACCCACGTCCAACTCGTGCCGAAGTATCCGACGTTGCTAATGCCGTTCTTGACGGTACTGACGCTACCATGCTTTCTGGTGAATCCGCTAATGGTCTTTACCCAGTTAAAGCTGTTAAGGCAATGGCTGAAATTGACGAAAGAACTGAACGTGAATTGTTGAAGCGTAACACTTTAGCTTTACAACGGTTTGAAGAATACAAGGGTTCAAATGTAACTGAAGCAATCGGTGAATCAGTTGTTCGGACTGCTCAAGAATTGGGCGTTAAGACAATTATCACTGCAACTAATTCAGGCTACACTGCAAGAATGATTTCAAAATATCGTCCAAACGCAGATATTTTAGCTTTGACTTTTGATGAAAAAGTTCAACACTCATTAGGTATTACTTGGGGTGTTCAACCATTATTGACTGAAAAGCCAAAATCAACTGATGATATGTTCGAAGTTGCTGCTAAAGTTGCTAAGGAACAAGGTTACGTTAAAGATGGTGACTTGGTAATTATTGTTGCTGGTGTTCCAGTTGGTGATTCAGGTACAACTAACTTGATGAAATTGCAAATTATCGGTAGCAAGTTAGCTCAAGGCTTAGGCGTTGGTAACGGCTCTGTTGTTGGTAAGACAGTTGTTGTTAACAGTGCAGAAGAAGCTAACAGCAAGGTTAAGGAAGGCGACATTCTTGTTTCTAAGACCACTGACCCAGATTACATGCCTGCAATTAAGAAGGCATCTGGTTTGGTAGTTGAAGCATCTGGCTTAACTTCACATGCTGCTGTTGTTGGCTTGTCACTTGGCATCCCTGTTGTAGTTGGTGTTACTGGCGCAACTGAAAAGATCGCTAGTGGTACAACTATTACGGTTGATGCTCGTCGTGGTGCAATTTACCAAGGTGAAATTTCTAACCTGTAATTAACAAGATAATTAAATAAAATAGTCAGCTTAAGTGCTGGCTATTTTATTTTGCAGCATTTTCTTTTATACTTAATAAAGACAGAATTATGTAAAATTAGGAGAAGTGACTATGCTAGGCACGATTGAAACAGGTAAAGTAATTGATCAAAATGAAGACGCATATTATGTGCAAATTGATGGCATTACTTATGAATTAAAGCGTAAGGAAATTACTCAAGAAGAAAAGCCCCAAATTGGTGATGAAGTTCGTGGGTTTTTGTATGATGATAAGCAGCACAATCGTGAAATGACGCAGTTTTTACCATTTGCCCAACAAGATCAGTATGGCTGGGGGAAAGTTACCGAAGTTAAGTATAACTTGGGTGTTTTTATTGATATTGGCTTGCCTGATAAAGATGTAGTGTTATCAGTTGACGACTTACCATTTGATAAAGATCGCTGGCCACGTAAAGATGATCAGTTGTTAGTCCACTTGATAACTGATGAAAAAGATCGTATTTGGGCAAAGTTAGCTGATGAAAATATTTTCGAGCAATTGTCAGCTCATTTTCCTAATGATATGGAAAACAAAAATATTTTTGGCACGGTTTATGCCAGTCGCGACTTGGGCGCCTTTGTAATTACTAAGGAATATTACTTGGGCTTTGTTCACTCCTCACAGATGGCACGGCCATTGCGTTTAGGTGAACAATTTAAGGGACGCGTTGTTGGCATTAGTCAGTATGGCCGGCTTAATTTGAGCAGTTTACCGCGGGCTTTTGAAGAAATTGACGATGATGCGCAGATGGTATTAATGAGTTTACGCAGAATGAATACAAAAACCCTGCCATTTTACGACAAGTCCGATGCTCAAGAAATCAAGAATTACTTTGGGATCTCTAAGTCTGCCTTTAAACGTGCATTGGGCCACTTATTAAAGGGTCATTACATCACTGAAGATAAGGTTAGCGGCACAATTAGCCTAGTTAACGATCCAAACGATGACCAAAATGAGTAAACTGCAGGAACAAGTTGAGGATTATTTGCGGTACAGTCAGGTTGAACGTGGGTTAAGTGCGAACACAATTACAGCTTACCGCCAAGATTTAACCGAGTTTCTCGCATTTTTAACTAACGAAAATCTAACGGCGTGGCCAACTAAGGCCTTAGACATCGACGCCTTTTTAGCTCAGCAGCGTGATTTGAATAAGGCTACCAGTTCGATTAGCCGGATGATTTCAAGTTTGCGAAAATTTTACCAGTGGCTAGCTAGGCAAAACATTCAAAAGTTAAATCCAATGCTTGAGATTGACCCACCTAAAAAGGAGCAGCGGCTGCCGGTTGCTCTGACGGTTGACGAGGTTGAGCGTTTGCTAGCTCAACCTGATGTTCATCAAAAGTTAGGCTTGCGCGACCGTGCACTACTTGAAACGCTATACGCTACTGGGATTCGAGTTAGCGAATTGATTAATCTAAAATTCGATGATTTGCATGAAGAATTAAAATTGCTGAAAGTCTTTGGTAAAGGCTCTAAGGAACGACTGATTCCGATTAGTCCAGTGGCCATTTCGTGGATTGAAAGTTATCAGACGAAGGTGCGCGAGCCACTACTATTAAAGGTCGGTAAAGCTAGCGATTATATTTTTCTTAATAATCGCGGTGGCTCATTAACCAGGCAAGCAGTTTGGCAGATTATTAAGCGCTATTGTCGAATGGCCCAGATAACCAAAGATGTGACACCACATACTTTGCGCCACACTTTTGCGACCCACTTATTAGAAAATGGGGCCGATTTGCGTGTTGTGCAGGAAATCCTGGGTCACTCTGATATTAGCACCACCCAGATTTATACCAATTTATCGCAAAAGCATATTCTTCAGGTTTATGCTAAAGCGCATCCGCGAGCTTAGGTGATTAAATGTTAATTGAATGTAAAAGTGATAAGGAAAAGGTCGCCATGGGCCTTTTGTCTTACCTAAAGGATTTTAAAAATCTTGCCAACCTAAAAGATGAAATCAACTTGAATAAAACTAGTTCGGAATTTCAGCTTTACTTGTATCGCGAAAATAATGCCAATTTTATTGGGGTCATCGGGACGCAGAATGATGCGAATTTCATTATTATTCGCTATCTTTCGTTTGCTCCCGATTATCGCAGTCCTAAGTATGAGGCAGCTGCAGTCCGTGAATTGGCAGCTAGCAATCCTAATAAACGGGTGACGGCTCTGCCTGACTGGACCCGCCTACTTAAATATTTAACAGAAAATAAAAACCATGAGTGATAATTTAACTTTAGAATTACCTAATTTTGAGGGCCCGCTAGATTTACTATTGCACCTGATTAAGTCGCAAAAAATTGATATTTATGACATTCCAATTGCACAGATTACTAGTCAGTATTTGGCTTACCTGCAGCAAATGCAGCAATTAAATTTGCAAATTGCGGGTGAGTATTTTGTAATGTCGTCAACGCTTTTGCGAATTAAATCGCAGTCTTTATTGCCGCAGAATGATTTTATCGAAGATGAGGTCGAGGAGGACCCACGAGATGAGTTAGTTCAGCAATTAGTTCAGTATTCAGTCTTTAAAAAGATATCGGCTTATTTTAAAAAGCGTAATGAAGCAGTGCCAATTACTGCGGCTAAAGAGGAGAGTGTTCCGCAAACTAAAAAGGTGCAGCCCCTTCCAACTGGGCAGATTACGGCAACTGAACTGGCTAATACTTTTATGGTTGTACTTCAGCGGCTAAAAATCAGACAGCCAGATATTGCATCCGTCGAGGTAAAGGAAACACCAATTACGGAAATGATTACTTTCTTAGAAGCAAAAACCGCTGGTGGAAAAAAGGTTAGCTTTTTTGCGTGCAGTGATGAGTTGCATAGTTTGTCCGATGTTATCGGTTTGTTCTTAGCGTTACTGGAGTTATGCAAGAAGCAGAAAATCAGGGTCAGTCAATCGCGAACGTATGGCGACTTAGAATTAGAAGGAATTGATGTTAATGCCAAGTAAAATTGCGCAATTAGAGGCTCTACTTTATGTAGCAGGAGACAACGGGATTGTTAGTGATAATTTATGCGAATTATTGCAGGTTGGCCAGCCGGCTTTACGAGAACTAGCTAAAAATTTGGCCGATAAATTGCAGGAAAATCATGATTCAGGATTGCAACTACTGCATATTAACCATAATTACAAGTTAACGACGCGCCCTGAAGTTGCTAAGACAGTAGCTAGTTACTTCCAAAAAGATTTAACAAAAACACTCAGTCAGTCAGCTTTGGAAATTTTGGCAATTGTTGCATATCGCCAGCCAATCACGCGGGTCGAAATTGATGACATTCGCGGAGTTAACTCATCTGGCGCATTGCAAACATTGATTTGGCGCGGCCTTGTTAAAGTTAACGGCAAAAAAGATGCACCGGGGCATCCCAACTTGTATGTTACTAGTGACTACTTCCTGCAGTATTTTGGCTACCAAAGCTTAGCCGATTTGCCGCTAATTGAAGATTTTGAAGATGACAGTATTAATGCGGAAGGCGAAATAGATTTATTTGCGGCTAAGGGTCAGGCTGATAAGAACTTGGCCAGCATACAAAAAGGAGAAAAATAATGGCGTTACAACGTTTACAAAAAGTAATTGCTGAGGCAGGAATCGCCTCAAGACGCAAGGCCGAAAAGATGATTACGGAAGGTCGCGTCACTGTAGATGGTGAAATTATCACTAAACTTGGGACTAAAGTAGAAACTTTTAGCAACATTACGGTTGACGGCGAACCAATCGAACGCGAGAGCTTGCACACCTACGTGTTTTATAAACCACGGGGAGTTGTTTCTACTGCTAATGATGACAAGGGTAGAAAAACAGTGGTCGATTACTTTAGCGATTTACCATACCGGTTATACCCAGTTGGACGCCTTGATTACGATACGTCGGGCTTACTCTTAATGACTAATGATGGTGAGTTAGCCAATTTAATGATGCATCCGCGTAACAAGGTTGCTAAGGTTTATGTTGCCCGCATTGAAGGCCAATTATTGCCTGAAGAAAGCAAGCAATTAGCGCGCGGAGTTGAATTTGACCACCACAAGAGTTCTCCAGCTAAGGTAAAAATTATTCGCACAGATAAAAAGCATAATCGGCAGATTGTCCAATTGACCATTCATGAAGGACATTATCACCAAGTTAAAAAAATGTTTAAGGCTGTTAACCATCAAGTTGAAAAACTAGCGCGGGAGAAGTATTCTTTCTTGACACTTGATGGTCTTGTGTCTGGTAAATATCGCGAATTGTCTCATGAAGAAGTTGACAGATTGAAGCATGTAGACTAGTATATTGATAGAAATTAATAAAGAGTTTGTTGTCTTCATGGCAGGGTGTAAGTCCCGACCGGCGGTAAGTCCGCGACCCGTGTAAACGGTGGAACCCCATAGTGGTACCGATAGTTAAAGTCTAGATGAAAGAAGACAGACTAAACTAAAAGAAAAGTAGATAAAAAGCTTACTTTTATTAGGTCTGTTGCTAGGAGCAACAGACCTAATATTGTTTTGGAGGTAAGTTTTTTGAAGAGTAAGAGTACGAGTAATTTAGCATTATTAATCGCCTGTGCGATGTTTGGTGCGGTAGCATTTGTCATCATTAAGTTTACGGGGATTCCGATTTTACCGAATGCGAGTTTCTTAAAATTTGATTTTTCTGATGTCATTATTACAATTGGGATGTTTCTTTTTGGCGCTTGGCCAGGGTTTTTCATTGCGATTATTAGAATGCTGTTAAGTTTGGTTTATAGTGGATTTAGCTTACCAAGTGTTGTTGGTCAACTAGCAGCATTGTTAGCATCAATTTCCTTTGCATTACCATTTTACTTTGTCACTAGAAATATGAAGCATGATGAAACAAGTGGAATGAAGCGCCACGTTAAGCCAATTATTGGTTTGATTTGCGGGACAATTGCCATGGCAGTTGTTTTGGCAACCCTGAATGCCTTGATTTTGACGCCAATGTACGCTGTAACAATGATACCAAAATTGCCAGCAATCCACGGTTATTCTGGTTTGCTTGGCTTTACCGAAAAGGTATACTTAGGTCAGATGTTACATATTCCATCAATGGGAGCATATATTTTCGGAATAATTGTTCCGTTCAATCTCGTAAAGGGATTAATCAACAGTGTTGTTGTTTACCTATTGTTTGAAGCAGTTTTACGTAACTTGAAACCTTTTGTTCAAAAGAATTTCAATTTAAAGAGATAATTTAACTTAAGTCGGTCATTCAAATGGCCGATTTTTTTATCCAAAAACGCCGGTAAATATGCTAAAATTAAACAAGTTAGGTGAATCGAGGTATTTTGATGAATCAGAAACAGGAAAAATCATATAAACATTACGCACGTCCAAATGAGCCCAGAGCCGTGATTAACAGGCCACATTATAAAGGCTGGCTAGTCACGATGGCAATTTTGGTCGTTGTGATTATTGCTCTTATTCCTGTTGTTCATCACTTAGCTTCAAGTGATCAGGTCAAGGAGCAGGCTGTTGAATTGCAAAAAACAACCAAAAAGTCGCCTAAAAAACCTGCTAAGCATGTGAAGCAAGAAAAACAAGCGGCTAAAAGCAAACCAAAAAAGGCAAAGGTTGCAGCTAAAAAGCAGCAGGCACCTAAAGTTAAAAAAGCCAAAGCTAAGAAATCCTTGGCTAAAAAGGCGCAAGCCAAAAAGCAGCAGGTGCCAAGTCAATATGTTGTTCAAGTTGGTGATACTTTAACTAGCATTGCCCAAAAGAATAACGTCTTGCCGCAAGAATTAATCCGCCTTAATGGCCTTAGCGCTGACGGCCAAGTATATGCCGGACAAACACTTAAATTGAGATAATTATTAAGAAAGGATAGGGACTATGCGTCCCTTTTTGATTGAATGCAAGTAGCAATTGATGGACCAGCTTCAGCTGGTAAAAGTACAGTCGCAAAAATTATTGCGCAAAAGTTAGATTTTATTTACATTGACACTGGAGCAATGTACCGTGCATGTACGGTAATTGCTCGGTCGCATCACCTTGATTATGGTGATGAAGCTGGAATTTTAAAAGCAATCGACCAGGATGGCATTGAACTTAAAGCTGTTAATGGTGAACAAAAAGTCTTTGCGGGTACGAAAGATATTTCTCGTGAGATTCGGACACCAGAAATTTCTGCCAATGTCTCACAGGTATCTGCTTTGGCTGGTGTACGAGCTAAGATGGTTGTTTTGCAGCGGCAAATGGCCGGAAAAGTAAATGTTATAATGGACGGCCGTGATATTGGGACAACTGTTTTACCTGATGCTGAAGTTAAAATCTTTTTAGTCGCATCACCAAGATCGCGGGCAGAAAGACGGCTGCTCGACTTGCAGGAGCGCGGGATTAAGTCCGATAAAACGGTCGCTGAAATTGAGCAGGACATTGCAGCTCGCGACTATAAAGATTCCCATCGGGAAATTTCGCCGCTGAAAAAGGCATCAGATGCGATTGAAATCGATACAACGACCATGTCAATTGACCAAGTTGTGGCCGCAATTTTGGCTGAAATTAAAAAAAGTCAAAAAAAACTATAAAAAAGGGGTTAAAACAGTAGAAAAATATCTAACTTTCATTTAGAATTAGATTATGATATTGGGAGGTAAATAATGTCAGAAAACAGTAATCAATTTTTAGATGCATTGAAACAAATGCAAGGGGTTGAGGTCGGAGATATCGTCGATGTAGAAGTATTAGACGTTGAAGACGGCCAAATCGATGTTGGTGTTGAAAATGCCGGTGTCGAAGGTGTAATCCCACGTCGTGAATTCACTTCAGACCGCAACGCCGATTTACGTGACCTTGTTAAACCAGGTGACAAGCTTAAGGCTTTAGTTTTAAGAAAAGCCGGTGGCGACAAGGAAAACGGTGAGTTCTTCTTCTCAGTAACTCGTCTTAAGGAAAGAGAAGCTTATGACGAATTACAAAAGGACTTTGAAGCAGGTAAGACAATCGAAGGTACTGTCACAGCTTCTGTTCGTGGTGGTTTATTAGTTGACGTTGGTACTAGAGGATTTTTACCAGCTTCACTTATTTCTAACCGTTACGTTTCCGATCTTAAGCCATACATTGGTAAGACCATGAAACTTAAGATTACCGAAATTGATCCAAGTAAGAATCGTCTGATTCTTTCACACAAGGACTTAATTGAAGAAGAACGTGAAGAAGCCTTTGATAAAGTAGCATCACAATTAGTTGTTGGTGATGTTGTTGAAGGTAAAGTTTCTCGTTTGACTAACTTTGGTGCCTTTGTTGATGTTGGTGGTGTTGACGGTTTAGTTCACATCTCAGAAATTTCATACAAGCACGTTGATAAGCCTAGCGATGTATTAAAGGCTGGTCAAGATGTTAAGGTCAAAGTTATCGGTATTGATGATGACAGACATCGCATCTCCCTTTCAATCAAGCAAACTGAACCTTCTCCATTTGAACAAGCTACTTCAGACTTACACGAAGGCGACATTTTTGAAGGTGAAGTTAAGTCATTGACTAACTTTGGTGCTTTCGTTGAAGTTGCTGACGGTATTCAAGGCTTAGTTCACGTTTCAGAAATTTCATACAAGCACGTGGACAAACCTAGTGATGTTTTGGAAGTTGGCCAAACTGTTAAGGTTAAGGTTTTGAACATTGACCCAAGTGAACGTCGGATTTCACTTTCAATGAAGGCAGCTGATTCTAAAGGCTCTGACAATGAAGGTTCTCGTTCACACAGTTCATACAACAATAACAGAAACTCTGTTAAGAAGTACATGAACAACGAAGACAGCGGTTTCGCTTTAGGTGACATTATTGGTGACCAATTAAAGGACCGTCGTTAATCATAATAAAAAAGCCGACTGTATAGCCGGCTTTTTTTATTTTATAAAGGAGGCTGAAAGATGGTTTTACCAGTAGTTGCAATTGTTGGCCAACCAAATGTTGGTAAATCAACGCTTTTCAACCGGATTATTAATGAGCGTTTAGCAATTGTTGAAGATAAGCCCGGTGTCACTCGTGACCGTAACTATGCCAAGGCTGAATGGATGGGGCAGAAGTTTGACCTAATTGATACAGGTGGTATCACGTGGGAAAATGGCCGCATTGAAGATGAAATTCGGGCGCAAGCAGAAATTGCGATTGATGAAGCTGATGTTATCGTGATTTTGACCAGCGTAACTAACCACCTGACGGACTTAGATGAGCGAATTGCTCATTTACTCTATCGCACCGAAAAACCGGTTATTTTGGCTGTAAACAAGGCTGATAACCCTGAGCAGCGGGCCGATATTTATGATTTTTACAGCTTAGGCTTTGGCGATCCAATCCCCGTATCAAGTGTTCACGGAACAGGAATTGGTGATTTACTTGATCGGATTGTTAGCGAGCTGCCAAAAGACTTAGCTAAAAAAGACGACGACCAAATTTCCTTTAGTGTTATTGGTCGACCAAATGTTGGTAAATCATCGATTGTTAATCAATTAGTCGGTGAGAAGCGCGTTATCGTCAACAATGAAGAAGGCACTACCAGGGACGCTGTTGATAGTCCATTTGTTGGTGAAGATGGCACTAAATTTAGGATTGTCGACACCGCTGGTATCAGACGTCGGGGCAAGGTCTACGAAAAGACGGAGAAGTACTCTGTAATGCGTGCAATGGGGGCAATTGAGCACTCAGACGTTGTTTGTCTTGTCTTAGATGCAAGTACAGGCATTCGCGAGCAAGACAAGCACGTTGCTGGCTATGCCCATGACGCGGGCCGCGGAATTATCATTATTGTTAACAAGTGGGATTTACCAAAGAAGAGCAGCACCAGTGCTAAGGAATTTGAGCAGACAATTCGGCAAGAATTCCAGTATCTTGATTACGCACCGATTTTGTTTGTTTCTGCTAAAACCGGTCAGCGACTTGACCAAATTCCGAAGATGGTTAAGCAGGTTTACCAAAACCAAAATCAACGGATTAAGTCTAGTGTACTCAATGACTTACTGCTAGAAGCAAGTAAATTAGTGCCGACGCCAATGATTAAGGGGAAACGTTTAAGAGTTTACTATATGACCCAAGTGTCAACTAATCCGCCGACATTTGTAGTCTTTGTTAATGATGCAGAATTAATGCACTTTTCTTATCAACGCTTTTTAGTAAATCAATTGCGGGAGAACTTTGATTTTACAGGGACACCAATTAAAATAATAGCGCGTAAGAGAAAGTGATTTGTATATTACAAATATACAAAAAATAATATTTTTAGTAAAAAAGCTTGTTGTAGTAAGGCTTTTGTGCTATTTTGAGTGCATGGAAACAATGATTAAATTGTAATCATTATTTCTTATTCTTCAGTTGAAGAATAAGCTTTGAGTCCAGTTAGGGGGACTCAAATTTTGGGAGGTGAAGTCCAGATGGCAAATAAAGCAGAATTAGTTTCAGAAGTAGCTTCAAGAACTAAATTAACTAAGAAGGACGCAGCTACTGCTGTTGATGTAATTTTTAGCGCAATCCAAGATGATCTTGCAAAAGGTAACAAGGTTCAATTAATCGGCTTTGGTACTTTTGAAGTTCGTGAACGTGCAGCCCGCAAGGGTCGTAACCCACAAACTGGTGATGAAATTGAAATCCCAGCAAGTAAGGTTCCTGCATTTAGACCTGGTAAGGCTCTTAAAGAAGCTGTTAAATAATTTAATAGTTTTATCTTAAAAGACGGTGATGTGATGGTCACCGTCTTTTTTGTTGGGCATAAATAATTCAGGATGTTTCTTGTTAAGCTGATTTTATGTCATAATTAAGGTAATGGAGGGACTAAATGTATTCTGAACAATTACTTGATTCAATTGAAAAACAAGATTTTTCGCAGGAAAAAGTCTTACTAAAAAAGGCCTTGGATAATGATGAACCAGAAGTATTGGCATCTTTAGCTGAAAATTTAACTGGGCTAGGTTTTACTAACTTATCAAAAGAAGTTTATCGCAGCCTGATTGCCCAATTTCCTAAAGAAGACTTATTCAAGGTTTACTTAGCAGAAATTTTACTGAATGATGGCGAAGACGATGATGGCCTGTCACTGCTGTATAACATTAAAGAGGATTCTTCAGCCTATCTTGACAGTCTGTTAGTTCAAGCTGATTACTATCAAACTAACGGCTTGCTCGAGACGGCCCATAGCAAGCTGATGAAGGCTGCTAAATTGGCACCTGATGAAGATATCGTTAAGTTTGGTTTAGCTGAGTTAGACTACTTGAGTGGTCATAATGAGCAAGCTCTAGCTTTGTATCAGGATTTATTAACGCGTCACAAAAACTTTAGTGAGGTCAACCTGATTGATCGCTTGTACCAGACACTGGCAAAATTAGGCCGTTATGAAGAAGCTAGCAAGGTAATCGAAGATCATAGCGGTGATATTTTAGATATTGATAGTAAATATCAGGCTGCCCTGATTATGCTCAATGTTAATAAGGACGACCAGGCAATTACGTATTTGAATGACGTTATCAATCAAAGTCCGGACTATGTGAATGCCTACCCGCTTCTAGCTACAGCTTATGAGCACAAAAATGATAACGAGCAGGTTTTGCGTTCAAGCCAAGCAGGACTGGCCTATAATGAGCTTGATCCAGTATTATACTCTAAGGGTGCACGTGCAGCTGCTAAATTGAACGATTTAAAAACAGCTGAGGATTTACTGACCCGCGGCCTCAAGGTTGAGCCAGAAAATAACGATTTACGGTTGCAATTGTCCAATCTTTATTTACATGAGGGTAAAAATGAGGCCAACCTGCAATTGTTTGCCAAACTCGATGAAAGTGATTTGGAACCACAAGCCCACTGGAATATGGCATTATCTTATGAAAATTTGGATAATAGTGACAAAGCTAAGAGTGAGTTTTTGCTGGCATATCCAGAATTTCAAAGTAATCCCGCTTTTTTGAAGCAAATGATTCGTTTCTTCAACACTGAGGCTAATGCTACCGAAATTGTTTTGCAGCTCTTAGAACGCTATCTAAAGCTGGAACCAGAAGATGGCGAAATGCAGGAATTGTATAACCAATTGGCTGATTAATTAAATTTTTTGGCAAAAAAGACCATGATGTGGCCTTTTTTCTTTGGCGATTTTTCAAGATAATACAAGTGGGTTCGTGTTCTACTTGTAAATAGGCTATAATAAGACATAGCTGCTATTTGAAAATTAATTAAAATAATAGTGCTAATTTACTAACAAAAATTAAAAATAAATAGATGAGTTGATTAATTAATGATGAAAATAAATGAATTACCCGCGATTTTTACCGCGGCGCTTCCTGTCCTTAAGACACTGGAACAAGCAGGCTTTGAGGCATACTTTGTTGGTGGCTCGGTCCGTGACTTGTTACTGGGCCGGCATATCCATGACATTGATATTGCCACTAGTGCTTATCCAGAGGAAGTTAAAGAACTATTTAGTCGATCGATTGATACTGGGATTAAACACGGAACCGTGACCGTCTTATACAATGGCGGCAGTTATGAAATTACAACCTTTAGAACGGAGTCTGGTTACCAAGATTATCGCCGTCCCGATCATGTAACTTTTGTGCAGAATTTAAGTGAAGATCTTAAACGCCGTGACTTTACAATAAATGCACTGGCGATGAACACAAGCGGTGAAATCATTGATTTGTTTGATGGTCTCGGCGATTTGCAAAAGCATGTTATTCGGGCTGTTGGTGATCCGGAAAAGCGTTTTAACGAAGATGCTTTACGCATGATGCGTGCAGTCCGCTTTATGAGTCAATTGCAATTTAGTTTGGAAACAAAAACAGAGCAGGCGGTTAAGGATAACCACCAGCTCTTGCAAAAGATTTCGGTAGAACGGATTCGTGATGAATTTGTTAAGATGGGGATTGGCCCGCATTCACGGCAGGCTTTTCAGGTCTTTTTAGATACGCAATTAAGCGAAGACGTACCGGATTTTGGCGGTAAAAGCGAATTATTGACAATTTACCCAAGCCTAAAGTTTAATCCAGATATCGAAACTAGCTTGTGGGCCATTATTATTATTTTGCTTAAAATCCCTAACGAGCAAATTGCTAAATTTATGCGTGATTGGAAAAATTCAAACGCTATGACAAGCGAAGTTGAAAAAGTGGTTGCGGTCTTTGATTTGCTTTCAGAGCGGACACCAACTGATTTTGAACTTTTTGAAGCAGGAAAAGATATTTTGCTAAACGCAATTGATGTCGCTCATATCTTGGGCCAGCCAGTTAATTCCGAGGCCTTAGTTGACCGCTATGTTGCTCTGCCGATTAAGTCGACAGCTGAACTGGCAATTGACGGCCGGTTTTTAATTAATGCTGGAATTGCTCCGGGACCTCAACTAGGTAATTTATTGACCGAAATTAAGCAAAAAATCATTGCTGGCGAGCTTGAAAACACGACGGATGCAGTTACTGCCTTTTTGGCAAATAATTAGACGTATAACAGGACTGAAAAGTACATTAAGCCCGATCCCAGCATCACAAATAAGTGCCAAATGACATGGATGAAGGGAATACCGCGCATGGTATACAGTAAGGCGCCGACGGTGTAGGCAACACCGCCACCAACAAGTAGCCAAAAGCCGACCGGACTGAGGCGAACATAAAGTGACTGCCCCGAAAAAATCACGAGCCAACCCATGACAACGTACAAAACGGTGTCAAGGATTGTGTGCTTACCACGGTTAAAGATATAGTAAATAATGCCAAAAATGGTCAATGTCCAGATTAGGCTAAATAAAATCCAGCCCCGAATGCCGCCGATAGCTACAAGCGAATACGGCGTGTACGATCCAGCAATTAATAGAAAGATTGATGTGTGATCAAAAATTTGAAAGACATTGCGTGCACGGGTAAAGATTAGGCTATGAAATAGCGTTGAAAATAGGTATAAAAAGACCAAACAAGCACCATAAATACTAAAGGTAACAATACGTAAGGCATTCCCAGTAGCTGCAGCTTTAACGATTAGCAATACTAGACCAGCAACGGCTAGGCCAAAGCCAATTCCGTGAGTAATGGCACTAAAAGTATTGTCTAAAATGTAATATGTTTTTGATCTTGTAGTTGGTTCTTGCCAAAGTTTTTTAAATTTCATTATCAAAATAGTCCAATCCTTTTCTTCTGCACTAAGGTTTTTTGCTATAATGCATGTATTGATATTGTTCACATTTTATCATAAAATGTAACGCGAATTAGAATTGAGGGCAAATACGTTGTCAGAGATAAAAATCATGACGGATTCTTCGGCGCAATTAACGCCAGAAGAAATCGAGAAATATCATATCACAGTTGTCCCACTACTGGTGACGATTGATGATCAAACATATGTTGATGGCGTGGACATTACACGGCAAGAATTTGTCGAAAAAATGACGACATCAAAAGAATTACCTAAGACGAGTCAGCCGCCAATTGGCCGGTTAGTTGATACAATCAATGAGCTAACCGCTGACGGTAGTAGCGTTATCGGGATCTTTTTAGGTAAAGGCTTGAGCGGCACAGTTGATGCGGCAAGACAGGCTGTTAAAATTGCGGGTAAAGCCGATCAAGTAAGTATCGTGGATTCTCAATTGACTGATCGAGCTGAAGGACTGCAAGTTTTAGAAGCCGCTCGCGGTGCTCTTCAGGGACAAAGTGTTCAAGAAATCTTGGCGCACCTGGAGCAAATTAAAAAGACGCAGCGCTTGCGCATGATGATTGTTAATTTGGAAAATATCATTAAGGGTGGACGACTAGGAGCTGTTTCTGGTAAAATTGCTACTTTACTGAACATTCGCATTGAGCTGCAAATGCCTGGTGGCCATTTAAAAGTGGCTAAAAAAGGTCGCGGCAAGAAGTTCTCGCTAGCTTTTGATAATCGGGTGTTAGCCGATATTGAGGCAAACAAGGATAAAATCAAGGAAGTTGGTATTTCTTACGTTTCACTCGATGGTGTGCCGCAGGAATTAAAGGATTTTGCACAAAAAATCAAAGAAATTAATTCTAAAATTGATGTGCTAGTGCGCGAGACCAGCCCAGTAATTGCAACACATGCTGGACTTGGTGCTTATGCAATTTTGTACTATACGGAGTAATAATGGCTTATCGAGAAAGTTTTTATCGTTATTTGATGACGCAGCGTGACAGTGATTCAAATGATGAAGTCGCACAGTTTGCAAATAATGCTCAGAATGATCAGACTTTTCCTAAGCAGGAACAAAATTACGAAAAGCTATCTGATTACCTAGAACTAAATGCGGGTTATTTACCTAGTATGAGTATTTTTGATCAGGCTTATGAGATGTATCGGGAAAAGATGGCGTATTAAGCAAGCTCCTCATTATTTGGGGCTTTTTTAGTGTTAAAGAGGGCAAAAAAATGGCGACAATTCAATGGTATCCGGGACATATGAACAAGGCGCGCAACCAGCTTGAAGACAAGATGGGCTTAATTGACGTCTTAGTTGAAGTTTTAGATGCGCGCATCCCGCAATCATCAAGAAATCCGATGATTGAGGAATTAGTAGGCAATAAACCACACTTAATCATTTTGAATAAGGCGGATTTGGCAGATCCAGTGCTAACTAAGATTTGGCAAAAAAAGCTTACGCAAAAGGGTAAATTCGTCATGGCGATGGACTCACTGCATAATACCAACATGCAGGTGCTAGTCCGGATGATTAAAAAGGCGGCGGCTGATAAAGTTGCTAAATTGGAGGCCAAGGGTGCTTCTAATCCGGTGATTAGAATTGCCCTTGCCGGTATCCCTAACTGTGGTAAGTCAACGATTATTAACCGGTTAGTAGGCCGAAATGTGACTGCTGTTGGAAATAAGCCAGGGGTAACCAAAGGTCAAACTTGGCTTAAGACGCAAAGTAATATTCAAATTTTGGATACCCCGGGAATTTTATGGCCTAAATTTGATGATCAAGAAGTCGGCTATAAATTAGCTGCTTTTGGTGCAATTAAGGACAGCATTTTTCACGCTGATGATGTGGCGCTGTTTTTACTGAAGAATTTGCGCAAATATTATTTGGCCGATTTAGCTAAATTTGCCCGAACAACTAAGGATCAAATTACGCAAATTAACGACACTGACTTATTGCTAGCGATGACTGAAGTTTACGGGATGCGGGACGATTACGACCGCTTCTCGTTATACTTATTGCAGCGTCTGCGTAAGGGTAAGGTTGGTAGAATTACGCTGGACCGCCCATGACAATTAAAGAAATAAAACAGCTGCTTTCAGATAAAGTTAGTGAAGCAGAATTAGCTACTCTAAAGGCTGACCCACGTGCAGGTGTTCAAAAGTTATTGGCCAGTTACTATCGCCGCCAAGAAAAGTTAGCACAAAAACAGGCTGCTTTTTTAACCAGAATGCAATATGAACAGCAGTTTTGGGCTAAGGGGCAAATTGTGGCTGGTGTAGATGAAGTTGGCCGCGGACCATTAGCTGGGCCAGTCGTCACGGCCGCAGTGATTATTGATGCCAATTTTGACTTGCTGGATGTGAACGACTCTAAGAAGCTAAGTCCGCAAAAGCGACAGGAACTATACCCGAAGATTTTGCAAGAAGCAGTAAGTGTTGCTGTGGGTGTTAAAAGCGCCCAAGTAATCGATGAAATTAATATTTATGAGGCGGACCGTTTGGCAATGGCGCAAGCTGTTACGGCGCTTGACTGCAAGCCTGATGCATTATTAGTCGATGCGATGAATGTCCCCGTTGATTTGCCGCAAGTGCGCCTAATCAAGGGGGATGCTAAGTCGAATTCAATTGCGGCAGCCTCGATTGTAGCGAAGGTCTTCCGTGATCGTTTGATGACCGATTACGGTAAAATTTACCTGCAATATCAATTTGCACATAATGTCGGTTACGGCACCAGTGCCCATCTTACTGCTTTAGAAAAGTATGGGCCAACACCAATTCACCGCAAGACCTTTGCACCAGTTAGTGACTTTTTTAAAACAAAATAGAATATATCCTCCTTTTTTACGTATTTGTAATTAGGAGGCTTTTTTAATGGAAAAAACAAATTTTTTGTTACGCCTGAAATTACAAAAGGGACTTGGTTATGTTAAGATGCTGCAGATTGCTAGCCAACTAGATGATGAGCAGGTCACCGTACAAACAATCAAGCAGATGACGCTACCTGCAGCTGTCAAAGAAGCTAGCTTGGCTGCATATAAGCTCGAAAAGTATGGCAAGGTGATTAAGCGAATTAAAAAGCAGTGTCAGGTAATCAGTTTCTTTGATGATAATTATCCCGAGCAATTGCGGCAGATATATCAGCCGCCCCTAATTTTGTTTGCGCGCGGCGATATTACCTTACTACAAAAAAGAATTGTGACAATTGTTGGCTCGCGGCAAGCAACGGCGTATAGTCAGCAAGTTTTGGCGCAACTTGTACCAAATTTAGTTAATAATCATGTGGTAATTGCCAGTGGCCTGGCTAAAGGCGTCGATGTCTTGGCGCATCAAGCCACTTTGCAAAATCATGGCAAAACCATTGCTGTTGTCGGCAACGGACTAAATCATTATTATCCAATGGTTAACCACCAGGTGCAGGAGCAAATCATGCAAAAGGGGCTAATTTTAAGTGAATATTTACCAGATACACCGCCGCGCCCATTTCGTTTTCCTGAGCGCAACCGTATTCTAGCGGGACTTGCGGAAAGCGTTGTGGTAACGGAAGCTAAGGAAAAGTCAGGCTCCTTAATCACGGCCAACTTGGCACTGCAGGAAAATCGTAATGTCTATGCCGTCCCCGGGCCAATTACTAGCCCATTATCGGCGGGACCAAATAAGTTGATTGCAGTGGGTGCTAACCCGATAACGGATTTTAAATTAAATGAAAGATTTGACAACTAGCCATTAAATATTCTATTCTCAGATTAGTATTTTTAAAAAATAGAATTTTAATGAGGAGGCATTTGATGCCTACTAAGTCAAAGCCAAAAAAACGTAAAAAAACATTAGTAATTGTAGAATCGCCGGCAAAAGCCAAGACGATTGAAAAATATTTGGGCCGTAATTATCGGGTAATTGCTTCTAAGGGGCATATTCGCGATTTGCCAAAATCACAAATGGGAATTGATTTTGATAATAATTACAAGCCAAAATATATTTCCATTCGGGGCAAGGGCGATACGATTAAGGAATTAAAGTCGGAAGCTAAAAAAGCCAAAGATGTCTATCTGGCATCCGACCCCGACCGTGAAGGAGAAGCAATTGCTTGGCACGTAGCTCATGCGTTAAATCTTGACGATACAGCTAAGAACCGGGTAACCTTCAATGAGGTTACCAAAGATGCCGTTAAGGAGAGCTTCAAGCATCCCCGTGCAATTGATATGGACACGGTTAATGCTCAGCAGGCACGGCGCATTTTAGACCGGATTGTTGGTTATTCACTGTCACCAATTTTATGGGATAAGGTTAAAAAGGGCTTGAGTGCTGGTCGTGTTCAGTCAGTTGCCTTAAAGCTGGTAATTGACCGGGAAAAAGAGATCAAGAATTTCAAGCCGGAAGAATACTGGACAATTGATGCTGAATTTAAAAAGAACAGTAAAGCATTTAAATCACAATTTTGGGGTGTTGATGGCAAAAAGGAGGAACTGCCAAATAACGATGCTGTTAAGGAAGTTTTAGCTAAAATCGACAAGAAAAAGGCGTTTACTGTCAGCAAAGTTATTGCTCGTGAGCGTCGCCGGCAACCAGCTGCACCTTTTACGACTTCCACAATGCAACAGGAAGCTAACAAACGGCTTAATTACCGCACTCGGCGGACAATGAGTATTGCCCAACAGCTTTATGAAGGAATTAGCCTTGGTAAATCGGGCACAGTCGGCTTAATTACTTATATGAGAACCGACTCTAAGCGGACATCGCCGATTGCTCAAGCTGAAGCCTCGAAGTTTTTAAATGAAAAATATGGCAAAGAATATGCAGCTAAGGGTCAGCGGCACTTTAAGAATGCTCAAGATGCTCAGGATGCCCATGAAGCAATTAGACCGACTAGCATTTATCGGACGCCGGAATCACTCAAGTCAGTTTTAACGACTGAACAATATCGATTGTACAAGCTAATTTGGTCCAGATTTTTAGCTAGTGAAATGACCCCGGCTGTGTATGATACGGTTAGAGCTGATATTGAACAAAATGGGGTTATTTTTAGAACAACTGGCTCAAAGATGAAGTTTGCCGGATTTACTAAGGTTTACGATAATCAACAGGAAAAGAATATCGAATTACCAGATTTAAACGAAGGCGACCAGGTTAAATTAACTAAGTCGGATAACAAGCAGCACTTTACTTTGCCGCCGGCAAGATATACCGAAGCCAGCCTGGTACATTCACTTGAAGAAAACGGCGTTGGCCGTCCTTCGACCTATGCACCAACTATTGATACCATTCAACGGCGCTACTACGTTAAGCTTGAAGGTAAGGCGATTGTGCCGACGGAATTAGGCGAAATCGTTGATAATTTAATCGAAAAGTTCTTCCCTGATATTGTTAACGTTGACTTTACCGCCCAATTAGAAAACGACCTCGACAGCGTTGAGGAAGGCAAGAAAAATTGGGTCAAGGTCATTGACGAATATTATCATCCCTTCAAAAAGGAACTTGATAAGGCAGACGCCGACATCAAGAAGGTCCAGATTAAGGACGAGCCCGCTGGCTTTAATTGTGACATCTGCGGTGCACCAATGGTCATTAAAATGGGCCGTTATGGTAAGTTCTATGCTTGCTCACGCTTCCCTGATTGTCGTAACACTAAGGCAATTGTCAAGAAGATTGGTGTAACTTGCCCTAAATGTGGCAAGGGGGATGTTGTTGAAAAGAAATCCAAGCGTAACCGTAAGTTCTTTGGTTGCTCGCGTTATCCAGAATGCGACTTTGTCTCATGGGATAAACCGATTGGTCGCAACTGCCCTAATGATGGTCACTTTTTGGTTGAAAAGAAAAACAAGAAGGGCTTGGTTGTTCTGTGTCCTAACGGTGACTATAAAGAGGAGCCTAAGGATGAAGGCGCTGTAAAAGAAAGTTAAATTTAAGTTAATATCATCAAGTCAGGTATGGTTTGATGATATTCTTGTATTTAGAAGAAATATTTTTTAGAAAAGGAATATCTTAAGATGCCTAAAAATGTAACAGTAATTGGTGGTGGACTTGCCGGTAGTGAGGCAACGTGGCAATTGGCCAAGCGTGGAATCCAAGTTGATTTATACGAGATGCGCCCCACGAAGTTAACGCCAGCGCACAAGACTGGTAATTTTGCCGAGTTAGTCTGCACCAACTCAATGCGGTCCAACCAGTTGTCAAACGCCGTTGGCCTATTAAAAGAAGAAATGCGGCAACTAGATTCACTTATTTTAGAGGCGGCTGACAAAACTCAGGTTCCAGCCGGTGGTGCCTTAGCAGTTGATCGAGATAAGTTTAGTGAGTATGTCACCCAGAAGCTGCATTCACTCCCTAATGTGACCTTCCATGATGAAGAAATCACGTCAATCCCGCAAGATGGAATTACGGTAATTGCGACTGGCCCTTTGACTAGTGATGCCTTGGCTGACAAAATTCAACAATTTTCTGGAACCGATAGTCTGCACTTCTTTGATGCAGCAGCACCAATTGTGGCGGCCGATTCAATTGATCAGGAGATTGTTTATAAAAAGTCCCGCTATGACCGCGGTGAGGCAGCTTATTTAAACTGTCCGATGACTAAAGAAGAATATGATCATTTTGCTCAAGAGCTAGTTAATGCCGAAACAGCTGAAATGCACGGCTTTGAAAATAGTGAAGTTTTTGAAGGTTGTATGCCAATTGAGGTAATGGCCGCACGGGGAAGTAAAACAATGCTGTTTGGTCCCCTGAAGCCAGTTGGCTTGGAAGATCCCCACACGGGCAAGACGCCGTATGCCGTTGTTCAATTGCGCCAGGATAATGCGGCTGCCTCAATGTACAATATTGTCGGCTTCCAAACGCATCTGAAATACGGTGAGCAAAAACGGGTCTTCTCAATGATTCCCGGTTTAGCCAATGCCCGCTTTGTCCGTTACGGTAAAATGCACCGCAATACCTACATGGCTTCACCAGAAGTCTTAACTGCTAGTTATGAAGCTAAAAAGCAACCTGGTTTGTTCTTTGCCGGACAAATGACTGGCGTTGAAGGTTACGTGGAAAGTGCCGGCAGTGGTTTAGTTGCCGGAATTAATGCAGCTAGAAGAGCGCTGGCAGAAGAACCGGTTGCTTTTCCGAAAGTGACAGCTCTTGGTTCAATGGCTAATTATGTAACTACCACTAGTGCTAAACACTTCCAACCAATGAATGCCAGCTTTGCTTTGATTCCAGGGCTTGAAGGTAAAAAGGTGCGGAATAAGCGTGAGCGCCACGAAAAAATTAGTGAACGCGGCTTAGCCAGTTTAGCTAAATTTAAAGAGGAAGTCTTGGGTTAAATGACAACGCAAGATCAAGAGTTGCAAAGCTTTATTTCTTATTTGCAAAATGAGCGGCATTATAGTTCAAAGACGATCCAGTCTTACCAAACTGATTTGCTTGAGGCAAAGGCATTTTGGCAGGTTAATGGCGGGTTTGTGTCTTGGCAAAAAATTACTGAACGCGATGTTGAGATTTTTTTACAAAATCTTGCAGAGCGGAAATTAGCTAGAACAACGCAAGCTCGTAAGATGTCCAGTTTACGGTCATTTTATCGCTTTTTAACTCGGCGCAAGGTAGTTAAGACTAACCCAACGCAAACAATTGTGCTCCGCAAAAAGACGCGCAAATTGCCCCAATTTTTCTATGCACCGGAAATGAAGCAGGTCTTTGCGACATTGACGGCTAGTGATCCACTAACGGTGCGTAACCTCGCGATGTTTGAGTTGTTTTATACAACTGGGATGCGGGTCAGTGAAGTTAGTGGGTTAAAATTGCCGCAGCTGGACTTAGATTTAAAAGTAATTTTAGTTCACGGTAAAGGCAATAAGGATCGTTATGTCGCTTTTGATGAGCAAACTGAAAAAGCATTAAAGCAGTATTTAACCGACTCCCGGCCGCAACTTCTTGGTCAGCAAACTGATCCGCAAACAGTCTTTTTAAATAATCAAGGTAAGCCAATTACATCACGCGGAATTGAATATGTGATGCAAAAAGTATTTAATAAGGCTGGGGTCAGCGGCAAGGTGCATCCCCATGAACTGCGCCACTCCTTTGCGACGGCAATGCTTAACAACGGTGCCGATCTACGCAGTGTGCAGGAATTACTGGGACATGCGAACTTGTCAACAACGCAAATTTATACCCACGTTACAATGAGCCACTTACAGGCTAATTACGAGCAATTTTTCACTCGTAATAATCAGAAAGATGAGGCAAAATAATGACAACAATTTGTTCAGTGAAATTTAATGGTAAAACAGCAATTGCTGGTGACGGTCAAGTTACATTAGGCGAAAAGGTAATCGCCAAAGCAACAGCTAAAAAGATCCGGCGGATCTATCATGACCGCGTTGTGATTGGCTTTGCCGGCGGTGTTGCGGATGCAGTTAGCTTGCAGGATATGCTGGAAGGCAAACTAGAAGCCTTTGGCGGCGACTTACGTCGTGCTGCCGTTGAGATGGCGCAATCATGGCGCAAAGACCCTACTTTGCAAAAGCTGGAGGCAATGCTGATTGCATTTGATGAAAAGGATTTGTTACTGATTTCTGGAAATGGTGAAGTGCTGGAACCAGACGAAAACGTTGTCGCAATTGGTTCTGGTGGTAACTTTGCTCAGGCTGCCGCAATTGCTTTGACAAGACATTCAACAGGAATGTCGGCTGAAGAAATTGCACATGAAGCAGTGGAAATTGCTTCAGGAATTGATATTTTTACTGATAATCAAATTATCACGGACGAACTCTAATTAGGAGAAAAATTCATGGAAACAAAAACGCCAAAACAAATTGTTAATTTGCTAAATGAGTACATTATTGGGCAAGATGAAGCAAAAAAGGCGGTGGCGATTGCCCTTTATAACCGCTATCGCCGCATGCAATTGCCAAAGAAAATGCAGGAGGACATCACACCTAAGAACTTGCTGATGGCTGGTCCTACCGGTGTTGGTAAAACGGAAATTGCTCGGCGGCTTGCTGCAATTGTTCAGGCTCCTTTTGTTAAGGTTGAGGCAACTAAGTTTACCGAAGTTGGTTATGTCGGCCGCGATGTTGAGTCAATGGTGCGCGATTTAGTCAATGAAGCTGTTCGCATGGAAGAAAAGGACCAATTTGACCGTGTCCGTGCTCAAGCGGCTAAGGAAGCCAATAAGATTTTGGTTCGGTTATTGGTTCCCGGAATTAAGCACGAAAAGCGCCAAAATCAGATGCAGGAAATGCAAGATATGATGTCAATGCTAATGGGCGGCAGTCAAACTGATAAGCAACCTGCTGACCAAGAAGAAGTCACCGATGATATTCGCAATCAGCGGTTGACGGTTTCCGAGCAGCTGAATAAGGGTTTGTTAGAAAATCGTGAAGTGACGATTGAGGTTGAGCAGGCACCAAAGGTTAATCCAATGGGCGACATGATGGGCCAAATGGGACTTGATATGAGCTCAATGCTGAGTGATTTGGTTCCTAAAAAGAAGGTTAAGCGGACTTTACCGGTTAAGGATGCACGCGAAGTCTTAATTCAAGAAGAATCGCACAAGCTGATTGATTACGATACCCTTTACCAAAAGGCAATTGAGCGCACAACTAACAACGGAATTATTTTTATTGATGAAATTGATAAAATTACTTCAGGCAATAAGAAAAACTCCGGCGAGGTTTCTCGTGAAGGTGTGCAACGTGATATTTTGCCAATCGTCGAAGGCTCAACTGTGCAGACCAAATACGGTCCAGTTTCTACCGACCATATTCTGTTTATTGCTGCAGGGGCATTCGCAGAAACTAAGCCAAGTGACCTGATTCCTGAATTACAAGGACGTTTTCCAATTAGAGTTGAATTAAATGCCCTGTCTAAAGATGACTTCGTTAAGATTTTAAAAGATCCAGCAGACTCATTATTAGAGCAATATGTTGCCTTGCTGCATGCAGACGGTGTCAAATTAATCTTTACACAAGAAGCCATTGATCGCATCGCACAAATTGCCTACGACGTTAACCAAGGAACAGACAATATCGGGGCAAGAAGACTGGCAACTATCCTTGAAAAATTGCTCGAAGATGTGCTGTATGAAGGCCCAGACATGGAAATGGGAGAAATTACTGTGACCGAAGCATATGTTAATGAAAAACTTAGTGATATAATAACAAATAAAGATTTGACTAAGTTTATTCTTTAACAAAGGATGATGAGTAAGATGGACTACATTATCAAAAATACAATTTTACAAGTTGTTATTTCAAGCAAGGGTGCCGAATTGCAAAGCATTAAAAGTCAGCACAGCGGTTACGAATATCTCTGGCAGGCAGACCCCAATGTGTGGGGACGTCATGCGCCGGTGTTATTTCCAATTGTTGGTCGGCTTAAAAATGATGAATACACTTATCAGGGTAAGACCTATCACATTACGCAACATGGCTTTGCTCGTGATATGGAATTTAGTGTTGAGCAGCAGACTGCTGAGAGTATTACCTTTTTGCTAAAAGACACTCCAGAAACAAGGAAGATTTATCCGTTTAAGTTTGAATTGCGGGTTAATTATAATTTGTTGAATAATTTGCTTGAAGAAAACTTCAGTGTGACGAATAAGTCCGCTGGTGAAATGATTTTTGGTATTGGTGGTCATCCAGGATTTAATATTCCAACAACTAATTCGATTAGTAAGGAAGATTATTACTTTAGTACGAAGCCTTCGGTTGCTAGAGTGCAAATTCCATTAAAGGGTTCATATCTTGACTGGGATAATCGCTCTCTTGCTTCTACCAACAGCCTAATTACGTTAAGCGATCATTTATTTAAGAATGATGCTCTGATTTTTCAAATGAGCGGTCATGATAATAAGGTGTCCCTTAAAACAGAGACGAGTGCTTTTCACGTTAATGTTTGGCTGCGGGATGCACCATTTGTTGGTGTTTGGTCGCAGTACCCGCAAACAGCCGATTATGTATGTATCGAGCCGTGGTGGGGAATTGCTGACAGAAGTGATACTAACGGTAAGTTAGAAGATAAATATGGGATGAACCATTTAGCTCATGATGCTACTTTTACGGCTGGTTTTGGCATGGCTTTTCATGATCAAGATTAAGCAAAAAAGAGACACTAACGTGTCTCTTTTTAATTATAATTAACACTTGCGAACAATTGTTCGAATAGATATAATATAAAAGCCAGTAAACTAAGGTTTAGCTGGCTGTATTTATTTCTAGTTTATAACTTGTGGTGGCTTTTTTTATACCAATAAAGCAAGCCAAAGGGAATAATATTCTCGTTGTGGTGCTCAAGGCGCTTAATGTTATCTCGATGTCTTGTAAAAAGAATAATGAGCATGACGCCCGCGATTACGGTTAAGAAAATATCGTGAAAGAAAAACGTCGCGATAAAAATTGCGGTAATCGAAATTAGGCTTGATAGGCTGACATACGATGTAATAAAGACTAACGGTAAGAAGATTACCGCACAAACGCCAAAGAATTGGAGATTGTAGCCTAAAAAGACACCGGCGCTAGTCGCAACTGCCTTGCCTCCCTTAAATTTAAGGAAGATTGAAAAGGTATGTCCTAAAACGGCTAGCCCGCCACAAATTAATAAGACATACTTAGGTGTCCCCAGATGCAAGAGCCGCGGCAAGCAAGTTGCAAGCGTCCCCTTAAGGACATCGACGACGAGCACAAAGCTGCCGGCAAGTGGTCCCAGAACCCGAAATGAGTTGGTGGTACCGATGTTTCCCGAGCCATAATTACGGATGTCTTCATGGAAAAATAGTTTGCCAATGATTACCCCCGTCGGGAAGGATCCAATTAAGTATGCTAGAATAAATACCAGTAATAATTTCAAATTTATCATTTAAATCCCGCTCTCTTAGTGTCTTAAAGCTATTTTAGCAAAGATTAAGCAATATGCGGTGACTTTTTAGATGATTTAATAACTGGAGGAGTTTATTTGGCTAAAATAAATAAAAAAACAAATTCTTACGATGACTCGTCAATTCAGATTCTTCACGGTTTAGAAGCGGTTCGGAAGCGGCCCGGAATGTATATTGGGTCAACTGATATTCATGGCTTGAATCAATTGGTTTATGAAATTGTCGATAATTCAGTTGATGAAGCGATGGCCGGTTATGGTAAAGAAATTGACGTGACCATTCATCAGGATAATAGCGTAACTGTGCGCGATTTTGGTCGGGGGATGCCGACGGGGATGCACAAGTCAGGAAAACCAACGATTGAAGTTATCCTGACTGTTTTGCATGCCGGTGGTAAGTTTACCGAACAAAACTATAAGACATCAGGTGGTCTGCATGGTGTTGGGTCTTCAGTTGTCAACGCTCTGTCCAGTTATCTAAAAGTTAGAGTTGTGCGTGATGGCAAAGCTTATGAGGAAGAATTTGCTAATGGTGGTCATCCAGTAGGAACTTTAAAGTCGCTGGGTAAAACCAAAGAAAAAGACGGCACAACTATTACTTTTAAGCCTGATGAGACCATCTTTTCAACTACTAAGTATAAATACGAGACTATCCAAGAGCGGATTCGTGAGTCTGCCTTCTTGTTAAAGGGTGTGCGTTTTATCTTAAATGATGAACGTGAGCCGGAGCATCACGACGATTTCAAGTATGACGATGGGATTAAGTCCTTTGTGTCCTACTTGAATGAGGGCAAAGACACCCTGAACGATGTGTTTTATTTTGAAGGCAAACAGGACGGGATGGAAGTTGAGTTTAGCGGTCAATACAGCGACAGCTATTCAGAAAACTTGGTTTCCTTTGTTAATAATGTCAGAACCTCTGACGGTGGTACTCATGAAGTTGGTGCCCGCAGTGGTTTCACTCGTGCCTTTAACGATTATGCCAAAAAACAAGGCTTGCTTGGTAAAAAAGATAAAAATATTGATGGCTCAGATTACCGTGAAGGCCTCAGTGCTGTCCTTTCAGTCAAAATTCCAGAAGAACTACTTGAGTTTGAAGGTCAGACTAAGGGTAAATTAGGAACACCACAAGCTCGTTCGGTAGTTGATACGCTTGTTTACGAGCAGATGTCGTACTATTTAATGGAAAACGGTGAGTTAGCCCAAGACCTCGTTAAAAAGGCTCAGCGAGCACGAGACGCCCGTGAAGCAGCTAAAAAAGCTCGTAACGAGAGTCGCAATGGTAAAAAACGCCGCAAGAAAGAAGTATTGTCCGGTAAGTTAACCCCAGCTCAATCACGTAATCCCAAAAAGAACGAATTATTTTTGGTCGAGGGTGATTCTGCCGGTGGTTCTGCTAAACAAGGCCGAGACCGCAGATTTCAGGCAATTTTGCCGCTGCGAGGCAAGGTTTTAAACACCCAAAAAGCTAAATTACAAGACATTTTTAAAAATGAAGAAATTAACACCATGATTTATACCATTGGTGCTGGTGTTGGTGCCGAATTCAAGGCCGAAGACTCTAATTACGACAAAGTAATTATCATGACGGACGCCGATGATGATGGTGCACATATTCAAATTCTGCTGCTGACATTTTTCTACCGGTACATGCGACCAATGATTGAGCAAGGTAAGGTCTATATTGCTTTGCCACCTCTTTATCGTCTGCAAAAAGGCCGCGGTAAAAAGGCACAGGTCAAGTATTCTTGGACTGATGAGGAATTAGCAACCGACGAGAAAAATATGGGTCGTGGCTATGCTTTGCAAAGATTCAAAGGTTTAGGTGAAATGAATGCCGAGCAATTGTGGCAAACAACCATGAACCCAGAATCCAGAATGTTAATTCGGGTGAAGATTGATGATGCGGCTCTTGCTGAACGCCGAGTTACGACTTTGATGGGTGATAAGGTTGCTGCTAGACGGAAATGGATTGAACAGAACGTTAAGTTTAGAATGGGCGAGAACGCGTCAATCTTAGAAGAAGAAAATGAGTAAAGAGGTTTTTAATTAATGGCGATAAAAGAACGAATTCGTGAAATGCCGCTTGAGCAGGTCATGGGTGAACGATTTGGACGGTATTCCAAATACATCATTCAGGAACGGGCTCTTCCGGATATTCGTGATGGCTTAAAGCCAGTGCAAAGAAGAATCCTTTACGCAATGTATCAGGATAACAATACGTACGACAAGCCGTTTAAGAAAGCAGCCAAGGCTGTAGGAAACATCATGGGTAATTTCCACCCCCACGGCGACAGTTCCATATATGGTGCGCTAGTCCACTTATCACAAGACTGGAAAATGCGTGAGCCGTTAGTTGAAATGCACGGTAACAATGGTTCAATGGACGGTGATGGTCCGGCTGCCATGCGTTATACGGAATCACGGCTAAACAAGATTTCCAATATGCTATTGCAGGACATTGACAAGGAAACCGTCAACATGGTGCTTAATTTCGATGATACGGAATATGAGCCGACGGTTTTACCGGCCAGATTTCCTAACCTGCTGGTGAACGGTTCAACGGGGATTTCTTCAGGTTATGCCACAGATATTCCGCCACACAATCTGTCAGAAGTGATTGATGCCACGATATATTTGTTAAAGCACCCAGATGCTACGCTAGACGACTTAATGAAGTATGTTCAGGGGCCAGATTTCCCTACTGGTGCAATTGTTATGGGCCAAAAGGGATTGCGTGAAGCTTATGAGACGGGGCGCGGCCGCATTCAGGTGCGGGCTAAGACGTCAATTCAAGAAATTCGTGGCCACCGGCAAGAAATTGTAATTACCGAAATTCCATTTGCCGTCAATAAGGCTTTGATGGTTAAGAAGATGGATGAAATTCGTCTTAATAAGGAGATTGACGGGATTGCGGAAGTTCGTGATGAGACAGACCGGCATGGTTTATCAATCGTTGTTGAGCTTAAAAAGGACGCTGACGCGCAAAACATTTTAAACTATCTGTTCAAGAACACCGAGCTGCAGGTTTCTTATAACTTTAACATGGTTGCAATTGATAATATGACGCCTGTTCAAGTTGGTTTAAAGCACATTTTGGCTTCCTACCTTGACCATGAAAAGGACGTTGTGATTAAGCGAACCAAGTTTGATTTAAATAAGGCACAAAACCGTTTAGAAATCATTCAGGGCCTAATTCACGCAATGGACATCTTGGATCAAGTGATTAAGGTTATTCGGGCATCCAAGAATAAGGCTGATGCTAAGAAAAATTTGACGGCTGAATTTGATTTTACGCCAAGACAGGCAGAAGCCATTGTATCCTTGCAGTTGTATCGTTTAACCAATACCGATGTTGATGCTTTAATTGCTGAACAAACTGATTTAAACAAAAAGGTTGAGCAGTATCAGCAATTGTTATCTGACAAGAAGGTTTTAGAAAAAGAAATTATTCGTGAGTTATCAGCTGTTAAACGGGAATTTGGTAATCCGCGGCGAACAGAAATTTCTACTGCCACTGCCAAAATTCAAATTGATGAAAAAGCATTGGTTGCTGACGAACAAGTTCGGGTTTTAATTAGTCATGATGGCTATTTAAAGCGCTCGTCCTTACGTTCGTGGCAATCAAGCGATGATGCAGAAAACGGTTTGCCTGATGGTGATGACGTTGTCTTTGAAAAGACAATTTCAACTTTAGCTAACCTGTATCTGTTTACTAATCGCGGGAATGTCATTTATCGGCCGGTTCACGAGCTAGTTGAAACAAAATGGAAAGAAACTGGGCAGCACCTGTCGCAAGAAATCGGCTTACCAAGTGAAGAACAGATAATTCGCGTCTTTGCGTTTGACAAATTGGACAAGAATATTAACTTCTTGCTAGCTACCAATGATGGCTATATCAAGCAGCTGGAACTGGCTAATTTGCAACCGACCAGGACTTATCGTTCTAGAGCAATGGGCGCTATGAAGATGAAGTCACAAGCAAGTCAAGTGGTGCGCGTTGATGTTGTTCAACCTGATACAAAGGCAGAAATCATCTTGTTCACGCATGATGCTTATGCTGTTCGCTATGACGTAAGTGAAATACCGACATCTGGAGCTAAAGCTGTCGGAGTTAAATCCGTTAATTTGAAGGATGATGATTTTATCGTGTCCTACATCTTAGTTGATCCTGAATATCTTGACCTAATTAAAGTTGGTTTGATTACACAACGAGGTGCTTTCAAGCAATTCAAAGTTAAGCTGATTAATAAGGTTTCGCGTGCTAAACGCGGCGTGCTTGTTTTACGTGAGTTAAAGACAAAGCCGCATCGAATTTCAGCATTAGTATCTTATGGTCAAAATCATACTTTAATAATTGTTTCTAGTAGTAAAAGAAAAGTAACATTGCAAACTAGTGATTATCCATTGGGAGATCGTTACTCAAATGGATCGTTTGTAATTGACACAGTAAGCGATGGCCAACCTGTTGACTTGATTTTGGGACAACCACTAAGTTGTTAATAATTGAAGGGCTTACAATTTTTAAATCAAAATTTTAAAAATCGTTTATAAATTTGTAAAATATTTTAAATTATACTTTGACATGAGCCCGATTTTATTTGATAATACATGTAAATATATTCTTACTAAGATAGAGGAAGTTTTTTACATGCCTAAAACAGATACAATACTTTCAACAAAGTCCTTACATTATTTTTTACAACTAATCGATACGATGAATTATACGCAGGCTGCTCAAATATTGGGTATTACACAGCCAGCGCTGACGCAGCAAATTAAAAAGATTGAGCATGCGATTGGAACACCGCTGTTTGGTCAAATGGGGAAGAAGCTCTATTTAACTGAAGCTGGTAAAGAACTGCAGACTGGTGCCATTAAGCTATTAAATACAATTAATTCAGTTGTAAGCGGCATTCAAGAGTTTACTCAAGCTGATAAAGGTCAAATCTCAATTGGTATTTTGGATAGCATTAATTCAGAAATATTGCGGAAGTTCTTGGTTGGCTTCAACCAAAAGAATCCTGATATTGTTCTTAATGTGACTTATTATGACCGCAAAAATTTGTGGTACAGCTTAGACAATAACTTAATTGATATGGCAGTTATGTTCTGGCCTGACAGTACTAAGAAGAGCCAGGCTGAATTGCAGAATCAATATGAGCACGCAACTGTTTATGAAGATCAATTAACGGTCTTAACACATAAGGATACAGTTGAGGCAGGGAAGTCATATCCGATTTCTCGCTTTGCTCATCGTGAATGGGTCGCTTATCCAGATGGCTTTTACTTAACTCAGTTAATGAAGAAAAAGCTGGGTAATAAGACTAATATCAAGGATTGCTTAACTGTTCCAATCAGCTTGTCATCAACAGAGCAATTAATTAAGACCGCTCAAGAAACTGATTATGACACGTTTGTCAGTGATGCATATTACCAAGCTCATAAAGATGAGATCAAGCTGACACCAATTCATTTAAAAGAAGTTGAACCATTTGCTGTTTCATTAGTTTATCGTAAAGGTAAAAAGGCTGTTCCTCGGATCAATAATATTTTGACCGAATTCAAAAATTTCTTGGATAAATAACGTCTATTAGCTAAAATAGAATAGAACGATAAATTTTATAAAAGAAGAAAGAGGAAGATTAATGGAAAAAGAGTTAGTTTTTGGTCACCAAAATCCTGATACTGATGCGATTGGGACCGCGATAGCTTACTCATACTTGCAAAACAAGTTGGGTTTTAACACTGAAGCTGTTGCACTTGGCGAACCTAATGATGAAACTGCCTATGCTTTAAAGAAGTTTGGTTTTGAAGCACCACGGGTAATTAAGACTGCTGCCAATGAGGTTGACAAGGTAATGCTGGTTGACCACAATGAGCCGCAACAGAGTGTATCTGACATTGATCAGGTGACAGTAACCCACGTTGTTGACCACCACCGGATTATGAACTTTGATACTAGTGCACCATTGTTTTATTTAGCAGAGCCTGTTGGTTGTACAAGTACAATTATGTGGAAGTTGTACAAACACTTTGGTGTAGAAATTCCGCAAAACATTGCTGGAATTATGTTGTCAGCAATTATTTCCGATACTTTGCTGCTCAAGTCACCAACTACTACTGATGACGACCACGAAGCTGTTGAAGCTTTAGCTAAGATCGCCGGTGTTGATTACAAGACTTATGGTCTTGACGAATTAAAGGCTGGTACTAACATTGCATCTAAGTCAGAAGAAGACTTAATTGATTTAGATGCCAAGAGCTTTGCCCTTAACGGCAAGAATGTTCGGGTTGCTCAAATTAACGTTGTTGACTTGCCAGAAGCAATGGAACGCAAAGATGCTTTCTTAAAAGCAATGCAAGCAGCATCAGATGCTAACAACTACGACATGTTTATGCTGTTAATTACCAATGTCCTTGATTCTGATTCAACTGCTCTTGTAGTAGGCTCAGATGAAGCTCAAGCAGCATTTGAAAAGGCCTTTGGTAAGGTTACTGACTCAGAAATTAGCTTACCAGGAGTTGTTTCGCGTAAGAAGCAAGTTGTCCCGCCGCTAACTGAAGCCTTTAACTAAAATTGAATAACAAAAAAGACGAAGTAGGGAATTGATCCTACTTCGTCTTTTTTGATTTTTGAAAATTAATCTTTGTTAATTTCTTTGGCTAAGATAATGAAAGACTTGCATACGCGTTCAGCCTTTTCAGGAGCCATTTTTCTTAATTCGTTAAGAACCTTCTTAATGAAAACTGGAGTATTATCTTGATGATTTTCTACCTTAACTTCTTTGAAGCGGTAAGCGTTCATGATAATATCTGGTGTTGTTGTATTTAAAGCTCTGGCGATTGAATCAAGCTTTTGAATACTAATGTTTTGGTTCTTAGTACGTTCAAGACGTGAGATAAAGTTAACTGACAAATCACTTAATTCAGCGAGATCCTCCTGTGTCAGTTTTTGTTCACGTCGTCGACGGCATATTTCTTTTCCTAAATTTATACTCATGGAATAAATCAACCCTTTCAAAAAAATAATCTCTATTCAAGATTATAAAATAAAATGTTAAGAATAATAAGTATAATCTTTAATTTCAAGTAACCGAATTGAAATTAAAAATTATTTTTAAAAACCCCAGATAGTATTGTAGGACATTTTGCTAAAAATTTAAATAAAAATGCACCTAGAAAAATTCAACTTAAAATAAAAAAGGGAAAAAGTGGCAAATATTATCTTAAATGGCGTAATTGCTTGTCACATGGGAAAGGTAAACAAAAAGATTAAAGTATAGTTAATTATTAAATGCAATGTATTTAATTTTTGCCTAGTAATCGCTTAAATTTTATAATTTTTAAAATATAGGATCCTTAAATGACTTTCAAATTAAATATTTACTTGGTTTAAGTAAGTAATTATTAATTTTAATCTGGTGAGTTTAGCGTGTCAGCAACTTGTTTTGGCAAATTTATCCAGTTATATCAACGATTAAGTAGCTATTATCTTTGCAAGAAAAAATTACGGGGTAGCAAGTTAAGAAGAGGAATATAAAAGAGTAAATGCTAAAATTATTCTTGATGTTACTTCGTATAATATATATTATGTAAAGTTATTTAGAAAAATAATTATTATTCAGAAGAGTCATCACTGACTGACTTTAAATTATGGTTTATTGTAAATAATCAGATCATGCAACGGTATTTGAATAAAAAAACTCAATTTGAGTTCATACAGAATTTATTTAACTGCTGAGATTGCAATTCTACGGCCAAATAAAATTATTTTGGCTGATAACTGATAACCTGTTAATCCAGTTAGTTTGAATTTGCTAGTTGTTAGTAATAATTAAAGTGTAAAGTAGTAATGACTGAATTTTTTAATGCAAGGATTTTATTTTGTATTATATATAGAAGAAATGAGTCATTAGTTTTATTGCGGACGTGGCCGTTATTATAAGTATTTTTTGGCTGCTATCATTAAAACTATAATTTTAATGATAGGTATAAAGAGCTGTCTTACAAGGTTTTAGCTAAATTAATTTAACTGACAATCAATAATTAATAATTTTTTAGCCAATTAAAAAATCAATCAGTATTTAAATTTTAAAACTTGGGAGCAAACACAAATGCTGAAAAAATAATTTTGTCTCAAAAGATGAAATTGCATGCCAGGAAATAATTTGTCGACTTAATAACTTAATAACGGCAATACCACGAATCCTACTTTTCTCCCTCCTCTTCTCTTTTATATCATTTTTCATAGTCAAAAATTCGAACATACATTCTACTTTTGCTTTATAATTATTAATGACAATAAACTATCAAGGAGAACATATTTGTGGAAACCAAAAAGTATTTAGACTTAATTGAAGCTGAGCTTACAGGCATGCCGGATTTTGTTAAGGAATATAATTTCGGCACCAACCATTCATTAACAACCACTTACCAATATTTAACAGAAATACGACGCTTTTTTGATTGGCTGCGCCAAGAAGGAATTTCCTCTGCAGCGGATAATCGGGATATTGACATTACTACACTAGCAAATTTGCGACGCAATGACATTATGTTGTACATTAATTATTTAGGCCACGTTAAAAATCAGCAAGGACATTTAAATTCACCGACAACGATTAATCGCTCAATTAATGCCTTACGTTCCCTATTTAAATTTTTAACGATTACTGCTGACAATAATGATGGTCAGCCTTATTTTGAGCGTAACGTGATGCTCAAAATCGACTCACTTAACAACACAAAGACGTTAAACTATCGAGCACATATCCTTGAGTCGCATATGTACATTGGAAAGTTAAAGTATCAGTTTCTTGATTTTATTGAAAATGAATATGAACAACATTGCAATAAGCAGGCCTTGCCGAGTTTTAAAATAAATAAAGAACGCGATATGGCAATTATTGCTTTAATTTTGGGAACTGGAATTCGAGTTTCTGAATGTGCCGGCGTTAACTTGTCAGATTTAAATTTGAAAAAGGCTACGCTCGATGTTACGCGTAAAGGTGGCCAGCGCGACAGTGTGCCGATTGCTGAATGGACTTTGGATTATATTACTGAATATCAGAAAGTTAGACGTGAGCGCTATTTAGCCACTAAAAAGGAAACTGCGTTTTTCTTAACTCGGTGGCATCAAAAGACAAAAAGAATGACAACTAATGCAATTGAAAAAATGGTTAACAAGTATTCCGCTAGCTTTGGTCACCCACTGACACCACATAAGTTGCGCCATACCCTTGCTTCTGAGCTCTATGGCGTGACTAAGGACCAGGTGCTTGTAGCACAGCAGCTTGGACAAAAAGGCACCTCAGCCACGGATTTATACACTCACGTCGATCAGAAAAAACAGCGTGATGCCTTAAATGAAATTTCTGAAACGGAAAATAAAGATTAAATAAAAAGTACCAATAACTGCTAATTTGCTGCGTAACAGTTATTGGTACTTTTTTATAGTTACATGAATTTTATTCAAAAGTCGTTTGCCAGTTCGGATCATGATATGCATCAAAGCAAGCTTTAATTTCTGCTTTACTGTTGCGCTCAGCTGATAACTCAGGTAGATCTTCAAGACTGAAATAGCGACAGTCAGTTGTTTCCGTGTTTTTGACAAACTCGCCGCCAACTTCACGACATAGGAAGAAAACATCAATGACATTAATTGCTCGCTCGCCGCGAATCGTATGTATGTGGTTGCGAATTGTAATTACTCGTTCGGCAACAACGTCACGACCTGACTCCTCTTTGGCTTCTTTAATGCAATTCTCTTTAACGGATACATTAGGCTCGCACCAGCCACCAGGCATTGACCAAGCACCATCTGTGGTTTCTCGCACTAGCAAAATTTGATCATCTTTAAAAATCGCTGCACGAGTGCCCAGTTTAGGCGTCTGGTAACCGTCATCACTGCTGAATAATGACTTAACCTGCTTGAGTGGCAAACCAGTTTTAGCGGCCATCATTTCTGTAGCAATAGCTCTAATTCGTTCGTAGCGCTCTAAGTCAAATTTGTCGTGACCATACTCCAAGCCATCTTGAGCTAAGCTTTGTAATTCAATTGCCCAATCAGTAAACTGATCTTTTTTATCCATGTTTTCTCCTTTAAATATTACAGAAAAAAGCAGCTATAAAAGCTGCTAATTATTTTGTTAAATCAATTTTGTCAATGTCGATCATCCAGCCAATGGCAAGTGATTTTTCACCTAAGTGAGTCGCAATGCCGGGGCTAAATCTGGTGATTGAAATTGTCTTATCTGGGAATTCTTTTAATAAAAATTCGTTTGCTTCCTTAACCTGACTTTCATCATTTGAGTCAATAATGAATAACTTGATTTTATTCTTGTATGGCAATTGGTTGATTTTCTCAACTGTCAAACTCTCCATTTTGATGAAAGCTCGCTTCATTGAGCGGATTTTGTCAAAAGCAACAATTTCTCCGTCTTTAAAGGTTAATAACGGCTTAATATTAAGCATTGAACCAATAAAGGCACCAGCATTACTTAAACGGCCACCACGGCTGAGGTTTTTCAGGTCATTAACGACAAATACCTCATCAATTGTTGCTCTGATTTTTTCTAAGTGATCAAGAATAGTTGTTAAATCTAAGCCATTTTTGATCATTTTTGCAGCAGCCAAGACCAAATTACCCTGCAAACGCACAGTCATCTTGGTATCAACTGGATGAAGATTGTATGCTGGGTGACTCTGGGCAATATTACATAAATTTTGATAGAAACTTGAAATGCCACTAGAAAGTGTAATCGCGATAATTGCTTCATATCCTTCTTCATGTAGCTTGTCAAAAAGGCTAGTCATACTACCCATACTTGGCTGTGAGGTTTTAGGAAAATCAGCACCCTCCCGCTGCAGCTCAAAAAGCTTGTCGGAAGTAATATTGACACCTTCTAAATATTCTTCATTACCAATAATAATTGGAATTGGCACAACAATAATATTATTGTCTTCAGCTTCTTGTTTAGTTATAACGCTAGTACTATCGGTAACTAATGCAATTTTCATCTAATTAACCTTTCGCTTATTAATATGTGATACAAGAGAAATTATAGCATAAAAATAGGCGGGCATTCTACTATCTATCTAAAGAGACTTTACTGTTTCTAATTTAGTAGCCAATTGGTTAATTGTGGTGCTCAACTGCGCAAGATCGTTTGGTGAAAAATCTTTGAAGAGCACATCTTCAATTTGCTTTAAGGCAGCTTTTAACTCGGTAGCTTTTTGAGTACCAGCCTCGTTTAAGACGACCGATTTACTGGAATTACTCTCCGACCGGGTAATTTCAACTAAAGCCAAAGTTTTTTTCTGTTGTAATTGTCTACTTAAGGTTGATAAAGATATATTTAAGTTTTTTGCTAAACTTCCCATTTTTAGCGGTTGATTACCACTTTTATCGAAGTATAGTAAAATTCTTGTTTGCGATAAGTTTAACCCACATTTACGACTGATTTCATTTTTTATTTGCGCGGCAAGCGTGCTAAAACATAAAATATCCATTCAACTAACCCTTTTCCTCTGACTAACTAAAAGATAAAATTATTTTCAATACTATAAATTTTTGCGATAAAAAAGCTGAAAATCATTGTTAAATAAGCGTTTATTAGATTAATTAAAGCGTGAAACAATAGTATTTAGTGTGCAAATAATTTTATTGTGAAACATTTTGACATTAATTTTAACTTATAAAGAATAAATACTGATATTCATTAATATATATTACCAGTATAGCATCTTTTTGCAATGATTTGTTTAGCTAATATTAAATTTGTTAATATATTGTTATTGTACGTTATTTTAAGAAAGTCGGTATCATGATACTTATACTTATTGTCAAATAATTGGTATAATAGAGTTCGTATTTTGAGGTGATCTTTATGGCATTTGACGGCTTATTCATTCATAGCCTATTAAACAGTGTGGCTCCAGCTCTTGTTGGTGGCCGCTTATCAAAAATTTACCAGCCTTTTAACCAGGATTTGATTTTAACTTTTAGAAAAGAACGCAAAAATCAGCAATTATTGATTTCTGCAAATGCGCAATATCCGCGGTTTTACTTAACCAAACAAGCAATTAGTAATCCGGATAAGGCGCCTACTTTTGTAATGGTTCTACGAAAATATCTTGAAGGCTCGGTTTTACAGTCTATTAATCAGGTTGGAGTTGACCGGATTATTAACTTTTGTTTCAGTAATCGTAATGAGCTTGGCGATCAGGTACAACTTGTTTTATCAGTTGAATTGATGGGTCGCCACAGTAATGTGATTTTATATGACCAAACAAGCGGTCATATAATTGATCTATTAAAGCGAATTAATCCTGATGAAAACCGGGCACGAATTCTACTACCTAAGGCAAAATATGAATTGCCGCCCCTTAATCCGGGTTTAAATGGCTTTGAGTTAACGGAGAATGACTTTAATCAGGAAATTGCTGGCTGCGAGCCAGCGGCTTTTGCTAAAAAAGTTGGCGGCTTAGACCGTGATGATCGAGATGAATTAACCGGCTATTTGGAAGATGATAATACTTACTCAACTTTCACAATTTTTATGCAGCAATTTAATAAGTCTGGCGCGTTTGTTTTAAAAACACCTAATAACAAGCGAAAAATCTTCCCTTACCTCCCCTATCACCTAGATTTAGTCCAAGAGAGCACAGATCCAGATTTAAACCATGCTCTTGATGAATTTTATCAATATCAGGCTAATCGTGATTGGGTTAAGCAAAAGGCAAGTCAAGTTGAGCGCATTGTTAAAAATGAGCAAAAAAAGTTAAGTAAAAAAATTGTCAAACTTAATAAGCAGCTTAATCAAGCAGAAAATTCCGAAGGGTATCGCATTCGGGGTGAAATTTTAAATGCAAATTTGAGGCAAGTTAAACCTGGGATGACCAAGATTTCTTTGCCGAATTATTATGATAATAATCAACCAATTGAGATTAAACTTGATGCTGCATTGTCTCCAGCGCGCAATGGTCAAAAATATTTTACCCGTTATAAAAAGCTGCGAGATTCGATTAAGCACGTTAAGCAGCAAATTGATATAGCACAGAGTAATTTAACTTACTTTGATTCCATTCAAACTGCGATTGATAACGCTGAGCCACAAGATATTGACCAAATTACTGATGAATTAATCAGCCAAGGTTATATTCGCCGCCCGCAGAAGCAAAAACGCCGGAAAAAAATTACGGAACATAATTTAAACAAGTTTAAGCTTACCTCTGGTAAAACAGTGCTGGTTGGTAAAAATAATTACCAAAATGACTGGTTAACGCTTAAAAAGGCAAACAAAACTGATTTTTGGTTCCATGTTAAGAATATCCCCGGCTCACATGTTATTTTGCAAGATGACCAGCCTACCGATGAAGATATTGCGGAAGCTGCTGAAATTGCGGCCTACTTTTCTAAAGCTAAAGATTCAGCGCATGTGCAAGTTGATTATGTTCAAGATAAGCGTGTTAAGAAGCCAAACGGTGCTAAACCTGGATTTGTTATTTATACCGGACAGAACTCGATTGAAGTTACTCCAGAAAAAGATCGTGTTTTAAGTAAACGAATAGATTAAAAAAACCGAGAATGCATTGCATTCTCGGTTTTGCGTTAGCAAATTAAATTTCTAAATTGGTTGCGTGGTTAGTGATAATGATTCTAAGACCTGCAAGATTAGTTCCGTAGTTTCAATACTAGATAAAACAGGAATATGTGTGTTTAAAGCTTCATCTCTGATCCTTATTGCGTCACCACTTGCTGTATCTGAAAGGTTAGTAATATTAACCACCATCACAATTTTATGCTGGTGAATTTTTTCCAATAAGTTATTCGGATCCGAATGAACTTTGCTTACCACACCAGTTGTAATCCCGGCTTCAGCGAAAGAATTGGCAGTACCTTCGGTCGCCACAATCTTAAAACCTAACCGGTTAAAGCGTTGTGCCAACTCCGTCATTTTTTTCTTGTCCTCATCACGAACAGAAATAAAGAGAGTACCAAAGCTTGGAATATGCAGGCCGCTGGCTTCATAACCCTTATAGAGAGCTTTAGCCAGTTCCGTATCGCGGCCCATTACCGAGCCAGATGACTTCATTTTGGAATCAAAGGTATTGCCACTATTGTAATCAACGTATGAGAAGACTGGCATCTTAACATGAATAAAGTTATTTGAATGCCAGAGGCCCTTTTTACAGTCTAAGTCAGCCAAATTCTTTCCCGTTAACACTGCTGTCGCGTATGATGTAATATCTTTGCCTAATGATTGCGATAAAAAGGCAACATTGTGCCCCGCATACGGCTTAATTTGTAATAGGTAAATACTCTTATCGACAATTAAAAAGTGAAGCGTGAAGATGCCGCGCATCTTTAGCCGCTTAATTAATTCGGTTGCATATTCAACTAGCAACTTTTTGCCAGCTTTAGACAAATTTTGTGGTTTAAAGACCGCGATTGAGTCCGAGGCATGTGAACCTGACTGCTCTAAGTGCTCAATAATTCCCGGAATGGTAACGTCTTTACCATCAGAAATCGCCGTAATCTCATACTTGTTACCTTCAATGAAGTGTGACAAAGTTACTTTTGATAGCTGAGTTTCCAAAACATACTTCTCTAATGCTGGCTGATCATAAACAACGGCCGACTTTTGCTTAACCCCCTGGTTATTGAAGCCGCCGATCAAAATTGGAAAATCGTGTTCTTGAATAAACTTTTCTGCTTCCTTAGCGTCAGTAGTCGTCAAAAGCGGATTTTGCTTAAGTGACTTCATTGGCGTTGTCAGCAGCTGCTTAATCTTGTCAACGGGATTCTCGCTATGATTACCTAAAACATTTAAACCACATTGAACGAGCTTATCTCCTAGTGCGTTGATTTTTTTACCAGAAAATTGGAGTAAGACATTTTTGATGTTTTCCTTGCGTGTTACCTGAACAATATTCTCAACCGTGACAGGTTCGAAATAGATGCGATCAGTATATTTATAACTAGTGGCCACGGATTCATCATTATTGGAAATTAAGATAGTGGCATAATTATTATTATGTAAAGTTTGTACCGCATGACTAATCATGTAGTCAAACTCGCTGGTAACTGATACTTGTGATGGCAACATACCAATGACAAGTATCTTATTGTCGGCTTTAAGTGGCTCGACTTCATCCTGAACGCCAAAAGCACTGTAATAAGCAGAAACATTGGGCCGATAAACACCTGATGACCCATCAATCTGCAAATAAGATGGTGTCAAATGGATTTTTTTAAGATGCTTTTGCAAGGCATCAAGACTAATTCCAGTTAAATTGGCAATTAATTCATCACGAAACCCGCGCTTTTTAGCCTCAAGAAGTAATTCATCACTTGGTTTATCTTCGTTTAATTTCTGTCCGATCTTGACAATGTTTTGCAATTTTTGAAAGTAAACGGGATGCAGCTGCAACAGCTGTTGTAATTCTTGATAAGAAAATCCTTTAGCAATAGCAGCTAGCAGCTTAATCAGATGCATTTCATCGGGATGAAGTAAGTCCTGCTTAATTGCTTCCTTGTCTTTTTCTGTTTCGGCGACAAATAATTGCACGGCCGTATTGAGATTAATTGTTGAAGCAAGGCCCTTTAAAAATGCCGTTTCAAAATTGCGCCCAATACCAATGGCTTCCCCGCCTGATTGCATTCTTTTACCTAAAGAATAGTAGTTTGCTCCCAATTGCGTTAGTGACCAGTACGGCATGCGCACAGCGACCTTATCTTGAGTTGGCTCAATTGCGGCGTTTAGCCCCGACATGGGGTCCGTAATCTCGTTAAGGCGATAGCCAATCGCGATTTTGCTAACGATATAACCAACACTATAAAGACCAATTCGTTGTGTCCAAATTGCGCTCCTAGTTAATCGTGGTTTAATTGTTAAAATTTTGACATCAAACTTAGTTCCCTGATGCTTAACAGCAAAATGAATATTCAAAATACCAACTATTTTTAAGCTAACCGCAATTTTTTGCGCAATCTGTCTAATGCGTTGCACTTGGTCATTATTCAGAGTCAATGCCGGCATTACCATCGCGGAATCCCCGGCATTAATTGCAACCGGTTCAATCGAATCCGCAAAACTGGTGAATAGCACATTGCCATCACCATCACGGATAATATTGACGATGACTTCTTCCCATGAAGACAAATCTTCAATTAAGCGGTAGTTGTCACAGGAAAAGCCTTCGCATTGCCGCTCTTTTTTAACGTAATCAACCAAATCTCGAGTTTTGTGAAAAATAGTCTGCTTATTAGGCAAATAACGCTCTTTTTTGACCAGTAAGACAGGAAAAGTAACTTTTGTGTCTAATTCATGCGCCAAATTTTCAATGGTAAAATCGGCTAGTTTCCAATTTTGATTGACGATTAGACCGTTTTGCTTAAGAAAGGCAGTCATTTTCTGTTGAGAATTAATCATCAAGGTTTCTTTATTTAGCGTGAGCAACTTAATGCCCATTTGCTGCAAAATCCCATCGTTGACTAAATCCATCGTTACTGACAACCCCGTAGTTGAGCCGTACGCAGGAATGATTGCATCGGGTTCTTCCATGCGAATAATTCGCTTTAAAAAGTCCAAGGTCATGGGTTCAAGATAAACGGTTACTCCCGGCCTTTTATCAGTTGAAATTGTTGCTGGGTTAGGATTTACAAGGACCACATGAATGTCTTCTTCTAAAAGCGCTCTGATTGCATCAGAGGTCAGTAAGTCGGTTTCTGCAACACTACCTACCAGTGTTGGTCCTGATCCGAAGATTAAAATCTTATCTAAATCGTTTTCTAAAGGCATACTCTACCCCATCATCTTTACAAAATCATCAAAAATAGATAATGCATCAAGACTTCCTGGTGCACCTTCAGCGTTGAAAGCTGTACCGATTATCTTTTTCTGCGTATTACAAAAGCCCGCCAGTAAATAACTGTGCAGGTCAAAGTATTCCTGTTCCATTTCCATTTGGACGCTATCAGCTAAGACCAATTGGGAGATGTTCATTGCTGTTTGCCAAATATGGTTACAATTTTGTTCAATTACCGGATAATTAGTGCCATTAAATTCCTCAGGTAAGTCAACTAATTCAAACTTCAGGTAGTCACTGAGGGCCAAAAACCCTAGACCGATGCCCCAAATAGGATACTTTCCACAAAAATGAGTAAACATTGGCTCTAAAGTAGCTTTGACTTCAGCGGCTTTACCTGGTCCTCCCGAGATAATAATGCCATCCGGTCGTAAATTCTTGATGTCGGTTACAGAAGCATCGAGCGGCAAGACTGTGGCGTTGATTTTTCTTAATGATAGTTCGCGCAGCATTGAGTGTTTGAGCCCGAGGTCTAAGACAGCAACGGTTTTGCCTACATTTGGTGCTGCATAAGCGTTTTTGGTTGAAACCGCAGCCGATTTGTTTTTAGGCAAGACAAGTGCCTTGATTTGGTCAAAAGCATGTTCATCACTTGCGTCCATAATTGACGCCTTGATGGTCTTTTCTGCAATCAATAAGTGCACCAGCGCCCGCGTATCAACGCCATATAATGCCGGGATTTTCTTTTCTTTTAGAAAAGAATTTAAATCTTGAAAATTTTCGCTATCGGAGATATTTCGGGCAACATCGTTGGCAATAATTCCCTTGACAGTTGGGTTAATGCTTTCGTAATCAATGGCATTAATTCCGTTGCCCCCAATCATTGGCGCGGTAAAAACAAGTATTTTACCAGCATTGGTTGGATCGGTTAAAGCTTCTTGATAGCCATAATTGCCGGTTTGAATTGCCAATTCACCCGTTGAAATAATTGAGGCACCAAAGCCCTCACCTTCAAATGAACTGCCATCCTCAAGAATTAAATATCGTTTCATGTAATCACTTAGTTTCTCTTAATTCAGCTAGCCGCTGCAAAAAGATTTGCGGTGGCTCTATCTGAAACTCAAGCCACTTGCCACTAGATGGTTGTGAAAAGCCTAAAACTTGAGCATGTAAAAATTGCCCATGACCTTGTAAGGTATGATGCGGTCCGTATAAGGGGTCGCCTGCAACGGGATGGCCAATATAGGATAGATGAACACGGATTTGGTGCGTCCGACCGGTCTCTAATTGACAACGAATTAAACTGTAATCTTTAAATTGTTCAAGCACTGTAAAATGCGTGACAGCATCTTTGCCATTTTCAACAACAGCCATCTTTTTGCGATTGTAATGATTACGGCCAATTGGTGCATCAATAACACCACTATTTTCGCTAAAATTACCGTGAACAATTGCTAAATACTGCCTTTTATTAGTCTTATGGGCTAATTGGTCTTCTAAGCTCTCACGCGCATGAGCGTTTTTGGCAATCATTAATAAGCCTGATGTATCCTTGTCAATGCGGTGGACAATCCCTGGGCGAAAGCCTTCAGGACTGGCAGCTAAATCTTTTGTATGGTATAACAGCGCATTAACTAAGGTATGATCAGGATGTCCTGCTGCTGGATGGACAACCATTCCTTGCGGTTTATTAACGACAATGACATCTTCATCTTCATAAACAATATCCAGCGGGATATTTTCTGAAGTGACTGCTAACGGCTTTAGAGCCGGAACTGTTACCTCGATTTGATCACCAGGCTGCACCTTGTATGAAACTTTCTCGAGCTTTTGGTTGACCAATATTTGTTTATCTTGAATCAATTCTTTGATACGAGTACGCGATAAGGTCGCAATTTTGGCAGCAATAAACTTGTCGAGCCGTCCTTGTTCAGTCTTAACTTCAAGCTGATAGTTTTCAGTCATTCACGTTACCACTTTCATCAAAAAACACCAGATAAATAAACACCAGAATAATGCCAACAGTGATTGCGGAATCGGCAATATTAAAGATATTAAAATGCATAAAATCTAATTGCAGCATGTCAACTACGTATTTGAGGTGAATGCGGTCAACTAAATTACCGATAATGCCCCCTAAAACAAGGGCTAATCCCCAATCAAATAACATGTTCTTGTATTTGGGCTTAAATAGATAAAACAGGCAAACACCAATTGCAAAAACGCTAATCAGGTAGAAGAGCCACATTTGCCCAGTCAGAATATTCCAAGCAGCACCGTTATTTTGGACATAAGTAAATGACAAAATGTGCGGCACAACTTGATGAACTTCTCCTAGCGCATAATTATTGCTGATAAAAGACTTAAGTCCTTGGTCTGCAAGGACAACCACTAAAGAAATAATTAAATATAAAAATTGCATAAATAAGTTTTAGAATAAACCGCTGATTTTACCATTATTGTCGACATCAATATCAAGTGCTGCTGGATGCTTAGGTAATCCCGGCATATCTAAAACATGACCGGTAGTAATTACGATAAAGCCAGCACCGTTTCTTAAGCTTGCACCCTTAACGTGCAAAGCAAAATCAGTTGGTGCCCCCAGTAATTTTGCGTTATCAGTAAATGAATATTGCGTTTTGGCAATGATAACGGGTAGTTTATCTTTTCCAATCTTTTCTAATTCTTGAATATCACGCTCAGCCTTTTCGCTGTACTCAACGCTTGTTGCGTGATAAATATTTTTGGCAACTTTAGCAATTTTGGTTTTGACGTCATCCATTGCTTGATAAGTTGGTGTCAAGTTGGATTTACCAGAATTAGCTAAGTCAACGACAGCTTGAGCAGCCTCAATACCGCCCTTTGAGCCTTGCTCATGATAGTCAACAACCTTTGCGTCAATTCCCTGCTCGTTAACTAACTGTGTCAGCAAATCGAGTTCTGCTTGTGTGTCGGTTGCAAAACGATTAATCAGGACGATTACAGGAACATCATAATTACGCATATTATTCATATGGCGCTCTAAATTCTTAAAGCCGCTGCGTAAAGCAGAGAGATTTTCCTGATCTAGATTATCGGTTGAACCTTCAGCCTGATATTTTAATGCTCGCACCGTTGCAACAACAACACTAGCGTCAGGCTTTTTATCAAGTTTAGTAGATACAAAATCCATAAACTTTTGGCCGCCAAGATCGCTACCAAAACCAGCTTCTGTTAAAGTGTAATCACTTAAATGAAGAGCAAGGTTAGTTGCAATAACAGAGTTAGCACCGTGAGCAATGTTAGCAAATGGCCCACCGTGCACTAATGCAGGTGTGTGTTCAATTGTTTGTACTAAATTTGGCTTTAGTGCATTAGAAAGAAGTGCAGCAATTGCCCCTTGAAAGCCAAGTTGTTTAACATAAACTGGTTCATTAGCAGTTGTATAACCAACCAACATAGCACCAATTCGTTTTTTCAAGTCGTTAATGTCTGTTGCTAAGCACAAAATTGCCATTAGTTCGTTAGCAACGGTAATTGCAAAGCTTGACTTATGTTCAATCCCATTGAATTTAGAACCTTGGCCAACTGTTACTTGACGTAAGCTACGGTCATTAACATCAATTCCGCGTTTCAAGACAATTTTGTCAGGGTCAAGATCAAGGTCATTTTGCTGGTAAATATAATTGTCAACAAGTGCCGCTAAAGTATCGATTGCGGCAGTTAACGCGTGCATATCACCTGTAAAGTGCAGGTTAATATCTTCCATTGGAATAATCTGGGCTTGACCACCACCAGTGGCACCACCTTTAAGACCAAAAACAGGTCCCATTGACGGCTCACGCAATGCAATTACAGTTTTTTGATGTAATTGGTTGTTAATTGCGTCACCAAGTCCAATTGTCATTGTTGACTTGCCTTCACCAGCTGGTGTTGGTGAAATTGAGGTTACTAAAATCAGCTTACCTAAGTGTTCGTTAGCTTGAACTCTCTTAATTGCTTGCCAATTAATCTTGGCCTTGTCATAGCCATAAGGCTCAAGGTCAGCCTTAGTTAAGCCTACCTTAGCTGCGATTTCATTAATTGGTAAAATTTGTGCTTCTTGTGCAATTTGAATATCTGTTTTCAATTAGCATTCTTCTTTCTGTCTTTAAATTAAGTTGTCATTTTGTCTTCTTGCCTTTTCATATTAGAATTTAGGTCCCACCTTTGTTAAAATCAACTTCTATTATAGCAAATTTTAAAAATATTTTCTTATTTACAGGCTAATCGCAGTCACAAAAAAGCAGCCAACATTTTTAGTTGACTGCTTTTAATCTAGTCTTTAGCAATTCGCAATAGATAATATTTTTCTAAATCGGCAACGGTGATTACGTAAACATTCAAGCGGCGCCACTGCCAGAACATTTCTGGCTGCTTGTTGCTTTTTACTTTAGCCCTGAATGGCAGTTTAAAATACTGCTCATTCCAATATGAAGTTAAAAAGGTATAAATGAGCAAGATTATAAAGACTAAGCCGAGAATAATTGCCGGCCAGTTAGTAATGTGTGTACCCTCATAAGCGATGATTAAGCTAAGAAATAGCACAACAAATACCCAGCTGAAATAGACTAGCCCTACACGGCCAAGAATAATAAAGTGTTTTTTAGTCATTTAACTACTCCTGATTATATCTAACTGTTGCTTCTAAGTTACTATGTTGCGATGTATCATGCAATGTTTTCATATAATTGCGGAATTTAGGGTGCATGGCTTCAAGCGTTTTGTAAGCAATCGAATCATGAATTTCATCGAGCTTTTCTTGGCTAATATGATTGTGCCCAGTAAAATAATTAAAATTCATGCTGAGAAACAAGTCATTCGCCTCTTTGATTAGTGGCGATTGTTCATCAAGCAGTGGATTGGTAGTTTCAGATTGACTACTCAAATTGCGCAACTGAATGTCTTTTAAATATTGGTGAAAGTGGGTCAAGCGATGATTTTGCCGCTCTAGATCCGTCAAATAAGGCACCATGTCAAATGTTTCTCTTTGGTAAGTAACTTGTTCAGGACTAACCTTGACAACACCATATGCTTGGTCATAAGAACAAAAGCTTGAAGTCACTATCTCAGTCGTTGGCGTTTTGCCAACTGGGTCAACAATATTCTGTGCGTGAATATGACCAGAAAAAGCCATTTTAACGTCGTATTCTTGGCATAATTGTCGCAAAAGTGGCGCATTATTTAAAACAAAGCCGCGATTAACTTCTGGGTTATGAACATAGAGCGTATGATGCATAAATAGCAGTGGCCGCAAATGATGTTGGCGTGCCGCAATTAATTGCTTTTCAAGCCAGACAAATTGATCATCACTAATCTGCCCTTCAGTATTCGGCGAACTAAAGTTTTCTTGAGTGTCATAAATGTTGGAATCTAGCATTAACAAAAGGTATTGCGGATTTAACTGTACACTGTATGCCAAAGAATGTGGGTCTTGACTTAAACTGCAATCATAGGTTGATTTAAAGACCTGCCGCCAAGCCTGGGGGCTAATTTGCGGAGTTAAGCTTTGCTTGGCAGCTTTAAAACTGCGAGCCCAGCCATCATAAATGTCGTGATTACCGGGCAGAACCAGTAATTTTGTTTCAGTCAAACTACTGAAAATCTCTTGAAATTTTTGTGCAGAAATCAGTTCGCCATTAAAAGTGACGTCGCCAGTTACAATAATCGCTGCCGGCTTCTTTTCTTGTGCCATCTTACAAAAGGCACTTAAAGCGACTTCTTGGTACACTAGGTCTTTACCCTGACTAGTATTTTGCATTCGTGCAAAAGCTGAGCCATCGTCGTGAAGACTGTCCGCAATTAAATGCGTATCTGTAATTACCCAAAATTCAGAGTTTAACTTATCTGTAATCATTTTCTATTTGCCCAATATTGGTAAAAGTCAACACGCAAGTTACCGTTAAATAATTTGCGCTTTTTGGTTGCTCTTTGACCGAAGCATTTTTCAAAATCAGGGTCACCAACTAAGTAATATTGACTAAAACTGTCATATTTACGGAAGACTTCACCCATTTGCTTGTACAAAGCTTCGGCAGATTCCTTATCTTTTAATCGTTTACCGTATGGCGGGTTAGCGATTATGACGCCATTTTCTAGGTCTGTCGCGAAATCCTTAACCGCTACCTGCTTAAAGTTAATATCCTGCAATACGCCAGCATTGTGAGCATTCAACTTAGCAATTTCTAAAATTGACTGGTCAATATCACTAGCCCAGATTGGCTGCTCTAGTGGTCGAACTTGAGACTTAGCTTCTACTAACGCTGCTTCGTGTAGACTAGCATCAAACCAGTCAAAGCCGTCAAAGGCAAATTTGCGCCAAGTACCCGGAGCAATATTTCTGGCAATTAACGCTGCCTCAATTGCCAAAGTTCCTGAACCGGTCATTGGGTCGATTAATGGGTGCGTACCATCATAAGGGGTCAATTTAATTAGGCTGGCCGCAAAATTTTCTTTTAACGGTGCGCCACCGTGCTCGATGCGATAGCCGCGCTTGAACAAGCTAGCGCCAGTTGTATCAAGAGAAACTCGCGCTGTATCTTTATAAATGTGAATGTCCAGCGGATATTCGTTGCCACTTTCTGGTAAAAAGCCGCGGCGGTGATACTGGTCGGACATTTTATTGACAATGGCCTTTTTAACAATTGATTGGATGCCCGGTTCAGAATGTAGTTTTGACCTAACGGAACGGCCTTGAACTGGAAATTTGGCATCGATTGGCAATAATTCTGCCCAGTCAAAATCGTAGACTTGGTTATAAAGCGTGTCAAAGTCAGTAGCCTTGAATTCTTTCAGCAAAATTTTAACGCGGTCTGCGGTCCGCAGCCACAGGTTAGTCTTAACGATATCTGCTTGATTACCCTTAAAGAAAACCCGGCCATTTTCTGTTTTGGTTTCATAACCAAGTGATTGCAATTCTTTAGCGACGACACTTTCAAAGCCCGCGCCCATTGTTGTGTAAAGTTGGTATTGTTTCATAATGATCCTTTTCATTTCTTAAAAAAAGCGTTGAGCCCTTTGAAAAGCTCAACGCTGCCAGTGCAAATTTTTATAAGCCACGTTCTGTTCCAGCAATTTTGGCAAAATTACCTTCAGCAGCCATCTATCTTTACTATAAAGTAATCCAACCTTTAGTTCAATTTCTTAGGTTGAGACGCCCCCACCAAATTTGGGTTGCACGCTCGCAGGGTTTACCTCGTTCCACCAGCAGCGTTTCCGCTGCTGCTTCGTCACTGTGGCACTTTTCAGGATAGTCATGCATATCAAAGACTTAGCACTTTTTCCGCCGTAATTAAAAATTCTTTAGCTTATTGGGCTAAATACGAACACTACAAGCATCGCAGCTTGTGCGTGCGTGGACTTTCCTCAGCTCGGCACAAAGCCAAACCGCGACTGCTCAAAATTCACACTAAAAAAGATTATACCAAAAGAAATTACTTTTGTAACCCATAAACTCGTCTTTCCAAGTTATAGACCTTGCGCTCAAGGGCCGAAATGCGTTGAATTATCGCCATATTAGTCGAATTTTCGGTTTCTTGATAGCTATCACTATCTACAAAAGAATTAAATGTGCTAGCTTGGCTGCTTGGCGTATAAGTCCGGACAGTATCAGTTGGCACAGTACGCCGCGATTGCTGATTTTCTAGCGTTTTTTCTTTTTTCTGGTCAGTGATCAATTTTCCTTGTAAATCGCCGATTTGACCGTAAAGGTCTTCGATAATTTGTTCAAAAGTATCATAATCGGCAATTACCTTATCTAAGAAGGCGTCGACTTCGTCTGGATCAATGCCCTTGACCTTAGTTCTAAATTGTTTTTTTAAAATATCCTCAGTGGATAATTGAATATCATTTAAATCTGGCATAGTAATGACAACTCCTTTATCATACCCTCTTATTTTAGCAAAAAGAGTACCAGCTTAACACCGTAAATTTAACTTTAAGAAATATTTTCAGTTATTCTGACAGCTTTTTATCCGCTAGACTTTCCTGATATTCTTCTGCAGCATCTTGTAAATCATAAAAATCAATTAATTCTAGGGGATAATCCTTGGTTTCTTGGTATTTTTTGATTAAATTATAATCAAATTTTGGCTTACCCGGGTTTTCGGGATCATAAATCATTAATGCTTGATCCGTATGCGTTAACATAAAGTTTTGATAATTACGCAGCTGAACCGGACTTTGGTAAGCATGGCTTGAAGTTGAAGCGTAAAAATCAACTTGATTTTTTAAATTGATAAATTTTCCTTGGTTGGCCTCGTTCCAGCGGCCTGCAAATTCCTCATACGGCGTGATTATTGAAACGCGCAAAGGATAACGTTCACGTAGTTTGATTGCCACCTCACTGGCCCACTGCTCAACGCCTAAGTTAGCACCAGTAATTACCCAATCAAGTTGACCATCTTCTAAGCGCGTTGTCATGCGTTTTTCCAAAACCAGCTTGATGATCTTTATTTTAGGATCCTTATCACCAAAAGTATTTAATTCGTAATTTCTATAACCGGTAACCCATAGTCGTTGCATAGTGAAAGAGATGGCTCCTTGTTCAAAATTTTTTTCTTTATTGCTATAATGCTAGCAGGAGTGAGATTGATGGTCAAATATCCAAGCGGTAGTTTAGCCGCATTTCGTAAATCAACTAAAGAGCCCAAAATCCGCAAAAACTTTGAACACCGCAAGAATGTCAGTTTTTCTGGACGTGGGATGACTTTGGAGCAAATGATTAACGAGTCAAATAAATATTATCGTCTAAAAGAGATTGCCGTTGTGCACAAAAAGCCAACGCCAGTCCAGATTGTCAAGGTTGATTATCCCAAACGCTCTCGGGCCGTAATTCGCGAAGCATACTTTCGCCAAGAGTCAACAACGGACTATAATGGGGTATATCAAGGTTATTATTTAGACTTTGAAGCTAAAGAAACCAAAAACAAGACTAATTTCCCGCTAAAAAACTTCCATGAACATCAAATTGTACATTTGGAAGAATGTTTAAAGCAGCAAGGAATTTGCTTTACCATCATTGGTTTTACAAGCTTAAAGCGGTACTTTGTTACCCCAGCTAGTTTCATCATTAAAGCATGGTGGACTAAGGATAAAAGCTCGGTAACTTTACCTGAGGTAGAAAAATGGTCGGTTGAAATTAAAAGTGGTTTTCAACCTACGCTGCCCTATTTAATTGCTGTCGACCGTTTTATTACAGATAGGAATATGAATAATGGCAAACAATAAATCTAGTTCAAATAATCAGCGCCAGTCGCGCCGAGAATATCGACAAAAGCAGCCTAAGCCTTTGTGGTGGCGCGTAATTAAATGGTGTCTTCTAGCTGCTTTATTGCTAATTGTTTCGGGAATTGGTCTTTTCGCATATTATGCAAAGGATGCACCCAACATCAGTCAAGCTCAGCTTGAAAGCGGCGGTTCATCCGGCTTTTACACTACTAATGGTAAGTTTCTTTTATCATTAGGTTCAGAAAAGCGGATCTATGTTAAGGATAGTCCTAAATTGCAACTGCTTAAAGATGCAGTTGTGTCTGTTGAGGACAAACGCTTCTATAAAGATAAGTTAGGTATTGACCCGATTAGAATTGCAGGCTCAATGTTGACTAACGCTCAAAGCAAAGGAATTGCTGCTGGTGGGTCAACAATTACCCAGCAACTAGTTAAGTTAACGGTCTTTTCGACAGATGCTTCGCAAAGAACATTGCGGCGTAAAGCTCAAGAAGCGTGGCTGGCAATGCGTGTTCAGCGCGAATATACGCATGACGAAATTCTAGAATTTTACATTAATAAGGTTTACATGAATTACGGCAATTACGGCATTGGGACAGCTGCTAATTATTATTATGGTAAGAGTATTGGTAAGCTGGACCTAGCGCAGACTGCCCTACTTGCTGGGATGCCAAACAGGCCAACCGCTTATAACCCGTATACCTACCCTAAATATGCTAAATATCGCAGAAACATCGTCTTAAACGCAATGCTGGATAATAAGAAAATCACGCAGGCGCAATACGACCAAGCAAGTAAGGAAAGCATTAAAAAGGGGCTAAAACATCATAGCCAAAAGGCCCAAACTAAATTACGTCAAATTGATGATCCTTACATTAAGGAAGCAATCGGCGAGGTGCAAGACAAGGGCTTTGATCCTTATCGTGATAACCTCAAGATTACGGTGAATATCGACCAAAAAGCACAAAATAAGCTGTATGAGCTTGCTAATAACGGTCTAGTACCGTTCACTAATGATCAAATGCAGGTTGGTGCCACAGTTGTTGATCCAAGTAACGGCCACATTGTCGCTATTTTGGGTGGACGACACTTGCCTTCTGTACAGCTCGGGCTTGACCGTGCTGTTCAAACCAGCCGTTCAACTGGGTCTTCAATTAAGCCAGTGCTTGATTATGGCCCAGCAATTCAATATCTAAACTGGTCGACGGCCAAAATGCTTGATGATAGTAAATACTATTACCCTGGCACGAATGTGCAACTTTATGACTGGGATAACAAGTACGACGGCATGATGACCATGCGGCACGCATTGGAGCAATCACGTAATGTTCCTGCTGTTAAAACTTTGAAGCAAGTTGGTGTTCCTAAAGCTGCTGCTTTTGCGAAAAAGCTGGGAATTAACGTTCCAAAATCTTCCGGACTGTCGGTAGCGATTGGGGCAAATGCTTCAAGTATGCAAATGGCCGGTGCCTTTAGTGCTTTTGCGGCAATGGGTGTTTATCATAAACCGCAATTTGTTTCTAAAATCGAAACTCCAGATGGTTTAACCCGCAATTATGATTCTGCCGGTGTTCAGGTAATGAGCAAGTCAACGGCGTACATGATTACCGACATGCTTAAGGGTGTCATTAAAAATGGTTCGGGTACGAGTGCTAAAATTGCTGGCTTGCACCAAGCTGGCAAAACTGGTTCTGTTAAATATTCAGATCAGGATTTGGCTCGCTACCCTGGCTATGCCTCAACGCCTAAGGATTCTTGGTTTGTTGGTTACACACAAAGTTATGTCATGGGTGTTTGGACAGGCTATGACAATCTAAAAGATGGGACTATTTCTGGTATTGGTCAGCAATCTGCACAGCTGCTGTATAAGAGCATGATGTCATATCTGATGCAAAATAAATCCAATATTGATTGGCAAAAGCCAAGCTCAGTTATTCGGGCTAGAATTGCTAAAAACTCCAATCCACCTGAAGTTTCTTCAAGTGGTCAATGGCAATTATTTGTTCGCGGTCATGCTCCTAGCGGAATTGTTGACGACAGTAGCAATTACGATGAGGATGATGAGCAAGCTGATACTAACAGCTCTAGTCCAACGACTAATACGCAGCAAAACCATGCGACTAAGCAACATAAGAAGCAAAACGGCTCAACTGCCCAGTCGCATGACAGTCAGCATCATACAAATACCCATCAAAATAATCAAAACAATCATCAACCTGAAAATCATGAGCCAAGTTCAAATAATTCCTCATCGTCAGGTTCAACTAACGATGAAGCACCAGCTGAAAATGATACAGGTACTAAACCATAAAGCTTAATAACACCAAAAAGGCCTTCACGATGTGAAGGTCTTTCTTATCTGGTTAATTCTTGTAATTGTTGTGTAATTTCCTTTATTTGCGTTAAAGTTGCCGTAGGATCGCCAATCATTTGATCACGTTTAAATTTAAGCAGCGCAATCTTTTCTTGGTTTTGGTTACTATTTGATTGCAGATAAGCCCCATTAAGAAGTAGACCGTTTTTAATTTTCCAGTTAGGCAGGTTCAGGTCGGCAATAAATTTTTGGTCATGTGACACGACAATCAGAGCAAACGGATAGTTTTTTATAAAATTAGTTAGAGCGGTAATTGCGCTAATGTCTAAAAAATTAGTTGGTTCATCAAGTAGTAAAAAATTGTGCCGCCCTAACAATACCTGAGCTAAGTTAAAGCAGACAAGTTGACCCCCGCTCAACTTCGTAATTGGCTCGTTAAGCGCCACTTGTAAATGCAAATCACCTAAAAGCTGCATTGTAGAACTTCGAGCAAAAATTGATTCCTGTAAAATTTGGTGTAAGACAGTTTCCTGTGATAGTGAAGCAGTTAAGTCTTGATTAAAATGGCCAATGCTCAACTGCTGGTTATAAAAGCCGGTTAGGTGCTGACCTGCCAATTGTTTCAAAAAGACAGACTTGCCACTACCATTAGGTCCAGTTAGGACTATTTTGCTGTTAGCTTGCAGCCGTAATTCGTGAGTGATCTTAAACAATTCTTGCTTTTGCCAAGAAACATTTTGCGGCTTAATGCTGATTAGATTAGCTTTGGCTGGTAAATTCAATTTACTCAAATCAGCCGTAATATTTTTAAGTGTAATTGGCTGACGTTTATAAGACTGCTTAACTGCTGCGGCTTCCGCCGCGATCTTTTTGGCTAAAATTCGACTTTGCCGCAATAATTTACGTTCTGTTCCAGTGGCGTCACCGCGTGATTTCCAATCTGATGTGGAAATTCCTGCTTTACGTTTGCGAGCAGTGTGGCCTTGACTCTGTTTATGCTGGTACTCTTTTTGCAATCGCTTGCGTTTTAATTCATGTTGGCGCACCTGAACTTCATGGGTTGCTTTTTCGCGAGTCGAATGCTGTTCATAGGCGGCAAAATTGCCCGTAAAGGCAGTGATTTGCTGGTTCTTTAACTCCCAAATGCGATTGGTAACGGCATTCAGTAATTGCCGATCGTGACTAATGACAAGCAAGGAACAAGTTAGGCTTTGCAGCTTAGTAATTAGCCATTTTTGTTCAGTTTCATCTAAATTTGAAGTTGGCTCGTCAAGCAGCAGCACACTATTTGTCTGCCCTTTTAATTGGTGAAAAGCCGCTTCTAGTGTAGCCTTTTCTTTTTCACCGCCACTGCAATCAGTTTGCGGCAATAATTGCGGGACATACACCAGTGAACAATTTTTAATGATTTGACCGTGAGCTGCTTCTGGCATTTGCACAATTGCACGCATCAAAGTCGTTTTACCAGCTCCATTTTCACCAATTAAACCAATTTTTTCGTTTGTACTAATTTTTAAATGTGGGATTACAAATAACTTTGTTCCCTGATGATTAATTATTAGATTAATAATTTTAATAAATTCCATAACTATCACACCTACTATTCAGTGTTAATTGATTTAGCCATGGAATTTGCTCTAACAAAAGTTTCTTAAATAAAAATTGCTCTTGTTAGGCAATCTCCATTGCTTGTTTGCTAGTTAATTGGATTCTCATTGTCATCACTTCCTTGTAAATAGATTTGCTTTGTAGCATAACAATATTTTTAATAATTTTATCATGGTTATCTAAAAGAAAAAAGACCTAGTCAAAACTAGGTCTCTTACTGTTTATCGAATTGTTATAATGCTATCTGTGAGCGCATATAATGGTAATTTATTTCAAGTAAGTATACGGATCGTCTTTATCGCGGGCTGTCATGGAATAACGACCAAACAAAATCATTGCGTGGTGCGTGTGAATCCACTCTTCAGGCGGTAAAACTTCTTCCAGCCTTTTTTCAATTTCAAGTGGTTTTGCATCTTGAGCTACAATGTGGAATCGTTTAGAAATGCGTGAGACGTGGGTATCAACGGCGATTGCTGGAATGCCAAAGCCATCGGCTAAAACAACGTTAGCAGTTTTTACACCAACTCCTGGTAAGGTAACAAGCGTCTTTTTATCCCCTGGAATTTTACAATCATATTTATCAACTAGAATTTGTGCGGTTTCCTTAAGGTGCTTAGCTTTTGAATGATACAAGCCAATTTTCGAAATATGATCTTCAATATCCGCAATTGTTGCCTGTGCCAGCTCAACTGGCGTGGGATAATCAGCAATGAACTGGGGCATTACGCGGTTCACCATCTTATCCGTTGTTTGCGCACTCATTAAAACTGCACAAAGTAAGTGGAAGTTATTGTCCCAGATGAGTTCACTTTTAGCGTCAGGATACATCTTATTAATTGTGCGTAATACTTTGTGTGCTTCTTCAGTGCTTAATAATTTTTCGTGTGCCATTAGCGATTCCTTTGTAAAAACTTCTGAACTTGGGCGACAGTTTTGAGATTATGTCTTTGCCAATTTAACAAAATACGGTCAACGTACTTTAAGCTATATGCTTGTGATAAAACTGCTTCTCGCAACGCAAGCTTAATGATTTCTGGGTCGTAGTGATCGACATTCAGCCAAGCCGAAATTTCTTCGCGCTCAATTGGACTTAAATAACGACCAAATTCAATTTCAAATTGTCGTGCAAGTGTGTTAAGTGGATTATTATCTAAGCTATCACTGACTTTTTCTGTTTGGTCTTGATGGCTCTTAATCATCACATTAGTACTCAAAAAGTCATCTAGCTTTTGATAAAGTGCATCCAAATTATAAAAATTGCCAATCCGGCCTTGTTTGTCAGTTAATTGATCAATGCTTAAATAGTTTTGGTCAATTAATTGCTGTGTAATGCTGGCCACCTCACCGGTTGAAAGATTAGTATTAGCAGCAATTTGCTCATTTGTTGGGAAGTTTTCTCCTCTTTGTGCAAAGGCCTCTAATTGAATGATTAAAATTAATTCGGCATCACTGATCTTAAGCTGCGGATAATAAGCAATTAGACCATTAGGCAAAGTAGTAAAACCTAATTTGCGAAAATCATTGTAGTGCAATTAAATTCTCCCCTTTAAAAAAGTTGAACTAAAAACTTTAGTTCAACTTTTAATAATATTCTACTAATAATAAGTTTATGGCTCGATGCGGTTAATCATTCTTGGGAATGGAATAGCTTCACGAACATGGTCTAATTTACAAATCCAAGCAATTACACGTTCAAAGCCCATACCAAAGCCTGAGTGTGGCACACTACCATACTTACGCAAGTCAAGGTACCAGCTGTAATCATCTTCATTCAAGCCAGCTTCATTAATTTGCTTTTTCAGAATGTCATAGTCGCTTTCACGTTCTGAACCGCCCATGATTTCGCCGTAGCCTTCAGGTGCCAAAACATCAGCACATAGGTATTCCTTAGGGTTTTCTGGGTTCTTCTTCATGTAAAATGGCTTAATTACTGTTGGGTAATTTACGATAAAGAATGGTCGGTCAAATTTTTCTGAAATGTAAGCTTCGTCAGGAGAACCAAAGTCATCGCCCCACTTGAAGTCACGACCACCTTCTTGCAGCATCTTAACGGCATCATCGTATGATAAACGAGTGTAGTTACCTTCTGCGGCTGGTTCAAGCTTCTTAGGATCACGACCCAAGATTTCCAATTCATATCGGCAGTTAGCTAATACTTGCTTAACAACATAAGATAAAAATCTTTCTTGAATATCAAGGGATTCATCTTGATGCATCCATGCCATTTCTGGTTCCATCATCCAAAATTCAGTTAGATGACGTCTAGTCTTTGATTCTTCAGCTCTAAATGTTGGACCAAAGGTGAAGATTTTGCCAAATGCTTCAGCACCAACTTCACCATAAAGTTGACCTGATTGTGATAAGTAAGCATCCCCACCAAAGTATTCCGTATGGAACAACTCAGTTGTACCTTCTGGTGCAGAATGCATGAAAATTGGCGCATCAAATTTTACGAAGCCTTCATTTTCAAAGAAATCAACCGTTGCTTTAAAAATGATATTTCTAATGCGCATGATAGCAAATGGTCGCCGGCTTCTTAACCATAAGTGACGGTGATCGAGCAAGAAATCAATCCCGTGTTCCTTATTTGTGATTGGGTAGCCTTCGTTATTAGTAACAACCTTCAGGTCCGAAATTTGAATTTCGTAGCCAAAGTGTGAGCGCTCATCTTGATGAACAGTTCCCTTAATGTAAAAGCTAGCTTCTTGGTGCAATGACTTGGCTGCTTCAAATACTTCGCTAGAAACGTCATTTTTCCGCATAACTCCTTGGAAAAACGCGGTACCATCACGCAATTGTAAGAAAATAATCTTCCCACTTGAACGTTTATCTGTTAGCCAAACATGCATCTCAACTTCTTCATCAACATGCTTGGAACAGTCTCTAATTGAAATTAATTCTGTCATAAATTCTTATTCCACTTTCCTTATTGTATCAAGTTAATCATACCAAAGTTTTATCTTTTTCGCGACTTAACCGATAAATTTTCCAGTTTTAAATTCATATAATTTGTAACTATAATCACCAGCCGCATTTTTGGCTGTTACTTCCCAAACAGGTTTGTTCTTGTACCAGCCCAAGTTGACCTGATTAATTTTACCACCAGTTTGCTTCTGATTAAACTCAGTTCTAATCTTGGTTTCGCTAACGCCCTTTTTAGCAGGATAAAGGTAACCCTTCTTCGAGCCTGGCAAGTAAATAAAATAATATGTGTCATTATGCCTGCTAATGCCCTTAACCGAATAGCTATTAACCTCGCGGTCTAAGTGATAGCTTGCTTGGACTAGCGTAATCGGGGTTTTACTGGTTGCTATCTGCTTAGCATTCTGCGTTTCGTTGCGCCTAGGTTGTCCTGCTTGGTAAAAAAGGGCCACAAACATGAGGTAGAGTAGCGCGATAATGATTACCACCCAAGTAACGAACTTAATTGTTTGTCTCGTATCATCTTTAATCATAATTAGCCAACTTATCTCGTAACTCCTTTAAACTGACTTTCTGCGTTTTTACCGGAATTGCATCCAGAAATACTTTACCATAATCTCTCTGCCAAATGCGTGAATCTAAGATTACAAATTGACCGCGATCTTCCTCGCCGCGAATTAAGCGCCCCATCCCTTGACGAAAGCGAATTACTGCCCGCGGTATTGTATCAGTCTGAAAAACATTCAAGCCTTCATCCTGCAACTTCTTTTGCCGTAATCTAACTTCTGGCTGATCCGGCGATTCAAACGGCAATTTGGCTGCAATTACCAGATCAATCCCGCATTGGTGAAAATCAATTCCTTCCCAAAAGCTGTCAGCACCAAGAATAATTGCCTGATTGGCAATCGCAAATCTTTTGGCAATACGATTATTTGACCCTGACAATCCTTGAGCCAAAATTTCAAAGTCCCGTAAATTCGGTGAATTTAGAATCAGCGTAAATACTTCTTTAATTTGGTCCAAATTGGTCATTAGTACCAGCACATGCTTTTTCTTGCCTAAATCGTTAGTCAGAATATTTGCCAATTGCGCAGGATATTGACTATCGCTAAAGTCTGGCATGTCCTTAACCGACAATACCTCAAGGTGCTTTGCTAATTTGAAGGTACTCTTACCAATGTACTCCTTGGGCATTAAATCGGCCAAGGCCAACTGCTTAATCGCAAAAGTAAAATTGTTCTCACTAGTTAGTGTTGCACTGACAAACAATAAATGGTCAAAACGCGCATAAATTTGCTTTAACTCACTGCTGGCATCTAGCATCAGCCAACTAAGATTGGCACTAAGAGGATCCTGCGGATTAGTTAAGGTAACAATAAAGCCTTCCTGCTGCAAATTCTTTTGGTCATTGAGCAAGTCAGATAACTGATAACTCTTTTCAATATAAAAGTCGAGACGGTCAAGTTGCGTCGTGATTTCACTTAATAATGCATCTTCATCACTGGTTGTGTCTCCAGCTTCTTTATCAAGCTTAAATAAAATCTGGTTAAGATGCTGCCGAACACTCTCTAATTTACGTTGAAATTCACTGAGCCGCGGTCGAAACTGCCCTTTTTTGGGAAAGAGGTCTGTTCCTTGAAAGCTAAGTAGCAATTTACCATTTGCTAGTAGATTTTGATTGATTGCTCGCGATTTTTTGGCTGCCAACATTTTCTGCAATCTATTCATTACGTGAATCAGATCGATAAGCTCTGGATTTAATTTCTCTAGTAAAAAGTTAAGCTGCGTATCATTACCGTATTGGTTAGAAATACCATCCTCTGCGTAGTACAGCAGATTGCGGATATGACTAAGCACACCCCAAAGTGACTCAAACTGAAACGAATCATTGCGCGAAGTAATCACATTGTCCACGAACCTGTGGGCCTCATCAATTACTAGGTACGGGTTTTGGCCCCAGATAGAATCGTTATAATGATTAGCCAAATACGCATGATTGGTTACCAAAATATCAGCTTGTTCCTGCCTCTGTCTTGCCAGATTCCAAAAATCAACAGCCGCAAAATTACTGCCGACACGTGCATCCCCCGGATGAGTGACTTGCGTAAATAATGGCGCCCGATAATTGGTTAGCTGCAATTCGTCCAGATCACCTGTTTTTGTTTGCGTTAACCACACTAAAATGCGCATTTGCAAAATCAAGGTAGGTTTGTTTTGCGTTCCCTGATAGAGACTTTGATAAAAACCATCGAGGTCAAGGTAGTGACTGCTTGACTTAACTACTTCTGCAGTCAGGTCAAGCTTAGTAACCGCCAGCATTTGCGGGATTTCTTGACTAATCACCTGATTTTGTAAAACCTTGGTTGGCGTCGCAATGACTAATTTTCGGCTGGAATATAACCGGTAAGCATAAGCAAATAGGTAAGAAAAAGTTTTTCCTGTACCATTAGGTGCTTCAACAAGCATTGCTCGCTCATTACCGTTACCTAAAAAGTCGTCAATTTGGTTAATCAAATTGACCTGCGGCTGGCGATAATTAATTTTCCCTTTAAACAGCTTGCGCTTAAGGTCGTCCTTAACCGGAAACTTTGCTTTGCTAGTTTTAGGATTACTTGGCGTAGTTACTCGCTGCTTTTGCAGGACAATATTCCGTACCTGCATTCGGTCTTTACTCAAGGGGCGTTTTTGCTGGCGAGCATTTTCCGCAATCGTTGTAAAAATCCATGAGGTATCACGAATTAGTCCGTGAGCTAGCGAGCTGAGGGTATTGAGTGTAGCTTGTGGCAAAGTCTCGAGCTGATGAATAATATCAATTAATAAGATGGCAGTGCCGTACGCATCAGAATCGGCCTTGTGCGGATTTAAATGCTTGATTTTTAATTGAGCCGTTAAGTCACTGAGCTTGTATGACGGCAAGGTTGGAAAGGCGATTTTAGCTAATTCAACCGTATCAATTGCCTTGTTAGATAACTCATCAAAGCCGTGACTAACCAATTCATAATTTAAAAACGGCAGGTCAAAGTTAACGTTATGCGCGACAAAAACCGTTCCTTTAAGAATTTTACTGATTTTGGGAGCGTAGTAAGCAAAGTCTTTTTGCCCAGCAACATCCTCATTATGAATGTGGGTCAGATTTTGAACTGCCAAGGGAATTTCACGGTGGGGATTAATCATGAACGAATAGGTCTTGACAACCTGCAGGTTTTTAACAATGGCGCAGCCAAACTGGATAATATGATTATCGTCCTCACGCTGCGTGCCTGTTGTTTCCAAATCGACGACCGCAAAAGTGTCTTTAGCAAATGATGTCATGTTCTGCCCTCCTTTTCTCTTCTATTTAACTTCTACCGCCCTTTTTGCGTCAAGTAGAATTAGGTATTTATGGGTTACTTTTTGTTTGGCAAAAGAATTAAGCGCCTGCTCGTATAACCTAAGCTGGCCCGTATATTTTTGCTTAATCTTAGCAATTGCCGTATCCAAATTATTCGGGTCAACGTGGTCAGTCTTGTAATCAAACAAAATGATCCCATCGTCAGCTTCAAAATAACCGTCAATGGTCCCGTGAACCAAAATCTTGGCATCAGGATCACTAAACTGGTTAAACAAGGTCGTTGCCGCAATTAAGCTGGAAAAATCAACTTCACGCTTTAAATTATCCGGCTGCTGCCAAAAATCGCGAGCAAAATCACTGTGAACAAACCAGTTAATCTCATCTTTTTTCAGACTTACAACAATTTGCGGGTTCAACTTTTTCTGTTTGACCAATTCCTGAATTTCGGCATCTAATTGCGCGTCATCACCACTACCACAATAATCATAATACTGCAGAATTAGGTGTGTTGCCGTCCCGATTTCCGCACCAGTAAATTTTGATTCAAATAGAAAATTAGGTTTGGTATCAATTGGCTGCAAATAACGGTTAGTGGACGATAAGAGGTGTGCATTTTCTAAATCCGTGTCAATTGGATCATTGAAGGCCTTCTTGATTTCTGAAACAGCCTGATATGCCGTTGTTTGACTCGCATCCTTAAACGGATAAACAAAATCATACAGTTTCTGCGCTGTTTGGTTAAGTAAAGTCAAATCTTGCGTTTCTTCCTGGCGTTCTTCTTCTAGAACTGCTCCAGCAATCTGTTCATTATCATACTTGATAATTAGCAAGTCTTGGTTTTGATCTAGCTCACTTGTGACATCGCTAATCTTTTGCACTGGTTGTTTATCAAAGTGAATTGCGGGTCCGATAAAATTCATTGGGCTGGTAGCCGTTAACTTATCGGCTAGTGCAAGGCGACCATTAGCGTTTAATTGGTGCTCCCAGGTCAAGACTTTTTTAGGAAAGCTCGGAATATCGGCTACTAAGATAAGTTTTTGCTTAGCCCGCGTTAGCCCAACATATAAAATTCGCGCTTCTTCCTCCAGTAATTGTTGCTTTTGCTTAGTATTGTCAATTGCCTTAACCAGTGAGTCCGCACGATAATGCTTGCGCCTCAAGGTTAGTCCAACGTTATCGGCATTAATAATGTAATTGCCGCTTAGGTCACGCATCTGGAACCGATGCTGGAGCCCAACGTAAAACACAATTGGAAATTCAAGTCCCTTAGAACCGTGAACCGTCATCAGCCGCACGGCATCACCGGCTTCTTTAGTTAATAGCGGCTGGGCCAAGTCTTTCTGACTGCGCCGCATGCGTTCAATAAAGTTAATGAATTGGTACAGACCCTTAAAACCCGCACTTTCATAGGAACTGGCGCGTTCATACAGGGCCTCAAGATTAACTCGGCGCTGTTCGCCGTTAGGTAATCCGGTCATGATTTCCAAAAGGCTGGTCCGCTCATAAATACTCCAGATTAATTCGGAAATGCGGTGATTAGTCGCAAATTGCCGTAAGTCATCTAGCTGATTTAAAAAGGCTTTAATTTGAACGCTTAATTGGTCACCGACCGTCACATAGGAAGTCAAAGCATCGTAAAAACTCGTATTTTTGCTGTGAATGCGAATTTTAGCAAGGTCTGGCTCTTTGAAGTTAAACAAGGGTGAACGTAAAACTGCCACGAGCGGGATGTCCTGGTCTGGATTATCAATGATTTTTAAATAATTCATAATCACCGTTAATTCAAGCGTTTGAAAGTAATTTTTGGCATCCGTGATAAACAATGGCAGGTGGTTTTTAGCAAACTCTTGCATGATTGTTAAGTTATCGCTGCGACTTCTAGTTAAAACGGCAATATCACTGTACTTAAAGGGACGCTGATGTCCCAAATGAGCATCATAAACCTGCAAATTCTCTTGCTTAAATTGCTGAATCCGATTGATAACCATCGTAATTTCGCTGGCATCAATTTCCGGCTCGGTTTCATCAGAGTGATTTTGCTGGGTTTCTTTTTCGTGATAAAGAACCTCGCTGGCTGTTGGCAAGCTCGACGGATAATATTGCGCACCAAAAACTAGTTGGCCTTCGCTAGGATAATCAATCCCGCCAAAGTCTGTACTTAACACACTATCAAAGACTTGGTTAACCAACTTGACAACTGGCTTAGTGGAGCGAAAGTTTGCCGATAATAAAATTCGTTCTTGATTTTTATTTTCCGCTTGTGCAGCTGCATGGTATTTATTCAGGAACAAACTCGGTTCAGCCTGCCGAAAGCCGTAAATCGACTGCTTAACATCCCCCACCATAAAGAGATTGTTTTGGCCGTCTTTTTTCAGCAGCTGCAAAATCTTCTCTTGAAGGGCGTTGATATCCTGATATTCGTCAATCAAAATTTCTTTAAACTTATTACGATAAAAGTCACGAGCTAACTGCGAATTAGACGTGTCCTGACTAAGAATCTGGTAAGCTAGTTGCTCCATATCACTATAATCAAGCAAGTTTTCTGCCCGCTTTAACTGGTTAAAGCGATCAATTAAAGCTAGCTCCGCCTTAGTAATTGCGGACGTGATTCTTTGTCCCTGCTTTAATAGGTCTAGCTGTTCAGACTCATCCGTTACGTAAAAAGAGGTGTACGTTGAAAAGACCTGATTCTTAGCTTCTTCTTTTAAAGCTTGACTTTCTTGATAAACGTCAAGCAGGTCCTCGTCCCACTTATTAGATTTACGGTAACTTCCGGTGAAAACGCAGCTGCGTAAATATGCCCGCTGAGTCTCATAATCGTCATCAGCTGCCAGACTTTGGCGATAATTTGATAGCGCCTGGTGAAATTGCGTAAAGCTCTCATGCACCTTGCTTAATTCTTTAGTTTCAATTTGACTGCTGGCAAGCAAGCGCTCAATTTTTTCATTAAGACTAGCAAAAGTATTGCTTAAATACGGTTTAATCTGCTCTTGCCATAAAGCAGACGTAATAATATTATCTGCCACCTGGTATTTTTGACTTAATTGCTTCAACCAATCACGATAATCTGGCTTAGCCATCGCAAAATCATACAAATCAAGTAGCAATCCTTGAGCCGAGTCAGCATCCCGATCACCAGCAAAATTATCATAGAAGGCAATAAAATCTTTGTCCTTGGCTTCTAAAAATTCACCTTCGATTTCTCGCAGTGCCCGCTCACGCAATAGTGCCGCCTGCGTCTCATCGGTTAAGACACTGAAGCTAGGATCAATGTCAATTACGTAATAGAAACGGTGAATAACGTCCAGACAAAAAGCATCGATTGTTGAAATGTTGGCCGTATCAACTTGGTTAAGCTGCTGGCGTAAATAACGCTTGTCTGCTGCAGACTTTAGCTGCTGTTCTAGCACCTGCTTAATCCGCGCTTTCATTTCTTGGGCCGCCGCCTTGGTAAAAGTTACAACGAGCAATTGGTCAACGCCGGTGCCAGCTAGGATTTCTTGCATAACCCGTTCAACTAAGACCGTAGTTTTTCCACTACCCGCTGATGCAGAGACCAAAATATCTTGCCCGCGATCATCAACTGCTTGCTGTTGCTCTTTAGTAAATTGGGGCATTGTCTAGTCACTCTCTCCTAATTTTTCTTTGATTTTATTAAGCAGTTCTTTTTTACTTAAATTACTGATTTGATGGTATTTGTTTTCCTTGAGCATAGCGTCAAAAAAGAAGACGTCGCGATAATCGGAATAGGTCAAGGCATTTTGGCCCTTGCCATACTGATAAGGATTGAGCTTAACTTGCCCCGACAGAATTTGGCTGGAAGCCGCCTTAATTAAATCTTCGTCATACTTTAAAAGCAAGTCGATTTCATCTTCGGTAAAATCATTTTTATTACTAAAGCTAAAGCCGCCTTTAGCCTTAGACTTAACGCCAGTATAAAGTTCTGAAGCTTGACCCTTTTCTTCAAGTAGTGGCTCAGCCTTTAATAGTAAATCAGGGTCATTATTAATCAGTCCCGTGTACTTTAGCCGCGTTTTACCATCAAGGGATGGCTGCTTCAGCATTAAATCAGTGCCAATCAAGTCTTTACCATTCAGGCGCTCAATTTGTCTGGTAACTGTTTGATAAAAAGCCCCTAATAAGGACAACGGATGATTACCAACAAAGAAGTCCTGATTTTGCGCTAACACATCAAGATAAGACACCATCTGCAAAGAGATGCCGTTATAAAATAAGCCGAGATTGAACTTTTTCGCTGATGACTTATAGTCAATTACTTGCGCCAAAAACTCCCGCTGATCAGAAATTTGCGCAAGATCTACCCGATCCATCTTGCCGCGTAAGTTAACGTAGTGTTCACCTGCTAAATTAGGAATCGCAAAGTTCAGACCTTTGACTTTTTCGCCTAGGCCAAAACTTAATTCTGAATATTTGGCCCGCAGTGGTGTTTTTTGCAAAGAACGGTGCCAATTATTGGCGACTTTAGTTGTCGTTTGGTCTAAACACCTAAATAGGTACTTGTTAAACGGGTCATTCATTAACTGCTGGTATTTAGTCTCATCCTGCATTTTTGCCCGCGCCAATTCGAGCAGTCTCTGTAAGGTTGCCTGATCGATTTCTGCTAAGTCGAGCTTTTGCTGGTTTAATTCCTTAACTAACCGATCAAAGGTCTCATGAAAGTAATTACCAGCTTGGATCACATCAAGCTCATTTTCAAACCGTTTTCTTAGCCGCAAACCATAATTTAAGAAATATTCGTAGGAATTTTCGTAAAAAGTTTCTAACTGCGAAACCGAAGAATTGAGGTTTTCACCGTATAATTTTTGGGCTAATTCTGGACCAATATCTTCCGGCCGATTATCAAATTGACTGGCTTCAAGAACCATTGCCGTTTTTTGTGGTAAATACTTTTGCGTCAGGGTTAATAATTGCTGAACCTGAGTCTGCGGCTTATTTTGATTCAAATAAGTTAAATAACCGAGGCTGGCTTCAGGATTAGTTAAAAATGACAGCAAATCCTGTAATTTATCCGGCAAGTTGTGCTGACTAAATTCGGGCGCACCAGCATTTTTCAGTCGTTCATAATAAATTGAGGGCTCAAGCTCCTCATTTGCAGCGTTTAAGACGGGATAAGACAGGTAAACCTTATCTTGGGCCAGCGCAAGCGACACGCCAAACTGGTAATTCTGATCTAAATTGCTCAGTTGCTGGCGGTCCTCTAAGTAAGAGTCCTCACCAAACGCTTGACTCAACTTGTCTAAGTTTTCCGTACTTAAAAAGCCCGGGGTGTTTTGAATTGCGGGCAGATTGTTGCTGGTTGCCCCAATAATGAAGACCTGCTTGTAGCCGCTGGTCTGAATCATCCCCATTTCAGACAGGTTGACCGCATCAAGAGTAGACGGAATTTGCGAAAACGTTGCTTCTTTGAAGCCATTGGTTAACACGTAAAAAAAGCTGTCAATGTCGAATTTATCGGGATTAATTAATAGATAATCGTGAAGCAAATTGATTAATAAGTCCCAGACCTGTTCGGGCTGCTGCGCCTGTTGCAATTCGCCCTGCTCTTGAGCATCTTCACGCCATTTTTCCAAACGTTTAGGAACCCCATTTTGGGTTAAAAAGTTAAAGAAAATGGTAACAGCGCGTTGACTATCAGTCTCTTTTTTCATTTCAGTAAGTAAGTCTGAAATTCGCTTGACAAAATAATCCTTAAGCTTGCTGATGTTAGCAACTTCATTAGGAATTTTATCTAATCTAATGACTTCCGCAGCCACATAATTGGTAAAATCGCGGCGCCACAAATTATGGTTAATTCCGTGTGCTAGGACAAAGTTTTCAAGCTCGTCAACATCGTGAATATAGGCGGCCTCTTCTTGATACCAATCCGGAATTAACAGTCGCGTTTTTAAAATCGCTAGCAAGTTGCTGGTTTGCAGGGGTCTAGTAAGTAGCTGAGCAATATTCTCAATCAGCACTACCAAGGGATGGTACTTCATCTCCTGTTGCAGATCATTAAAAAAGGGAATCTGATTTTGCCGCAAAATTGGCGTCAAGTAGGTTTCATATTCATGCAAATTGGGTGCTAATACCAAAAAATCACGGTAGCGATAATTACTCAGAGCTACTTGCTGGTAAATTGTGCGGGCGACAAAGTAAGCTTCAGCGTAACGCGAATCGGCACGCACTAACTGGACCTGATTTATTTTCTCAGGTACGGCAGTTGTTCCCGTCCAAAACTCATTTAGTAACTCACGATTTGATTGCTTAGGTGCAATTGGCGTTCCAATAACCTGATAATTTAAGTTATGATCATCAAGATAATGCGTTAATTGGCCAATTGTTTTTTGAATAACATAGTCGTAATCGCCAGCCTCGGCATCAGAATCAATTTGGCCCAGCTTTGTCTTAAAGGCCAAGGTAACATTGCCAGCATGCATCATGAGCAGCTTAATAGTCAGACTTTCTTGCAGCGAAAAGTGAGAAAAATCGCTGAAATAAAAATCCGTCTTGCCCAAGTCTTTTTTGCTAGCTAATAATTCGTTTAACTGCAGCTGCACTTCATTCTTGGTTGAAAACTTATCCGTAATTTCTGTGATAAAGGCATCATAAATAACGCGCAAGTCCGCAATTTTGTTTTTCGTTTCTAAATCTAAATTACTGTCATCAAGTTCGTCGAGGTCTAAGTTACCCGCCCGCACCTGCAAAATGGTGTCATAGAGCTGCTTGACTAAGCCAGAATTAACAGTAACGTTCTTAAATAAATGCAGCTGATCACGCTGGTTTTCAATAATTTTTGCCAGCAGCATGGCCGCAGCCGCATCATCTAATTGCGTCGGCAGTCCTTCTTCAGCGTCTTTTAAAAAGTACCAGGCTAGTCGTGAAAACGACAAAACCTGCAGATTTTTCACTGATTGCTCAACTTGCTTTTGACTCAGCGCAAGCTTATTTATTGCCCTAATTTCTGTGGTAAACTTAATATGATTAGGTACAATGATAAAAGTTTCATGTTCTGGCTGGTTTTGATAATTTTCAATTGCTAGTTGCAGAATTTTTTCTTGCAAGGGATCTGTTTGGCGACCGACTAGAATCTTGATCATTTGTTCACTTCTCCTTAGCTAATATTTTAGCATAGGAGCCGCAATTTTTTACTAACATTAAGGATCTTAAATAAAATGAAATGTAGTTATTTAGCACATGGCAAAGTTATCCTGATTGGTGAGCACGCAGTTGTTTATGGTTACGATGCCCTTGCCATGCCGATTATGTCCTTGCAGATTAAAGCTAGTGTTGAACCGAGCTCAACCATGTGGATGGATACTGCTCGCTATCACGGGCCCTTTTTTACTGCGCCAGATGAATATGACGGGTTAAAATATGTGGTCAAGACAATGCTTACTAAGGCAGATAGTAATGCGCCACTTAAAATCACTTATACCGGTGAAATTCCAACGGAACGTGGTTTCGGTTCCAGTGCAACCGTTGCTCTGGCCACAACTAAGGCAATGAACGAGTATTTTGCGCTAAACCTGACGGAGAAAGAAATCATGGCGATTACCAACCATGCCGAAATGATTAATCACGGTAAGGCCTCCGGTCTTGATGCGGCAACTGTTAATTCTGCTAATTTAGTCTTTTTTAACCAAAAAATGGGACCTAAAACGCTCAATGCAAAACTGGGAGCCACCTTGCTAATCATGGATACTGGAGAACTTGGTAGCACAAAAGAAGCAGTTAACCAGGTTCACACGCAAATGATTGCCGATCCTGCTAAAAAGCAAATGATTGCCCAACTAGGACAGTTAGCTACTGCAACTAAAGCGGCATGGCTTAACCAAGATCAAATTCAGGTTGGTCATATTTTTAGTCAGGCGCAAGCAATTCTGCAGGCGTTTGGGTTAGCCACCACTAAAATTGACCAGCTAGAGAAACTTGCCTTAGCTAATGGGGCTTTAGGCTTTAAATTATCTGGCAGCGGTCTGGGCGGCATTGTGATTGCTCTATGCCCTAACAGGAAAACAGCGGAAAAAATAGCGACCAGCAGTCAAACGTTAATCACTGGTTCATGGATTGAGGAAATTTAATGGCGAAGACAGTTCGAGCACATACAAACATTGCGTTGATTAAATACTGGGGTAAGGCAGACGACCAGCTGCGACTGCCGTTAATGTCGAGTCTGTCAATGACTCTGGATCAGTTTTATACGGATACTAGAATTACAGCGAGTACAACGGGAAATCATTTTTTCCTTAATAATATTGAACAAACTGGGAAAAGTGCCCAGCGGGTTTTTGCTTATCTTGAAAAATTGCAACAGCATTTTAACGTGACGGGTTCATTGTCCGTTTATTCGATTAATCACGTACCAACAGCCGCAGGCCTAGCCTCATCAAGTTCTGCTTTTGCGGCATTGGCTGGGGCTTTTTGCGCGTACTACGAGTTAGACATTAATCGGCGGCACTTGTCGCGCCTAGCTCGGCTTGGTTCAGGTTCTGCCAGCCGATCAATCTATGGCGGTTTTGCTATTTGGCAAAAAGGCGTGGATGATGCGACCTCTTATGCCTACGCTTTAGACGAAAATCCGCAAATGGACTTACACCTTTTGGCAATTGAATTAAATCAGCAGCCTAAAAAATTGTCATCAACTGGTGGGATGAAACAAGCACAATCTTCGCCCTTTTTTAAGCCGTGGCTGGCGCGTAATGAGCAAGAAATGGCGCAAATGATGTCTGCCATTCAAGAAAATGATTTTACTCGTTTGGGTCAACTGGCCGAACTTAATGCCAGCGAGATGCACGCAATTAATTTAACAGCGCAGCCTGGCTTTACTTATTTTGAGCCGGACACTGTTGAAGCTATTAAGTTAGTTACCCAATTGCGCGCGCGCGGGATTGAATGTTACTACACAATCGATGCCGGCCCCAACGTTAAAGTTCTCTGCCAGTTAAGAAATGTAAAAGATGTGACCAATTCATTTGTGTCTGTGTTCAAGAATGCTAAGATAGTAAATGCAAGTTTTGGTCCAGGTATCTCATGCCTGGACTAATTAGCGTAATTTAATTGATTAGGAGATTAAATTAATTGATCACAGAACAAGCACCCGGAAAATTATATATTGCTGGTGAATATGCTGTTTTAGAACAAGATTGTCCTGCAATCTTAGTCGCAGTTAACCAGTTTATTCGGGTTTCAATTACTAAAAGCAAGTCAACAACGGGCCTAATCCACTCCAAGCAGTATTCACAGGACTCAATTCATTGGGTGCGTAAAGGCGCCAAAATGGTAATTGATAACCGTGACAATCCGTTTGAATATATTTTAGCCGCAATTTCTTATACAGAACGTTACTGTATTGAACAGAATATTAAAATGAAGGTTTACGACCTGCACGTTAATTCTGACTTAGATTCAGCTGATGGCAAAAAATACGGCCTGGGTTCCAGTGCGGCGGTTACCGTGGCAACAGTTAAAGCAATTTTACGCTTTTATAATGTACCTTTTAGCAATGAATTAGTTTATAAATTATCCGCAATTTCGCACTACTCCGTTCAGGGTAATGGCTCTGCCGGTGATATTGCCGCGAGTGTTTACGGTGGTTGGCTGGCCTACCAAACCTTTGATAAGGCATGGTTGACTAACGAACTGGCTAGCAAGACTTTATCAAGCATTGTAAATGAAGCATGGCCAGGGTTGAAGATTCAATTGTTGACGCCGCCGGAAGGGATGCGTCTAATGATTGGCTGGAGCCACAAACCAGCATCAACTTCACGACTAGTTGATGAAACTAATGCGAATCGTGCTGCCTTAAATGGTGAATATCGTGAATTTTTGCAAGCATCACGCGAATGTGTATTAAAGATGATTACTGGTTTTGAACAAAATAATATTGCCTTAATTAAAAAGCAAATCCGCGTTAATCGTAGCCTGCTGCAGCATTTTGCTCAAATTAATCAAATTGCAATTGAAATTCCGCGGCTTTCCAAGTTAATTAACATTGCCGAAGATTTCGGCGGTGCCGCTAAGACTTCTGGTGCTGGCAACGGCGACTGCGGCATTGTAATTGCAGATGAAACAACTGATGTGGCTGCATTAGAAAGTCAGTGGCAGGAAAATGGCATTCAGCCCCTCAACTTCCACGTTCATCAGGTTAAATTTGCCCAATAGGAGAAAAAATGTCAATCAGATCTAAACGTAAAGAAGAACATTTAACTTTAGCCCAAACTTTTTTTGAACCCGAAAAAGCCAACAGCTTTGACCAAATGCATTTATTACGGCCGGCACTGCCAGAAACTCGAGTTGATTTAGAGGCAATTAAAACAACAATGTTTGGTAAAGCGGTTAATGCGCCCTTCTTCATTAACGCGATGACTGGTGGCTCGCCTAAGTCATTATTGATTAACAAAGAGCTGGGCAAAATTGCTAACCAAACTAAGATTGCTCTTGCTCTTGGTTCAGCCAGTATTTTAGTTAAAGAACATGTACAATTAGATAGCTTTTTAGTGGCTCGTGAAGCTAATCCTGATGGGATTATTATCGCTAATATTAATGCAAAAACGGCACCTAAAGATGCCCAAAAAATTGTCAGCGAATTACAGGCTGATGCATTACAGGTACACCTAAATACGGTTCAAGAAATTGCGATGCCTGAAGGTGAACGTGATTTTCGCTGGCTAGATAATCTTAGAAGTTTACGGCAAGAAATCACTGTTCCAATAATCATTAAGGAAGTTGGCTTTGGCCTTGACCAGTCAGCTATTCAGCTACTAAAAAATGAAGGCTTTAAGTGGTTCGATGTTGCTGGTAGTGGTGGCACGAATTTCGCGCAAATTGAAAACGCACGCAACCAAAGTGACCTTTCTTATCTAGAAAC